>DATNDQ010000052.1:0-19102 GCA_035553475.1 Gemmatimonadales bacterium
AAAGAGGATCTCGAGGCCTATCTCCACCGGCTCGAGGAAGCGAAGAAGCGCGACCATCGGGTGATCGGCAAGCAGCTCGACCTGTTCTCCATTCAGGAGGACGTGGGGCCCGGGCTCATTTTCTGGCACCCCAAGGGCGCGATGCTGAACTTCCAGCTCCGCCGGTTCATCGAGGACGTGATTCTCGAGCGCGGCTATCAGCTCGTGTACACGCCCAACATCACGCGCGAGCAGCTGTTTCTTCGTTCGGGACACCTGCCGCTGTACGCGGAGAACCAGTTCCCCGCGATGGCGGGAGGGGAAGGGGAGGGCGAAGAGGTCCGCTACCGGGTGAAGCCGATGAATTGCCCGATGCACATCCTCGTCTACGCGGCCCAGCAGCGCAGCTACCGGGACCTTCCCATCCGGCTCGCGGAGATCGCGAACGTCTACCGCAACGAGCGGTCGGGCGTGTTGCACGGCATGCTGCGCGTCCGCGGGCTCTCGATGGACGACGCCCACATCTTCCTGCGCGAAGATCAGATCGAGCAGGAGATCTTCAACCTGCTCGACATCGTGGAGCTCGTGCTCGGCAAGACGTTCGGGCTCAACTACCGGCTCGATCTCGCGACACGTCCCGAGAAAAAACTGGGCGCCGATGAGATGTGGGATGTGGCCGAAAAGGGACTCGAGCAGGCGCTGAAGCGTCGCGGCATGGCGTACCGGCTCGACGCGGGCGGCGGGGCGTTCTACGGTCCGAAGATCGACATCAAGTTCAACGACGCGATCGGCCGCGAGTGGCAGGGCGCCACCATCCAGCTCGATTTCCAGCTTCCCGAGCGCTTCCAGCTCGAGTACACGGGCGCGGACAACAAGCCGCACCGGCCTGTGATGATGCATCGCGCCATTTACGGAACGCTCGAACGGTTCGTGGGGTTCTTGATCGAGCACTTCGCGGGCGCCTTCCCGCTCTGGCTGTCGCCGGAGCAGGTGCGGGTCCTGCCGATCGCGGACGCTCAGGTCGACGCGGCCAACAAGACGGGTGACGCGCTGCGGGCGGCGGGGCTGCGGGTCTGGGTAGACGACCGGAGCGAAACCCTGAACTACAAGATTCGGGATGCGGAGACCCACAAGGTCCCGTACATGGCCGTCGTGGGACAGCGCGAGGCGGATGCCGGCACGGTGGCGATCCGGGCGCGCGGTGAAGGCAAGAAACAGGTGGTGCTGCCACTGGCCGAATTCGTCAGCAAGCTGCAAGACGAGGTTCGCACCCGGGCGCTCACCTCATTACTTTGAGGCACGGACTGGAGACTCTTAATAGATGAATGACCAGACCACACCCGTCATCCTGAGCGCCTGCCGCACCCCCATCGGGAAGTATCTGGGGGGGCTCGCGTCATTGACTGCCCCCAGGCTGGGGGCCGTCGTCGTGAAGGAGGCGGTCAAGCGTGCCAAGATCGACGGGGCGGCGGTGGAAGAGGTCATTCTGGGCAACGTGTTGCAGGGGGGCGTCGGACAGGCGCCCGCCCGCCAGGCCGCGATCCACGCGGGCCTCCCCGGTGTCATCCCCGCGCTCACCATCAACAAAGTGTGCGGCTCCGGCCTCAAGGCCGTGATGCTGGCGGCGCAGGCCATCAAGGCGGGTGACGAGCAATGCGTGGTCGCCGGCGGCATGGAGTCCATGACCAACGCCCCCCACTACGTCTACGGGATGCGGGGCGGGATCAAGGCGGGCGATCAGAACCTGGTCGACGGCATGATCCGCGACGGGCTCTGGGACTCCTTCTCGAATCAGCACATGGGCAACCTGGCCGAGTACACCGCCAAGAAGGCGGGCGTGTCGCGGGCCGATCAGGACGCCTTCGCGCTCGCCAGCCACCAGAAGGCGGTCGCTGCGATGGAGGCGTGCCACTTCAAGGATCAGATCGTCCCGGTCGAGATTCCCGGCAAGAAGGGCCCCACCGTCATCGAGAAGGATGAATCTCCGCGCAAAGACACGACGCTCGAGGCGCTTTCCGCCCTCAAGCCGTCGTTCGAGAAGGACGGCAGTGTCACCCCGGGAAACGCACCCGGATTGAATGACGGCGCTTCGGCCCTGGTCGTGACGTCCCTGGCGTTCGCCAAGGCTCATGGACTGGCGCCCCTCGCGCGTATTACCGGATATGCCACGGGTGGCGGCGAGCCCAAGGACCTCTTCTTCGCGCCCATCGTTGCCGTGCAGAACCTCATGCGCAAGACCAATGCGAAGATCGGCGACTACGACCTGATCGAAGCCAATGAAGCCTTCGCGGTGCAGGCCCTCGCCGATGGCCGCGCGCTCGGCTGGGACTGGGACCGCGTGAACGTGCATGGCGGTGCCGTCGCGCTCGGTCACCCCATCGGTGCCTCGGGTGCCCGCGTGCTGACCACGCTGCTCTACGCTCTCCGCGACCGGAAGAAGACCACCGGCCTCGCGACCCTTTGCCTCGGCGGGGGAAACGCCGTCGCCCTCAGTGTGGAGGTCATGTGAGCGAAGTCTCGTCCGTCGCGCTGGTCCGCTCCCGGTCCACGGTCCTTCGCCGCAGCATCGCCGTAGCGGCGGGCGTCGTGCTGGTCGCCATCTCGGCACACCTCGCCATCCCGATCCCTGGCACGCCGGTGCCGATGACCCTGCAGCCACTCGCGGTGTTGCTCGTGGGTGGCGCGCTGGGTGCGGGGCTGGGCGGATCGACCCTGGTGCTCTACCTCGCCCTGGGCATCGCCGGGCTGCCGGTGTTCTCGCCCCTCGGCGGGCCGGGCGGCATCGCCAGTATCATCGGAACGTCGGGCGGGTTCCTGCTGGCCTTCCCGCTGGCGGGCGCGACGACCGGCCGGATCGTGGGCAACGGGCAGAGCACCATGCGGGTCGCGGCCGGCGCCCTCGCGGGACTCGCCCTCATCTACCTGGGCGGTCTGGCGCAGCTCGCGATTCTCACGGGCTCAGTTCGGGCCGCCGCGATGCTCGGAACGTTGCCGTTCATCATCGGGGACATCTCCAAGCTGGCGATCGCCATCGCGACCCTCCGGCTTCTGACGCCTTCTCTGCGCGCGCGCCTCTAGGGCGCGCGCGTCGTTTGTCGCCAGGAGAGGGAACCGGACGATGAGCGTGGTCGCAGTGGTGGGCGCGGGGACCATGGGCAACGGCATTGCTCACATCTTCGCGCAGGCGGGCTGGGACACGGCCCTCATCGACGTGTCGAAGGACGCGCTCGACCGGGCGATAGCCACCATCGGCGGCAACCTCGACCGTCAGGTCAAGAAGGGGACCGCGACGCCCGAGCAGAAGTCGCAGACTCTCTCCCGCATCAAGACGAACACCGCGCTTTCCGCGGTCGCCGGCGCCGAGCTGGTGATCGAAGCGGCGACGGAGCATCCGCAGACCAAGTTCGAGATCTTCAAGACGATCGACCAGCACGCCTCGCCTTCGGCGATTCTCGGTTCCAATACGTCGTCCATTTCCATCACCACCATCGCCGCGCAGACCAAGAGGCCCGCGCAGGTGATCGGCATGCACTTCATGAATCCGGTGCCGGTGATGCAGCTGGTCGAGGTGATCCGCGGCATCGAGACCTCCGACCAGACGACCGCGCGGGTCATCGAGGTGTCCAAGGCACTCGGCAAAGTCCCCGTCGAAGTGAACGACGCGCCGGGGTTCGTGTCGAACCGCGTGCTGATGCCGATGATCAACGAGGCCGTGTTCTGCGTGGAGCAGGGCGTCGCGACGCCCGAGGCCGTGGACACGGTGATGAAGCTGGGGATGAACCATCCGCTGGGGCCGCTCGCGCTCGCCGACTTGATCGGGCTCGACGTATGTCTCGCCATTTTACAAGTGTTGCATCGGGATCTGGGTGAGGACAAATACCGGCCGTCGCCGCTGCTCGCGAAGATGGTGGCCGCGGGGCGCCTGGGCCGGAAGAGCAAGCGCGGGTTCTATGACTACCGCGGTTGAGCGTCCGGACGTGTCCGAGGCCCGGACGGAGATCGTCGCCCTCGCCCGCGAGTTCGCCAAGGCGAACATCGAACCCCACGCCGCCGAGTGGGACCGGACGCATCATTTCGCCCGGAACGTGATCGACGAGCTGGGCAAGCTGGGGTTCCTCGGCATTGCGACGCCGGAGGCGGATGACGGCCTCGGCCTGGACACCACGACCTACTTGATGGCGCTGGAGGAGATCGCCGCCGCGGATGCGAGCATCGCGGTGTCGGTTTCGATCCACTGCGCCATTCCGACCACGATGCTGCTCCGTCACGGCACACCGGCCCAGCGCGAGCGCTGGCTCAAGCCGATGGCGCGCGGCGAGCTGCTCGCGGGGTTCGCGCTCTCGGAGCCCGATTCGGGATCCGACGCGGCCTCCCTGCGCGCCCAGGCGGTCAAAGACGGCAACGAGTGGGTGCTGAACGGCACCAAGGCGTGGGCCACGAACGGCGGCACCGCCGATGTCATGATGGTCATGGTGCGGACGGACCGGCCTGACGCACGGAAGGGCGCCAAGGGAATCTCGACGTTCATCGTGCCGACCAAGACGCCGGGCTACCGGGCGGCACGTGCCGAAGACAAGATGGGGCTGCGGGCGTCGAACACCGCCGGCATCGAGCTCGAGAATGTACGGCTGCCGGCCGACGCGCTGCTGGGTGACGAAGGCATGGGTTTCGTGTATTCCATGGAAGGGCTCGTGGCGGGCCGGCTCGGCATCGCCACGCAGGCGGTGGGCATCGCCCGCCGCGCGCTCGAGCTGTCGCTCGCCTACTGCGCGGAGCGCAAGCAGTTCGACCAGCCGCTGGAGTCGTTCGAGGCGGTGCAGTTCAAGCTCGCGGACATGGCGACCCGGGTCGCCGCGGCGCGGGCGCTGACCCATCAGGCCGCCGCCGCGAAGGATGCCGGGCGGGACGTGACGGTGCAGGCGAGCATGGCCAAGGTGTTCGCATCGGAGACCGCCATGTGGGTCACGACGCAGGCGGTGCAACTATTCGGGGGATACGGCTATATGCGCGATTTCCCCGTCGAGAAACTCTTTCGGGACGCGAAGGTCACGGAGATTTATGAAGGTACTAGCGAAATCCAACGTCTCATCATCGCCCGGGGGCTCACCCGCCATGACTGAATCGCGTTCGCCCGGCCTCTTCACGTCGCTCGGCGAGCACAGCCACGAGCAGGTCAGCTTCTTCTACGAGCCGTCCACCGGATATCGCGGCATCATCGCGATCCACGACACCACGCTCGGTCCGGCGCTCGGCGGCACGCGCTTCTGGAACTACACGTCCGACCAGGCCGCGTTGACCGACGCCCTGCGGCTCTCCCGCGGCATGACGTACAAGGCGGCGGTGGCCGGCTTGAACCTGGGTGGCGGGAAGAGCGTCATCATCGGGGACAACAAGACGACGAAGCGGGAAGCGCTCTTCCGGGTCCACGGACGGCACGTTGAGTCCCTCGGGGGCCGCTACATCACGGCCGAGGATGTCGGCACGTCGACGGCGGACATGGAGTTCATCCGCACCGAGACCACGCACGTGACCGGGCTGCTCGGCAAGTCCGGTGACCCGTCGCCGGTCACGGCGTACGGCACGTACCGCGGGATGAAGGCCGCGGCGAAGCATCGTTGGGGCTCCGACTCGCTGAGCGGCAAGACGGTCGCCCTGCAGGGGTGCGGGCACGTCGGCTATTACCTCTGCAAGCACCTCCACGAAGAGGGCGCGAAGCTCATCGTCACCGATATTGACGCGCAGCGAGTGAAGACGGTGACGCAGGACTTCGGGGCGAGCGCGGTGGGCACCGACGAGATCTTCGGCCAGAAGGCCGACATCTTCGCGCCCTGCGCGCTGGGCGCGGTGATCAACGACGAGACCATCCCGAAGCTCAAGGTCGCGATCGTGGCGGGCGCCGCGAACAACGTCCTGGCGGAAGACCGGCATGGCGACGAGCTGGAGAAGAGGGGCATCGTATACGCCCCTGACTACGTCATCAATGGCGGCGGCTTGATCAATGTCAACGCCGAGCTGCACGATTGGAGTCTCGAGCGGGCGCGCGCCAAGGCCGGTGAGATCTACGACACCATTCTGCGCGTGTTCGAGATCGCGGGCGAGGAAAAGATCCCCTCATACCGCGCCGCCGACCGGCTGGCCGAGCAGCGCATCGCGGCGGTCGCCAAGGTGAGGCAGAACTTTGTCTGAGAAAATCTGGGTCGGAGCCGACCACGCGGGCTTCGAGCTGAAGGAGAAGCTCAAGGCTGAGCTCAAGCGCCTGGGCTACGAGCCCGTGGACGCCGGTCCCGCCAAGCTCGATCCGGCTGACGACTTTCCGGATTTTGGAAAGCCGGTGGCCGAGGCGGTGAGTGAGGGCCTGGCCAAACGCGGCATCCTGACCTGCGGCACCGGCCTGGGCATGTCTTACGTGGCGAACCGGTTTCCCCAGGTCCGCGCCGCGGTGGTCTGGACCCCGGAAATCGCAGCGCTTTCGCGAAAGCACAACGACGCCAACATTCTGGTGTTGCCGTCGCGGTTCACGAACGACCAGCAGGCGATGGATATCCTGCACACCTTCCTCGACACACCCTTCGAGGGGGGACGGCACGAACGCCGGGTGGAGAAGATCGAGCGTGACGACTGACCGTCGGGCTCCGCTGCGTGAAGTCGATCCGCAGATCCACGCCCTCATCAAGCGGGAAGTGGAGCGGCAGGAGCACGGGCTCGAGTTGATCGCGAGCGAGAACTTCGTGTCGGTCGCGGTTCTCGAGGCGATGGGCACGGCGCTCACGAACAAGTACGCCGAAGGCGTGCCGAAAAAGCGGTACTACGGCGGCTGCGAAGTGGTGGACGAGGTGGAGCAGCTCGCCATCGACCGCGCCAAGCAGATTTTCGGGGCGGAGCACGCGAACGTGCAGCCGCACTCGGGCGCGCAGGCCAACATGGCCGCGTACCTCGCCGTCCTGAAGGCGGGGGAGACCCTGATGGGGCTGGCCCTGCCGCATGGCGGGCACCTGACCCACGGGGCGTCCGTCAACTTCTCGGGGTCGATCTTCCGGTCGGTCCAGTACGGGGTCCGTGAGGACACCGGGCGCATCGACTACGATCAGGTCCGGGACCTCGCCCGCAAGGAACACCCCAAGCTGCTCATCGCGGGCGGGAGCGCGTATGCGCGGGTCATCGATTTCCCGTTGCTCAAGTCGATTGCGGATGAGGTCGGGGCGACGTTCCTGGTCGACATGTCGCACTTCGCGGGCCTCGTCGCCGGCGGCGTGCACCCGTCGCCGGTGCCGCACGCGCAAATCGTCACCACGACGACCCACAAGACGCTGCGCGGTCCTCGCGGGGGCATGATCCTGTGCCGGGCCGATCTGGCGAAGGCGATCGACAAGTGGGTATTCCCGGGCACGCAGGGCGGACCGCTCGAACACGTCATCGCCGCGAAGGCCGTATCCTTCCGCGAGGCGCTGGAGCCGTCCTTCAAGGACTACGCGGCCCAGGTCGTGAAGAATGCCCAGGCGCTCGCGAAGGCGATGGTGGCGCGCGGCTACGCGATCGTCTCCGGTGGTACGGACACGCACTTGATGCTCGTGGATCTCCGCGCCAAGAACCTCACCGGCAAGGAAGCCGAACAGCTGCTCGATCGCGCCGGGATCACCGTGAACAAGAACACCATCCCCGGCGATCCCCAGTCTCCATTCGTGACCTCGGGCATCCGCCTTGGTACGCCCGCGGTGACCACCCGTGGCTTCAAGGAAGGGGAGTGCGGCACGGTGGCCGAGTTGATCGACACGGTGCTGACGGGCAAGGACGACGCCACGCTGGCCAAGGTGAAGGGGCGAGTGCGAGAGCTGACTGACGCGTTCCCGCTGTATGCCCACCGGCGCGAACCCGCCCATGTCTGATCAGGGCCGCGAGCCCACCACGCTCGACGCCGCTTTCGCGCGCATCCGCGAACAGGACGGCGCGTACCACGAGCGGGCGTACCTTTTCGTGCTCGCGGCGCTCGAATTCGCTCAGGGCCGTCTTCCGGCGCGGCGGCATCTTTCCGGCGGCGAACTCGCCTGGGCGTGCCGGGACTTCGCCCTGGAGCAGTTCGGGCTCCTGGCAGGAGAGGTCCTCGCGTTCTGGGGCATTCGCTCCACCGTCGACTTCGGGCGTATAGTTTTTCTGTTGATCGACGTCGGACTCCTGGCCCGGCAGCCCTCCGACAAGGTCGAAGACTTCGAGGCCGTATACGAATTCGCGGATGCTCTCCGGGCCGGGTACGCCTGGCCGGGTTTGAGCGGGGGAAGCGCGCCGTAAGGATTCATCGGAAGAGGGAGGGGGACGCGTGAGCGACGTGCGCGCGCCGGCGGTGAGCGGCCGCTTTTACCCAGGCACCCCTTCCGAGCTGGAGCGCACCATGCGGGACCTGATGGACCCCCTGGGTCCCATGGCCCATCCCGCCGCGTGCCGCGCCGCGATCGTCCCCCACGCGGGGTACCTGTATTCCGGTGTCACTGCCGCGCACACGTTCGCCCGGATCCGGATTCCGAGTATCGTGATCATCGTCGCTCCCAACCACACCGGACTCACCCGCGCCCCCGGTGGCGCTTCGCTGTGGGAGCGGGGCGCCTTCGAAACACCGTTGGGGAGCCTCACCGTGGACGAAGGGACCGCACAGGCGGTCCTGGACGCCTGCCCCCTCGTATCGGTGGATCACCTGGCGCACACGGACGAGCACGCGATCGAGGTCGAGCTGCCCTTCATCCGATTCCTCGCGCCTCAATCACGGATCGTACCCATCATCCTTGCCTGGGATGACTGGGAGTCGTGCCGTACCCTCGGAGAGGCGTTGGCCGGTGTGGTCCGGCGCTCCCGGGAGCAGGTGCTGCTGCTCGCGTCGAGTGATCTTTCCCACTATGAACCCGCCAACACGGCCGAGCTGAAGGACGCGCAGGCGTTGGGCGCGGTACAGAAGCTGGATGGCGAAGAGCTCCTCCGTCGCTGTCACCGCGAAGGCATCACGATGTGCGGCCGCGCTCCGGTCGCCACCGTGCTCACTGCCGCGAAAGCGCTCGGCGCCAGCCGGGCCGACGTCGTCGACTACCGGCACTCGGGATGGGTTACGGGGGACGAGAGCTCGGTGGTGGGGTACGCCGGCGTGGTGATTTCATGAATCCCGTCCCTGTCCTCTCGGCCGCCGAAGCGGCACTCTGGGACCGGAATGCGCGGACGCTGGCCCGCATCCCGAGCCGGGTGCTGATGGAGACCGCCGGGCGCGCCGTCGCGGCCGTCGCCCTGAAGGAATTTCCGGACGCCGCCCAGCGCGGCGTGCTGGTAGTGGTCGGTGCCGGCAACAATGGTGGGGACGGGTGGGTGCTCGCCCGCACGCTGCACGCGGCGGGCGTTCCGGTCTGGGTGACCGGCCTGGATCCCAAGACCGAGGACGGCGTCGACAACCGCGCGCTCGCGCGGCTCGACGGCGTGCGCGAAATCGCGGAAGGCGAACCGTGGCCTGCAGCCGCCCTCCTGGTGGACGCGGTACTCGGGACCGGTGCGTCGGGGCCCGCTCGCGGTGATGTCCTTGCGCTCACGCAGAAGATGGCCGCATACGGCGCGCCCATCCTGGCCGTGGACGGGCCGACGGGACTCGATCTCTCGAGCGGGGACGCGCATGGCCCCTGCCGCGCTCAGGTCACCGTGACCTTCGGGGGTCCGCGCCGCGGACATCTGCTCGCCCGTGATTGGTGCGGGCGGATCGTCGTCGTGGACATCGGATTTCCACCGGCGGACCCTGCGTGGCCCGTCCTCGTGACCGACCACTGGGCCGGTGCCCGGCTTCCGCCCCTGCAGGCTCGGATGCACAAGGGAGATCGTGGGCGCGTTACCGTGGTTGGAGGCGCCGCCGGGATGTCCGGTGCCGCTTTGCATGCCGCGCGAGCTGCTCTGGCGGCGGGCGCGGGGCTGGTCAAGCTGATCGCCGGGCCCGAAACCGTGGCTGCGGTGCGCGCGAGCCTCCCCGACGTGCTCACCGTCGAATCGAAGCTGGCGGGGGGTCTCGAGCCCGCCGCCGCAGAGGCGGTCGAGTGGGCCGACGCGCTGGTGATCGGTCCCGGCCTGGGCCGTGAGCCGACCCGCCGAGGCGTTCTGCTAGCGGCGCTCGGGTTGCGCGCAATTCCGACGGTAGTCGACGCGGACGCGCTCACGCTCTGGGAGGGTACGGCTGCCGGCTCCCGGCTCACGGTCTTCACTCCCCATCTCGGTGAGTTCCGCGCCGCGCTCGGTGACCAACTCGCCGACGAGGCCGCGAACGATCGCTGGAGCGCCGCGGAACGGGCTGCCCAACAGTTGTCGGGTACGGTTCTCCTGAAGGGTGTGCCCACGGTGATCGCCGGCGTTCGAGGGCCAGTACACGTCGTGGCGAGCGGCAATCCGGGGCTCGCCACGGGAGGCTCGGGTGATCTGCTCGCGGGGTTCATCGGCGCATTCCTCGCTCGCGGCCTTCCCCCGGTGGACGCCGCGGCCCTGGGGGCTCACGCGCTGGGCCGTGCGGCGGAGCAGGGGGCGCGGGATTGGACCGCGAGGTCGCTGCGGCCCGCCGACGTGTTGGCTTCACTCCCGGCGGTCTGGCGCCAATGGCACGACGCCGGGCCCGGTGTTCCCCCGGTCCTCCTGACTCTCGACGCCCCGGAGACGGCGTGAAGCGCATCCTCGCCGGCGCCTTGCCGGCAGCTCTGGGTCTCCTGGTGAGCTCGGGCTTCTGGCGCCCCGGGGATCGCGTCCTGATCAGTGATTTTTCGGAGATCACCGCCGTGGCCGCGTCGCCGTTCAAGGTCTACGCGGCCACGCTCAATGGACTGATCATCTACGACCGCGGCGCGGGCACGTTCGATCTGCCGCAGACCAGGCTGGACGGATATCCCGATGCCCAGGTGCGGTTCGCGATCGCGGACCCGGTCGGCAACGGGGTGTGGCTCGGGACCCAGGATGGGTGGGCGCACTACAATCAGGACATCAATCAATGGGATTCCGGGATCATTCCGGGCGGGGCGCGAGACGGCTTCCTCGACGCGCAGGATCCCGCGAGCGGTTTCTACGTTCTGGGGCTGAACACCTGGTATGTCATCCAGCGCGGAGGCCTCGCCGCCATCCCGACGAACAACGTTCCGGCGGTCAATCGGCGGGTCGGTCCCCAGTCGGTGCGGGCGCTCCTCGCGCGTGCGCCGGTGGTGAGCGGAATGCAGGGGCGGCTCCTGACCGACAACCGGCTGCGGACATACCAGTTCACGGCCGGTGCGGTGTCCCAGGACCGACCGAACGAAATGTTTCTGGGGACCACGGGGCTCGGGCTCGTGCGCGTGGATCCGATGAGTGGGCAGGGCGGGGCCCTGCCATTCGGGATTCCCAATCAGCGGGCGTCCGTGGTGGTCGCCGGCCCGGGGGGCGTCTGGACGGTGGGATCGGCGCGGGCCGGGGAGCGGCGCGCGCTGACGTGGGTGGCCGAGGATTTGTCGAGGTTCACCAGCAACGAGGACGCCCTGGGGCGGGGCACGTCGGTACTGCTGGCGCAGCGCATGCTGTATTCGAACGATGCCCTGTGGCTTGGCACCGCGTTGGGTCTCTACCAGATGCCGGGTGGCGGAGGAACCGGGCGTTTCTACGACGTCGGTTCGGGGCTGCCAGGACCCAATGTTCTCGCTCTCGCCAAGGCCCCGGATGGCATCTGGGTGGGGACGGCGCAGGGACTGGCCCACATCACGGCGGACGGCGCGGTCACGCGAATGGCCGGATACGACCGTGCCGTGACGGCGCTGGTCGCGCAGCGCGAGAGTTTGTGGGTCGGCACGCAGGACGGGCTCGCCCTGCTCGCGCCCGGATCGACGGCGCCGGCGGTGCCTCCCGAGCTCGCGGCGGTGACGACACTGCGTGCGCCGGTGGTGGCGCTGGCGAATGCGCATGACACCATCGTCGTGGCCCTGGCCGACCAGCTTGGGTGGCGCAATCCGGCGGATGGAAGCTGGACGCTGCTTCGGCCCCGCGCGCCGGTCGGTACGATCACGGCGCTCGCGCCGGACGCCGGCGGCGTGTGGATCGCCGGGACGAGTGGTCTCGTGTTCTGGGACATCGGGCATCAGACCTTCCACGGCGTCTCGGTGCCGAACGATGTCCCGGCGGCCATTCGCGACGTTACGGTTGAAGACGATTACGTCTGGGCCGCTACCGATGCCGGCCTGGTTCGCCTCTCGCGCGACGCGGCGCTGCATCGGTGACCGACGTTCCGCTGGGGAAGGGCGCGGAGTTCGACCGGATCCGCGCTATCGCGAAGCGCCTCGGGGCCGCCGCGTCCGGTCTCGGCGATGACGTCGCCGTCATCCCGACGGGGGGCACGAACCTCGTCGCCAGCATCGATGGCAGTGTCGAAGGGGTCCACTTCCGTACCGACTGGCTCACGTTTCAGGAGATCGGGGGGCGGGCGGCGGCGGCGGCACTCTCCGACCTGGCGGCCGAAGGCGCGAGTGTCATCGGCGTCCTTGTGACCGTCGGGAGTCCAACAAACGGGAGTCGGGAGCCGGCAGCCGTACCCTCCGATCCCGTGACCGAGATCATGGCTGGTGTGGGACATATGGTCACCAGCGTGGGCGGGAAAGTCCTGGGCGGCGACCTCGTGAGGAGTGATAAGTACTTCGTGGACATTTGCGTACTGGGTGAGGCGAAGAAACCGGTGACGCGGAGTGGCGCCCGGCCCGGTGACGGAGTGTGGGTCACCGGTACCTTTGGTGGCCCCCGGGCGGCACTGGAGGCGTTCCTCAAGGGTGAGAAGCCGTCAGTCGCCAATCGGGCCCGGTTCACGCATCCCGTCCCGCGAATCGCGGCGGGGCAATGGTTGTCCGAGCATGGAGCGACGGCGATGATCGACGTGAGCGATGGGCTCGCCGCCGATCTCGGACACCTCGCCGCGGCCTCCAAGGTCGGCATCGCCCTCGCCGGGGATCTCGTTCCTCGCATGGACGGCGTCTCGGCGCTCGACGCCCTGTCGAGTGGAGAGGAGTACGAGCTGGTTGTGACGTTGCCCGCGGGGTTCGGAGCCAAGGACATCACCCGCTTCGAGTCTGAAATCCGGGGCAAGCTGACGCGCGTCGGAGACGTGAAGGAGGGCTCGGAGGTCGAGGTCAGGCTCGGGGGCAAGCTCGTCCCCACTCCCAAGGGATTCGATCACTTCGCCCCATGATCCGCCTCCTCTGGTACTACCTCGTACTGGTCTACTCCAGCGTGATCCACGCAACCGGTACCATCCTCGCGGCGCTCTTCCGGGTGCCGTTCAAGCCCGGCGGCATCTACGACTGGGGCACGAACGACTGGTCCCGCCAGGTCCTGCGGGGTGCCGGGACGCCCGTCGACATCCAGGGAGTGGAGCGGATCCCCCCGGGCCCCGTGGTCTACGCATCGAATCATTCGTCCATGTTCGACATCTGGGCCTTGGCGGCGAGTCTGCCGGGCTCGACCCGGTTCGTGGCGAAGGCGGAGCTGGGTCGCATCCCGCTCGTCGGCCCCGCGATGAAACGCGCCGGACACGTCATGATCAACCGGGCCGTCAAAGCCAAGGCGATGGAGTCGTACGCGGAGGCGGGAGCAAAGATCAAGAGCGGCTTTTCTCCGATCGTGTTTCCCGAGGGCACGCGGAGCCGCACCGGCGAGATGCTGCCGTTCAAGACGACACCATTTGCGCTCGCCATCGCGGCACAGGTGCCGGTCGTTCCCGTGTACGTGCACGACACGTTCAAGATCCTCCCCAAGGGCGCGTGGCGCATGCGCTCCATGCCGATCCGGGTCCGCATCGGCGAGCCAGTGCCGACCGCGGGGCTCACGTTGGATGACCGCGCGAAACTGAAAGACCAGGTCGAGGCCCAGGTCCGTGCGCTCAAGGCGCGCGTTGACTCGGGCGCCTCGGGCGCCTAAGGTTCGGGCCACTATGAGCACGATCATCGCCGTCCGCGCGCGTGAAATCCTGGATTCCCGGGGCAATCCCACCATCGAAGCCGATGTCACCCTTGCCTCAGGGGCTCGCGGCCGTGCCGCGGTGCCGAGTGGCGCCTCCACGGGCGAGCGTGAGGCGGTCGAGTTGCGGGACGGCGACCAGCGGCGCTACGGCGGCAAGGGCGTCCTGGAAGCGGTCAAGAACGTCAACGAGATCATCGCGCCCCGCCTCGAGGGCTTCGCGGCCGACGAGCAGATCGCCGTCGACAGCGCGATGCTCGAGCTGGACGGGACCCCCAACAAGGGTCATCTCGGTGCCAACGCCATTCTCTCCGTGAGCATGGCTACCGCCCGGGCTGCCGCGGACGAGGCGGGACTTCCGCTCTATCGGTACCTGGGTGGACCGCTCGCGCACGTGCTGCCGGTGCCGATGATGAACATCCTGAATGGCGGAGCGCACGCGTCCAACACGGTGGACTGCCAGGAGTTTATGGTCGTCCCGATCGGGGCGGAGACCTTCCCCGAAGGCTTGCGGATGGGCGTCGAGGTATTTCACGCCCTCAAGAAGGTGCTGTCCAAGCGCGGCCTCTCGACCGCCGTCGGTGACGAGGGGGGCTTCGCCCCGAACTTGCCGCACGACGAGGCGGCGCTCGAGGCCATCATGTCCGCCGTCGAGGCCGCGGGATTCGCAGCCGGCAAGGATATCGCCATCGCGCTCGACGTGGCGGCGTCGGAGCTCTTCGAAGACGGGACCTACTCGTTCAAGAAGAGCGGGGGTGGGAAGAAGTCCGCCGAAGAAATGATCGCGCTGTACAAGGGCTGGGTGGACCGGTATCCGATCGTGTCCATCGAGGATGGACTGGCCGAATCGGATTGGGCGGGGTGGGCCAAGCTCACCGAGGCGCTGTCGTCACGGGTCCAGCTGGTAGGTGACGACATCTTCTGCACCAATCCGGATCTCCTGGGCCGCGGCATCGACGAACATGTCGCGAACGCCATTCTCATCAAGGTGAATCAGATCGGTACGCTTACCGAGACGCTCCAGTGCATCGAGCTGGCGCGGTCCAACGGCTACGGCGCGATCATCTCGCACCGCTCGGGTGAGACGGAAGACACCTTCATCGCGGATCTCGCGGTGGGGAGCGGTGTGGGCCAGATCAAGACGGGCTCGGGTTCCCGGACCGACCGGATCGCCAAGTACAACCAGCTCCTGCGCATCGCCGAAGAACTCGGTGACATGGCGCATTACCCGGGCCGGGACCTGTACGGCCTGTGAGCCCCGCGCGTACCCCGGTACTCACAGCCGTCCCGGCCCTCGCCGCCATCGTAGGCGCACTGGCGCTGGTGGTCTTCGCGATCTTCGCGGGTGAGTACTCGACAGGGGATTGGTTGAAGCTTCGACGACAGCTCGCGCAGGAACGCGATTCCGTGATGGCGCTCGAGGGGCAAGTGGATTCCCTGGGGCGCGCGGCGCATGATCTGGAGACCAATCCGACCACGCAGGAGCGCGTGGCGCGTGAAGAGTTCGGGATGATTCGGAACGGAGAGACGCTCTACCGGCTGGTGCCGAAGAGCGAGCCTGCGAGGGCGCCTTAGCGCCGGCTGTACCCCACACCGAAGGTCAGACGATCTACGGTGTCGATCCGCGATCCACTCCCCAGCCTGATCTGTTCGATCCCATAACCCAGCGTCAGCCATACGGGCCACGAGGCCGGCTCGAGCCGGAGCCCGAGTCTCCCGCCGCGCCCGCTGGTGAACGGCTGCACCACGTTCACGTTGCTGCTCGCCACGAACCAGAGCTCCGCATACCCCTGCACCATCTCCGGCACCAGCGGCTGCTCGACGCGGCCCTGGACCCGCCAAGAGAGCCAGCGCTCAGTTCCTCCGGAGGTCGTGTAAGCCCGCGCATAAGGACCGGCGGCGATGGTGAACCAGTGGACGGGCGCCAGTTCGAGAAGGGCTTTCCCTTCGACGACGTCCTCGGTCGGTTGCGGGCCGCTCTGGCTGCTGAGGCTGCCTTGCCAGTATCCCAGATCCAGGCCCACCGGCCCGAGCGCGACCTTTCCCTCGCCTCCGAATACCATGCCCGACAGGGTGCTCGAGACCGAACCGATAGTCGGATTCGCGTACAGCTCCGAGCCGTCGAGCTGGATTTCGAAATGGAGCCGGGACGGGCTCTGCGCCGCCAGATTCGTGGCTTGCAACGCGAGCAGGGCGATGAGGCCGAGGCGGGCGTTCACTGGTTTTCCCGCGAGATCACGAGGGGGACGCCCGCGCGAATCCGCTCGAGCACGCCGGTCCGGCGGCGCGCGTTGTCCTGCTTGGCCAGGTCGATCTGGCGCTGGAACCCGGCCCGCCGGGCGACGTTCTTCGCCACGTTGTCGGGAAGGGGCACGCCCGGCCGCTGGGTGACGAAGCCGACGATGCCTGCCAGCGACAACGCCCCCACGACCGCGTACCGCGCCCCGGCCGGGTGCGTGCCCGAACCGACCGCCGAGGGCAGGAGCAGCACGGCCGCGGCTCCCAGGAGCCCGCCTGACAGGGAACGGAGCGCGGGCCCTGATGGCGCCCGCTCCGGGAGAAGCAGGGTGTCGGACGGGGTCGGCCAGGGCAGCGTATCCGCGTGCGTGGTCCGGATGTCGAGCATGATGCGCACCACCCGCACCACTTCGCCGCCGGCGGTCGGGCGGGACGTCACGGTGAGGACGAGGTTTCCATCGGCGGGCGTGCTGGCGGAATCGAGTCCGTCCCAGCTGACGGCAAGCGAATCCCCGATCGGGCCGGCGTAAATGCCCTTGATGAACCGCCCATCGGGGTGCTCCAATCCGACGACGACTTCGTGGAAGGAGCTCGCGTAGAGGCGGATCGGATACTGATCGCGTCCCAGCCGGATGGAGGTGTCGCTGGGGGTGATGACCTCCACCACCTTCATGGCGCGCCGGGCCGTTTCGAAGGCTGCGGTGACTTCGGGCGGAAAGATCAGCGGGTCGGGGCGGTAGCGGGGATCCTGCACGATGAGCCGGCGAAAGACCACCGCCGCGGAATCCTTCCGTCCCCGGTAGTAGTCGCTCGCCGCGAGATAGGTCAGCGCCTTGGGTCGCAGCGACGTCGGCAGCGTGTCGGCACTCGGCGCTTCCACGGCGAGGGCGCGCCGTAACAGCGCTGCCGCGGTTTCATACTCGAGGTTCTGGTAGGCCTGCAGGGCGCTGTTGAGGGTACGGTTCTGCTCTTGTGCGGCGAGGCCGCGCCCGGAAGGCGTGACGACGACGGCGGCGAGGGCCGCGACGGCCGTCCACAGCAGACCCCGCCGTCCGGTCACGGCGTGTTGGGCGACAGTACGATGTCGGTGAGGCGGAGAGAACTACCGGGGCCTACGACGACCGAGGTCTCGTAGGGCCGGAATCCGTCCCGCGTGAACCGGAGATGATGCGTGCCGGGGGACACCGGTAGGTCGGTCTTGGGCGTATTCCCGACCGCGACGCCGTCGAGGTACACCTCCGACCAGGGCTGTGTGTTGAGGAGCAGATGCCCATCCGCCAGGCCGGCAGGGGCCGCGGCCGGCCGCCTGACGTTTGGGGCCGGGCGCGGCGTCGCGGGCCTCGGCCTCGGTGTCACCGGAGCCGTGGTCTGTTGTGCCGTCGGCGACGCGGGCGGCTGCGCGTTCGGCGGCGTCACGTTGACCGCGGTCGAGCCCGCCGGCACCGGCGTCAGATCGGACGGATTCGTCGGCTGCAGCACAATGGCGCCGGGATCGATGGCACTCGACACCGGCGTCGCGTGCAGCCACCACCACGCCGCCCCAAAGACACCGCCGAAGAGCAGGATCGCCGTGAGCAGGATGTTCCGGGCCCGGTGCTTCGGCGCCGCGACGGAAACCCGGGGCAACCGCGGAGGCACGGGGGGAGCTTCCGGATCGATCACGACCAGCGGCGCGCTCACGTTCGTCGACGCGCGGCGGGGCGCCGCGGGAACGACCGAGAGGGCGCTCGACGGCCTCATCGGCGGAGGCAGCAGAGAGTCGGCCTCGAGTGCCGTGACGAAATCGAGGATGGTCGCGAAGCGCTCAGACGGGTGCTCGCTCGTGGCCCGCTGCAGGGCTTCCAGGACGTGCGGCGTCGGCGGCGCGCCGCGCAGACAGTCGTGGGCCAGCACGGCGAGCCCATACTGGTCGACGCTGGGACCGGTGAGGTTGCGCGAGGCGAACTGTTCGGGCGCGAGGTAACGCTGCTCCGCGGGCGCGTCGGCGCCGAACACGGCGGTGGGCCGGCCGAAGGCTCGGGCGACCCCGAAGTCCGTGATGCGCGCCCAGCCCTTGGAGTCGAGGAGGACGTTGCCCGGCTTGATGCCGCCGTGCGTCATGCCCCGGCGATGGGCGTAGTCGAGCGCGCTCGCCACCTGATGGACGATCCGCACGCATTGCGCCCAGTCGGGTGCGCTCTGATCGGTCGCGCCGATGGCCTCGGCCAGGGAACGCCCGTTCGAGTACTCCATGGCGTACCAGAGGAAAATCCTGGTGGCGCCGGCGCGGTAGATCGGCACGATGTGCGGATGATCGAGCGACGCGGCGAGGGATGCCTCGCGCTGGAGGAGGGCGTCCGCCTCGGGCGCCATGCCCGGTGTGCGCGGAATGATCTTGAGCGCGATGAGCCGGTTCTGCTCGCGCTCGAGCGCGAGGTACACGACGCCGCGCGGCCCCTGACCCAGCACTCCTTCGATCTGGAACTCGTGCTCCAGGTCGCGGCGGGCGCTCGCCTCGAGCTCCCGGGGGAACGGATCCGCGAGCGTCGCGACCCCGGCGGGTGAGAACCCGCAGAGGGTGCATTCATGGGTCTGGTCGGAGATGTCACCGACCGCGCAGCGGGGACAGATCATAGGCTAGTTAATTGTAAAGGATGCGCTGGTGGCCGACGAGGGGCCAGTCGCGCTGGCCTGCAATTGGTACGTACCCGGCGTGACTACCTGGAGGTCCGAGAACGTCGCCACCCCAAGCACCGCGTTCGTGGGGTTGGTGCCGGTGAGGGGACCCAGGCCGCCCAGTAGCGCAAGCGTCACCGAACCAGTGAAGCTCTGATCCACGTTGCCGAACGCGTCCTCCGCCGTGACGACAACCGGTGGCGAGATGTTGGTCAGTATGGTGGTACCGGTGGGTTGCACGGTAAACACCAGTTGCGTCGCCGCACCGGCG
>DATNDQ010000053.1:0-2769 GCA_035553475.1 Gemmatimonadales bacterium
CGCACCAGGTCCCGCTCCTGATCCCGGAAACGCTTCTCGGCCAGGGACGCGGCGAGCCGGGCCCGCAGGATCACCGGCTCAAACGGCTTGGGGAGGTAGTCGAGCGCGCCCGCTTCGATGCAGCGGGCGATGGCGCCCAGGTCGTCGAGCGCCGAGATCATGATCACCGGCAGATCGCGAGTGACGGGATCGGCCTTGAGCTTCTCGAGCACCGCCAGGCCGTCGAGGTCGGGCATCATCACGTCGAGGAGCACGACGTCCACGGCTTCGCGGGTGACCACCTCGAGGGCCTCGCGCCCCCCGCCCGCTGACACCACAGCGTACCCTTCGCGCTGGAGCCGGCGGCCCAGCAGATCCCGGTTCCCCGCCTCGTCGTCAACCACCAGGACTCGGGCTTTCCCGCTGGCCGGGGTGGTGGCCGCGCTCTGTGCGCTCCCGCCGGTCGCCGGCGCCGTCGGCACGAGGCGCGCCGCGGCAGCTTCGATCTTGTGGAGGTCCTCGACGAAGGTCGTGGTCGGCGCCTCGCCGGCCGCGGCCAGGAGCCGGTGCACCGCCTCGATGATGCGGTGCTGGGGATCCTCGAGCTGGTGGTAGAGCCCGGTGACTTCGGTGGGTTCGATCGCATCGCGGGTCGGCGCCAGAACCAGCGAAATCATCTTGAGTGCGTCCCGCGCGGCTTCGATGGTCGATTCGAGTTCCGCCCGCCGGGTGGCATTTGCGGGACCCTCGAGGTCCTCGATGAGCATTTCCGCGTAGCCCACGATGTGATTGACGGGCGTGCGGAGATCGTGGCGAAGAGCGGCGACGGGGTTGGAGCCGGGGGCGGTGTGGCTCACGCCGGTTTCGCCGGCAGGAGGGCGTTCATCTTGCCGAGGAGGCGGTCGAGCTCGATGGGCTTGGTGTCGTAGTCATTGCAGCCCGCCTCCAGCGCCTTTTCCCGGTCCCCCGCCATTGCGTGCGCCGTCAGGGCGATGACCGGCACGGCCTTCGTTTCGGGAGACGCGCGGAGCTGCCGCGTGGCCTCCCACCCGTCGATCTCCGGGAGACTCATGTCCATGAGGATGAGATCGTAGCCCCCCGCTTTCGCCTTCTCGACCCCCGCTTTCCCGTCGAATGCCATGTCGACCTCGAAGCCCTTCCGGATCAGCCGGCGGGACAGCATGTCGCGGTTCATCTCGTTGTCTTCGACCAGAAGGATTCTGGGCATGATCAGTCGGCTCCCGCGGCAGGAGCGGTGAGGGGGAGGCGGACCGTGAAGGTGGTACCCCGGCCCAGCGCGCTGTCTACGACGACGTCGCCACCCATCAGGCGGCAGAGGCGGCGCGAAATCGCGAGTCCGAGGCCGGTGCCCCCGTACTTGCTGGTGATCGACGCGTCGGCCTGTACGAACGCCTCGAAGAGCTTGGCCTGTTGCTCAGGCGTCATGCCGATTCCGGTGTCGGACACGGCGAACACCATTTCGTCTCCGGCGCGCGTGACTTCGAGGCCGATGGTGCCCCGCTCGGTGAACTTCGAGGCGTTCGACAAAAGATTGAAGAGCACCTGCCGGATTCTGGTCTCGTCCGAATGCATGGAGCCGATCTCATCGCCGCAGCGGACCCGGAAGGTGTTGTGTTTCCTGGCGACGAGCGGCTCGACGGTCGCGGAGACCTCGTCAATGACGCGCCGGACCGGGAAGGAGGCCGCGACGAATTCGATCTTGCCGGCCTCGATCTTCGAGAGGTCCAGGACATCATTGATGAGGGTCAGAAGATGGCGACCCGCCGAGGCGATCTTCGTGAGGTCGGGGGTGAACTCGTGCAGGCCGCGATCTTCGGCCTCCTCCCGTACCAGCTCCGAATACCCCAGGATCGCGTTGAGGGGGGTCCGAAGCTCATGGCTCATGTTGGCCAGGAACTGGCTCTTCGCGCGATTCGCGGCCTCGGCGTCCTGCCGGGCCCGCAGGAGCTCGGTGATGTCGTGATACAGCGCCATGGGACCGACGTGTGCGCCGTCCACGATCACGGGGACGCCCAGCACTTCCACGTCGACCAGCGTCCCGTCCTTCCGGCGACGCTGTCCGATCCCCGCGATCGGCCGGTCCAACGCCTCCCGCGTGTACGCCTCGGCCTCCCGCCGCGTCGCTTCCGTGGTGATCAGGTCATCGAGCACCTGGCCGACGGCCTCCTGTTGCGTGTAGCCGAACAAACGCTCGAAGGCCGGATTGCAGCTTCGCACGGTTTTGTTGGTGTCGAGCGTGACGATGGCGACGGGGCTGTTGCTCACCAGCTCCGAGAAGTACTGCTTCTGGCGCTGCGATTCCGTGTAGAGGCGGGCGTTTTCGATGGCGACGGCGATCTGTGGGGCGAACAGGTTGAGCAGGCGAAGATCCTCGTTATCGAACACCCGCTTCTTGTCCGAATGAATCTGTGCGATGGCGCCCACCAATCGCTTACCGATCAGGAGCGGGGCCGCCATCACCGAGTGAACGGTCCAGTCCGCGTACTGGACCGATTGGCCCAACCATTCGTGATAGGATGGAATGATGATCGGCTCGAGCGTACGGGCCACGTGCCCCATCGCGCCTTCTCCGATCTTGAGCCGCGTGCCGGTCGAGTCCTTGCCGATGTTGGCGCTGGCGGACACGACCAGCTCCTGCGTCTGCGCGTCGAAGATCGCGACTTCCCCGCCGGTCGAGTTCAGGAGCGCCACCGCGCGGTCGAGCACGACCTGGAGGACGCGGGAGAGCTCGAGGTCGCCGGCGAGCGCCGCCATCGAGTCGAAGAGGGC
>DATNDQ010000054.1:0-88833 GCA_035553475.1 Gemmatimonadales bacterium
GCGCTCGCGTGGGCTATTGCCGACGTCTACGACTGGGAAGTGGACTTCACCCGGGACGTGCGCGCGGGTGACCGGGTCGACATCCTGTTCGAGCGGCTCGAGTCGCCCACCGGCGAGCGCCGGTTCGGTCGCATCCTGGCCGCCCGCGTGGACGCGGCCAAGAGTCCGAACTACGCCTTCCGGTTCGCGGGCGTCGACTCGGCGCGCGCGGGGTACTACGACGAGACCGGCCGATCGCTCCGGCGCGCCTTCCTGCGCGCACCGCTCCAGTTCCGGCGGATCTCGAGCGGATTCGGAAACCGGTATCACCCGATTCTGCACCGGTGGCGCAAACACGAGGGCATCGACTTCTCGGCGGCCTACGGAACGCCCGTCCGCGCTACCGCGGACGGCGTGGTGTACCGGCTCGTCTACGAAGCCGACGGATATGGCCGCATGGTCGAGCTGCGCCACGCCAATGGCATCAAGACGATCTACGGGCATCTGTCGGCCTATGCCAAGGGCCTGCACGTCGGCCAACGAGTGACCCAGTCGGAGACGATTGCGTACGTCGGCTCGACCGGTTTGTCGACGGGCCCACATCTGCACTACGAGTTCCTCGTGAATGGCCAGGCGACGAATCCGAACCGCAAGGACATGGGTGCGGGCACGCCGGTCCCGAAATCCCTCCTGGCCTCGTTCAACGCGGTGCGCACGACGCTCCTGTCGCTGCTCGAGCCGGCTCCCGTCGCCAGCGTCGCTACGGCCGGGGATTAGCTTCCCAACATCAGATGGACCTCTATCCCGCCGTTGACGTCGCCGGTGGGCGGGTGGCACGCGCCCCGGCGGGCGCGAACGACCCGCTCGCCGTGGCGCGCGCCTTCGTGACGGCCGGCGCGCAGT
Organism: Gemmatimonadales bacterium; assembly: GCA_035553475.1. Classification (GTDB taxonomy): domain Bacteria; phylum Gemmatimonadota; class Gemmatimonadetes; order Gemmatimonadales; family GWC2-71-9; genus 40CM-2-70-7. The sequence goes on from DATNDQ010000054.1 coordinate 883, forward strand.
GGCTCCACTACGTGGACATGGACCGCGCGTATCGGCGCGGCGAGAATAACGCGGTGACCCGGCAACTCCTGCAGGCGGGGCTCGGCTGGGTGCAAGTCGGCGGCGGGCTCGCGGGCGAGAAGGACGTACGCGAGGCTCTGACCTGGGGCGCGACGCGCGTGGTCGTCGGCGCGGCCGCTGCCCTCGACGCGGGTGCCATCGACCGGCTGTTGTCCGCCTTCGGCGCGAGCACGCTCGGCGTCGCGTTGGATGTCGCCGACGGACAACTCGCCCCGCGCGGAGGGACGAAGCTGGATCCCGGCACCAGTCCCCTGGCGCTCGCGAGACGGCTTCAGCAGCAGGGAATCCGGACCGTGGTCTACACGGATGTGCCTCGGGACGGCGCGCTGGCGGGAGCTGACCTCGACGCCGCCGCCGCCGTGGCTGAGCCTGGCCTCGACGTGATCGTGTCGGGGGGCATCGCGAGTCTCGACGAGCTGTCGCGCGCCAGGAGCCTGGGACTCGCGGGCGTGGTGATCGGACGTGCGCTCTACGAGGGACGGTTCACGCTGACGGAAGCGCTCGAATGCGTGGCCTGAACACCTGGGGCCCCGTGGCGCTCCGCGTCATCGGGGTGAGCTGCCTCATCCTCCTGCTCTGGAACCCGGCCATCACGCGACGGGCTCCCGGCGGAACGGCACCCGTCGTGCTCCTTGATGCGTCGCTGTCGATGAGCGCCCAGCAGGGCCTCTGGGCCCAGGCGCTCGACTCCGCGCGCGCGCTCGCTCGCGGCGGCGTAATTCTCCGGTTCGGCGAAACCGTCGCCGCGTTCGATACTGCCGCGCCGCATGAAGGCGCCTCCAGTCTCGCTCCCGCCTTGACCGCCGCCGCCGCGCGCGGTGGACCCATCGTCATCGTGACCGATGGCGCCATCGACGACCGGGAGGCACTGCCGTCAGACCTCATCACCCGCGCTCGCGTCGTAGTGGTCGGCCACGGCCAGCCTCCCGATGCATTCGTCGCCTCGGTCGAGGGGCCGCATCAGGTCGCGCGAGGAGATACAGTCTCCCTGCGCGTCACCTACGGAAAGTCGGGGAGGCGGGAAAAGGGAAGTGAGAAGAGTGACGCAACGCTCCTGGTCAGTCTCGGCGGCAAGGTGCTCACTTCACGAAAGGTCGCGCTGCCGGATAGTGGAACGGTGGAGGCGGGGTTGACACTTCCCGCTTCCCGCTTCCCCTCTCCCGGCTGGTCCACGTTGACCGTCGGGATCCAATGGGCCGGTGATTCCGAGCCTCGAGACGACTCTCGCTCGTTTCCGATCGAAGTGACTTCCGAGCCCGCCGCCGTGGTGCTCGGCGCCCCTCCCGACTGGGATGCGACGTTCCTGGCGCGCACCCTGGGGGATGTGGCCCGAGTACCGGTGAAGTACTTCACGCAGATCACCGCCGGCAAATGGAACGAGGGCGTCACGCTCGCACCGATGTCAGTCGAGCGGGTGCAGCGCGCGCTCCGTGGGGCGCGATTGGTGGTCGAAGTCGGCGATCCGTCGCATTGGCCCAAGGTGACCGCTCCCGCGCTCTTGACCTGGAACAGCGCGGGCGGCTCGGCGGGCGACTGGTATCTCAGTCCCTCGACGAGCTCACCCTTGGTGGGCGCGCTGTCCACGGTGCCGTGGGATTCGCTCCCCCCGGTGCTGTCGGCGCTTCCCAGCCTGCCGGACAGCGGCGCGGTGCCCGTGCTGGACGCGACGCGGTCGCGTCGAGGTCAGGCGCGCCCCGTCGTGTTCGTCGCGCAGTCGTCGCGGGGGCGCCGGGCGGTGGTCAACCTCGCGGGCTTGTATCGCTGGGACTTCCGGGGCGGCGCTTCGCAGCAGGCGTATCGCGCGACCGTGGCCGGCCTGGTGGACTGGTTGCTGGCGGGTGGCTCGGGGGCCACCGATTGGGCCCGTCCGGATTCGCTGGACGTGCCCGACGGACTCCCCGTCACGTGGCGCTGGTCGGGTCCCGGATCGCCGAAACCCCTCGGCGTCGCGTTCGCGTCGGCCTCCGGGACCGCCACCGACACGCTGCGATTCGGCGCCGACGGGCATGCCCAGGTGCGCCTCCCGACGGGGACCTATCGCTACACGCTGGCTGATGGTCATGGGCACGGCTTGATCGTGGTGGACGCGTATTCCGAGGAGTGGCGACGCGGGCCCGTACTCGAGGATCAGCCTGGGCGCGCGGCGACGGACCGGGTGGTGCTCGATTGGCGCGAGCGGTGGGAGCTCTTCGCCCTGGCCATCCTGGTGTTCGCGGCGGAATGGACGTGGCGGCGCCGGATGGGGTTGCCCTGATGGGATTGTGGAGCAAGATCGGCCGAGTCCTCGGGCGGCGGGATCAGACGGCCCGCGCAGACGCCGAGCGTATCCTGCTCGAGGCGGATTTCGGCCCGGCCCTCGCTGACGAGCTGCTCGGCCGTCTGGAAAAGGTGCCCGATCGCGAGCTGGAAGCGGCGCTCGAACGGGAGGTCCGGGCCCTCAGTGGCAATGGCGGACCCACGGAACTCCTCCGGGCCGGGATTGCGCCTACCGTGGTCCTGCTCTACGGGGTGAATGGGGTCGGGAAGACGACGACGGCCGCCAAACTCGCTAGGCGTCTGCAGGGGCAGGGGCGGGCGCCGTTGCTCGCCGCGGCGGACACTTTCCGGGCGGGGGCGGTCTCTCAGCTTCGCATCTGGGCGGAGCGCCTGGGGGTGCCGTTCGTGGGTCCAAGCACCGATGGTATCGGGGACTCCGCCGCCGTCGCCTTCGATGCGGTGAAAGCGGCGGCTGCCCGCGGCGTCGACACGGTGATCGTCGACACCGCGGGCCGCCTCCATACGGAAGACCGTTTGCTCGACGAGCTGAAGAAGGTCGTGCGCGCGGTGGGGAAGGCCCACCCCGCGCACGACGCCCCGCATGAGTCGCTCCTGGTCCTCGACGGCTCCGTCGGCCAGACGGCGGTGCGCCAGGCCGAGGCGTTCGCGAAGGACATACCGCTGACGGGCACGATCATCACCAAGCTGGACGGCACGGCGCGGGGAGGCGCCGTGGTGGCGCTGGCCCGCGCGGTGCCGTCCGCGGTGCCGCGGTTCATCGGCACCGGCGAAACCCTCGACGACCTGTCCCTGTTCGATCCGGACGCGTTCGCACGCCGCCTGGTTCGCGACTGATGCCCCTGGAGCTCAACGCCCCGGTCAAGTTCTTGAAAGGGGTTGGACCCAAGCGGGCTGAAGCACTGGCGCGCCTGGGTGTGCGGACCGTGGGCGATCTCCTGTATCACGTGCCGCACCGCTACCTCGACGCCACTACCGTCACGCCCTTTGCCCGCGCCCGCATCAATGAAGAGGTGACCGGTGTAGGCCACGTGGTCTCGACGGGGATCATCCCCACGCGCCGCGGACTGCGGGTCTTCCGGGCCGTGCTGAAAGACGACAGCGGCGTCCTCGAGTGCGCGTGGCCGGGCCAGCCCTTCCTCGAACGGACCATCAAGACGGGCCAGCTGCTGCTCGTGACCGGACCGGTCCGGTACTACCACGGCAAGCAGCTCGCTCCGCGTGAGTTCGTGATTCTTGCCGAGCCGGGGGAGGCGGGCCCTGACAAAGGCATCGTCCTCCCCGTGTATCCGGCCACAGAGGGACTGACGCACAAGCAGATTCGCGCCCTCATCCATCCTCATCTGGATGCCCTGCTCGAGCTCGTCCGCGATCCGCATCCGCCGGCGCTGCGAGCGAAGGTCGGAATTCCGGAGCTGCGACTCGCGCTCGCGGCTGTCCATCGCCCCGGCACGCCCGACGATGCCGAGAATGGGCGGCGCCGGCTGGCCTTCGATGAGTTCTTCGATCAGCAGTTGGTGCAGGCGCGGGCCCGCTTCCTGGCCAAGCGGGCCCGAACGGGCATCGCCTTCCAGTCGCGCCGCGAGCTCACTACGGCGCTCAAGGAGCATCTTCCGTTCGAGCTCACGGGCGATCAGCGTCACGCCATCCGCGAAATCACGGAGGACATGACCGCGCCGCAGCGCATGCATCGCCTGCTCATGGGGGATGTGGGCACGGGCAAGACGGTCGTGGCCCTCTTCGCGATGCTGCTCGCGGTGGAGAACGAGTTCCAGGCGGCGATCATGGCTCCCACGGAGCTCCTGGCGGAGCAGCATCAGGCGACGCTCACCCGGCTGCTCGCACCCCTCGACCTTCGCCCAGATTTGTTGATCGGCCGGCTGACCACGCCCGAGAAGGACGCCGCCCGGGACCGGATTGCGCGCGGCGCCTCCCGCGTCATCGTCGGCACGCATGCGCTCATTCAGGAATCGGTTTCGTTCCGGAGACTCGGCGTCGCGGTGGTCGACGAGCAGCACCGGTTCGGCGTCGAGCAACGCGCCGCGCTCGTGGAAAAGGGGGATGCCCCCGATGTTCTGCTCCTCACGGCGACGCCGATTCCGCGGTCGCTCGCGCTCACGCTCTACGGGGATCTGGACGTGACGCGGCTCGAAGAGCGGCCCCCGGGGCGCGGCACCATCAAGACGGCGCTCCGGACCGATGCGTCGCGCGCCAAGATCTACGCGTTTCTGCAGAGCGAGATCGACGCGGGCCGTCAGGCGTACGTCGTCTATCCGGTGATCGAGGAATCGGAGAAGGCCGATCTCCGGGCCGCCACGACCATGGCGGACACTCTCAAGAAGACGTTCGGCGAGTCACGCGTGGGTCTCGTGCACGGCCGGATGAAGCCTGAAGAGCGGGATCGCGTGATGCGGGCGTTCCGGGATAATCACGTGCCGCTGCTCGTCGCGACGACCGTCATCGAGGTCGGCATCGACGTGCCCAACGCCACGGTGATGGTGATCGAGCACGCCGACCGGTTCGGGTTGGCGCAGCTCCATCAGTTGCGCGGCCGGGTGGGGCGGGGAGCGGCGGCCAGCCACTGCATCCTCGTCTCCGATGTGCCCGAAGCCGCCGATCGCCTCAAAGCATTCACGGAGACGACCGACGGCTTCGCGATCGCGGAGCTGGACCTGAAAGAGCGGGGGATGGGAGAACTGGCCGGCGCGCGCCAATCAGGTGGTCAGGCGCTTCGCTACGTGCATTGGGATACCGACCTGCCGCTCCTGGAAGCCGCGCGGGTCGCGGCCGGCGCGATTATCGGGTCAGACCCCGCCCTGACGCGGCCCGAGCACGCCGCCTACCGGGCCCGGATCCTTCAGCGCTATGAGCGCGGCTTCGAGCTGTTTCGGGTAGGCTAACCGGCACGTCTAGACGTCTAGAAAGAGAGACGAAGGGCCACGGTGGCGCCGTCAGGAGTCGGCGTCACGGCGAGCGTGAGCGGATGGACAGGCTGGTTGGGTGGCGTTGCGGATCGCCCCTTGAGGTCCGCGACGAAGAGTCCCACCGCGCCGAGCAGGGAGACCTGGCCGGCGATGAGGCGCCAGCGCGCCCGATGGTCGTAGTAGACGGCCAGCTGATAGAAGTACTCCGACTGATAATTGCGATACCGGCCGTCGGGTCCAACGGCGCAATTCTGGCTGTTGTTGTTGCAGATCGCGAGCAGGGAATTCCACGCGTCATTCGAATGGTGGTGCTGCTGGATTGCCAGCGCGGTGAACGCCACGGCGCCCGCCGCGGCCGCCCACTTGCCATAGTGTACGGCCGCGTGCTTCCACGCCGCCCGCGGAGTCGAATCGACCAGAGAGGTCTGTGCAGAGCCGGTGCGCGCGGCCAGAGCGCACGCCATGAGCACGACGGTCGTCCTCACTGGTACGACACCACCTCTCCACGTCCGGCGACGAGAATGAGCCGGCCTCCCCACACCAGGGGAGGCTGCTCGACGGGTCCGGCCACCGTCACGCGCCACCGCTCCGCGCCGGTGCCCGGGTCGACGCAGCGGACCACGCCACCCACATCGACGACCAGGACGCCATCGGCGAGGGGCGTCGGCCCGGCGACGGAGACGAGGTTGAGCTCCACGCTTTTTGCCGACGCCGGAGCGTCGAGCGGGACACGCACCAGGCGGCCCGCGCGCGTGAGGACAAAGAGCGTGTCCCGGGCGATGGCCGGAGCACCGTAGACACCCGACCCGACATCTCGTGTCCACACGGTGTCGAGGGTCGCGGCGTCGACGCTCGCGACCGTGCCGGTGACCGTCGCGAAGTAGACATGCGCGCCGTCCGTGGCCGGGGTGCCGAGGACCGCGCCCGGCGTCGGCGTGCGGCGCACAATGGCTCCCGTCGCCGGGTCTACCAGGTACAGGGAGTCGGCCGTAGTGGCGACGACGAGGCCGGCGGTGGTGGAGACGGGGGCCACCTGAATTGATCCGCTCAGGTGGCGGCGCCAGCGAATGCCGCCGGTATCCGGATTCAGGGCCATCAGCACTCCGGTCTCGGAGCCTGCGAAGAGCCCATCCTTCGTGAGGACCATCGCCGCGGCCACGCCACCGGTCTTCTCGTCCCACACGGTCTTGCCGGTTCGCATTTCGAGTGCATACACGCGGCCGCTCGGGGTCTCCTCCGTCGCGACGTAGACGCGATTGTCGGTGAGCAGGGGGCCGCCACGGATCGTCCCGGCGAGGCGGCGGTCCCAGAGGACCTGTCCCGAGTCGGTGCCGAGGAGGGCGACCACCCGGTCGGTGGTCCCGACGGCGAGCACGCCCTTTCCGGCCGCGGCCGCGCCCCGGATCTCCCGTCCCGGGTTGGCGCGCCAGGCGGGTTTCGGGGTCGCATCCAGGCGTTCGGTAGCGTCGATGTCGTGCGCGGGGCTGCCCAAATACACCGGCCAGGTGACCGGCTGGCTCTCGGGTCCGTGCCGGATGACCGGTGCGCACGCGATCGCGTTGACAGTGCACAGCACGGTCACTAGTATGCCGCGCCTATGCCGGAACAGACGCGCATTGAAGCGTTGGCCGACCGCGTCGGTCAGACGGTCACCGTTCGCGGGTGGGTGATGACCACCCGCTCGAGCGGCAAGATCGCGTTCGTCACGCTGCGGGACGGCACGGGGTACCTGCAAGCGGTGCTCTCCAAGAAAGACGTGTCCGAGGCCGCCTGGGAGGCGAGCGGACGGCTGACCCAGGAGACTTCCATCGCGGTCACCGGTGTGGTCCGCGCCGATGCGCGTGCCCCGGGGGGCGTGGAGCTGACGGTGCAGGATCTCGCGGTCCTGGGTGCGTCGGCCGACTTTCCGATCACGCCCAAGGAACATGGCACCGCATTTCTCTTCGAGCACCGCCACCTCTGGCTGCGCTCGCGGCGCCAGGTCGCCATCGCGCGCGTCCGCACCGAAGTGATCCAGGCCATCCGCGACTTCTTCTACGAGCGCGGCTTCACGCTGGTCGATACGCCCATCCTTACGGGATCGATCGGCGAGCACGCCGGGACGCTCTTTTCCACCGAATACTTCGATCTCGGCAAGGCGTACCTGGCGCAGACCGGGCAGCTCTACGTCGAAGCCGCCGCCGCCGCGCTGGGCAAGGTGTATTGCTTTGGCCCCACCTTCCGCGCCGAAAAATCCAAGACGCGCCGGCATCTGACCGAGTTCTGGATGGTGGAGCCCGAAGTTGCCTGGAACGACTCGAACGACAATATGCAGCTCCAGGAGGACTTCGTCTGCTATATCGTCAAGCGCTGCCTCGAACGCCGGAAAGCTGAGCTCCTCGAGCTGGAGCGGGATCTCGCGCCACTCGAAGCGGTGCGCCCGCCGTTTCCCCGGGTTTCCTACACCGAGGCTGTAGAAAAGCTCAAGACCCTCGGCGCCGACATGGAATGGGGCCGGGACCTGGGCGGAGACTCCGAAACCCTCCTCGCCAAGCAGTACGACCGTCCGGTGATGGTCTACAACTATCCGCGGGAGGTGAAGGCCTTCTATATGAAGGAGAACCCGGCGGATCCGCGGACCGTCCTGAACAACGACTGCCTGGCGCCCGAGGGGTATGGGGAAATCATCGGCGGCAGCCAGCGCGAAGACGACTACGACAAGCTGCTGGGACGCATCCGGCACGAAGGGCTGCCCGAAGAGGCGTACGGCTGGTATCTGGATTTGCGGAAGTATGGGACCTTCGTGCACGCCGGATTCGGCCTCGGCGTGGAGCGGACCGTCGCGTGGATTTGCGGCATCCCGCACATCCGCGAGGCGATCGCCTTCCCGCGGACGCTCTACAAGCTCTGGCCCTGAGCCTTCACTTCATCCCAGAGCCGGTCGAGGACTTCGAGTCCGGCCTGGGCCAGATCGATTCCACGTTCCTGCGCCAGTCTCTCCACGCCCTCAAATCGCGTCTTGAACTTGGCGTTGGCTCTTTCCAGAGCCGCACGGGGATCCACACCGAGCTTGCGTGAGAGGTTCACGACCGCGAAGAGCAGATCGCCTACCTCGCTCTCCAGCGCTTCCCGCTTCCCACTTCCCGCTTCCCGCTCCACCTCTCCCAGCTCCTCCTGCACCTTCTCCGCCGGTCCCTTCGCGTCAGGCCAATCGAATCCGACGCCGGCCGCGCGCTCCTGAAGCCGATACGCCATGAGGAGCCGGGGCAGGGTGGGAGGGAGTCCGGCGAGAGTCCCACGTTTCCCGCCTCCCTCGTCCCGCTTCCCCTGCTCCCACGTCTTCGGCTTCTCGCCAAGTCCGAAGAGATGCGGGTGCCGCCGCCACATCTTCTCTTCGAGTCCCCGCGTCACGTGCTCGGCTCCGAACCAGCCGCGCTCCTCCGCAATGACGACCTGGAAAGCCAGGTTGAGGAGGAGATCGCCGAGCTCCGCCTGGATATGCGGAACGTCGCCGGCGCCAATGGCTTGATCGAGCTCGAGAGCTTCTTCGACGAGATAGGGCCTGAGGGATTCCGGGGTCTGCGCCCTGTCCCAGGGGCAACGGGCTCGCAGGTCGCGGACAAGCGCGAGGGCGCGGCCGAGTGAGGCGTCAGCGTCGTTCGCCATGGCATAAACATAAGCCCTTTTTAGTCTTGCCTTCAGGTGACGCGATTCATATCATTCGCGCGCCCGTGAGCTCCCAGAGCCATCTCCCCTCCAGCGATCGACACCTTCAACACCGTGCGTGGGTGGAGGTGGACTTCCGTGCGCTGGTGGAAAATGCCCGTACGGTAGCCCAGGTCTCGGGAGCGCCACTGATTCCGGTCATCAAGGCGGATGCCTACGGATTGGGGGCGGTCGGCGCAGCGAAGGCGCTCGAGGCACTCGATCCCTGGGGATACGCCGTCGCCACGGTGGAAGAGGGGGCCGCCCTCCGCGCCGCGGGAATCAACCGCCCACTCCTCGTCTTTTCTCCGGCGCACCCGTCGCTCTTCCCGGAGCTCGAACGTCACCAGCTGACCCCCGTCTTCGATCATCTCCCCGCGCTGCGCGAGTGGCGGGTGCGCGGGAACGCGCCATTCCACGTCGAACTCGACACCGGGATGTCCCGCACGGGAGTGCGGCCAGAGGATCTCGGTGAATGGCGGGAGGCGCTCGACACTCCCGCGTTCGAAGGCTGCTTCACCCAGTTTCACTCGGCCCACAAGGATGTTGACGCGACGACCGCGCAATGGGAGAAACTGTTGGAGGCGGTCCGCGCCATGCCCCGGCGTCCGACCGTAGTGCACGCGGCGAACAGTGCCGGAGCGCTGCGCGGCACGAGCTACGCCGGGGACGCCGTGCGTCCCGGGATCTTCCTCTACGGTGGTGATCCCGGAAAAGGATTGCCGGAAGGGAAGCCGGTCGCGCACGTGCGGTCGCGAGTACTGAGCGTGCGGCGCATCGCGGCCGGCGATAGTGTGGGGTACGGCGCCACGTGGCACGCAGCGAAGGCGACGACCATCGCGACTCTTGGCATTGGCTACGCGGACGGCGTGCGTCGTTCGGTGGTGAAATCGGGGGAGGCGTACGTTCTGATGAAGGACGCGCGGTACCCGTATGCGGGCGTCATCACGATGGATCTAACGATGATCGACGTCGGTGACGCCAAGGTGGCGCGGGGTGACGTCGCTACCCTGCTCGGCGCTGATGGGACAGAGCTCATCACGCTGGCAAAACACGCGTCCTGGTGTCAGGAGAGTCAGTACGTCATCCTCACCGGCCTGGGACCCCGGCTTCCGCGGGTGCCCGTTTCGTGACGGCCCGCCGCGCGGGGATCATCGTCCTCGATGGTGTGGGTATCGGCACCGCGCCGACGACGGCGGCCTACGGCGATCTCGGGAGCGACACCCTCGGAAATGTCGCCAGAACGGTGGGAGGCCTCACGCTCCCGAACCTCGAGCGGCTCGGCCTCGGTCTCTGCCGGCCGCTCACCGGGATCGGCCGTCCGAAGTCCCCGGGGGCCGCCTATGGGGTCGCCTTGCCGGCCTCGGCGGGGAAAGACAGCACGACGGGTCACTGGGAGATCTGCGGCGTGCTCCTCGAACGCCCCTTCCGCACCTACCCGAAGGGCTTTCCGACGGCGCTGCTGGATGAGTTCAGCAAGCGAACCGGCCGGGGGTGGCTGGGGAACAAGGCCGCCTCAGGGACAGCCATCATCGCCGAGCTGGGTGCCGAGCACCAGCGGACGGGGCACTGGATCATCTATACGTCAGCCGACTCGGTGTTTCAGGTCGCGGCGCATGAAGAAACGGTGCCCCTGGAGGAGCTTTACCGCGCCTGCCGGGTTGCCCGGGAGCTTCTGGTGGGGGAGGAGGCCGTCAGCCGGGTGATCGCGCGGCCCTTCAAGGGGGTCCCGCCCGCCTACGAGCGGACTGCCAACCGGCGGGACTTCTCCATTGAGCCTCCCCAAGCGACCTTGCTTGACCGTTTGGCCGACCGGGGGGTCCCCCGGGTGGGGGTTGGGAAGGTCGATGACCTGTTCGCGGGCCGGAACATCACCAGCGAGCACACCCCGACCAATCCGGACGCGTACCGGCTGATCGAACGGGCCCTCGAGACGATGGATGCCGGCTTCCTGTTCGTGAACGTCATCGAGTTCGACCAGAGCTGGGGGCACCGAAACGACGTGGCGGGGTTTCACTTAGGGCTTTCCGCCCTGGATGCGTGGATCCCACGGTTCCTGGAGCGGCTTCTGCCCGACGACCTGATGATATTGACCGCGGATCACGGGAACGATCCGACGACGAAGTCGACGGATCACTCGCGTGAGGCGGTGCCGGTACTGGTGTGTGGTCCGAAGATCAAGCCGGTCGGCATCGGGGAGCGGTCCACGTTCGCGGACCTCGGCGCCACGGTAGCGGAACACTTGGGGTTAGGTGGGATCGGGGCCGGGACGTCGTTTCACCGGCAGGTGTGGGCGTGACCACCGACGCGGCAGCCACGGAGCTGGTCCGCCGGGCGCGCGAGGCGATGCGGAACGCGCACGCGCCCTACAGCAAGTTTCACGTCGGCGCCGCGATCGAAGCCGGAGATGGCACGATCTACGTCGGCTGCAACGTCGAGAGTGCTTCGTACGGGTTGACGATCTGCGCCGAGCGCATGGCGTTGGGCGCGGCGGTCGCGGGCGGCGCGACGCGCATCGTTCGCGTGGTGGTGACGACGGAGGTCGACCCGCCCGCGGCACCCTGCGGCGCGTGCCGGCAGTTGTTGGCGGAATTCGGACTGACCATGGAGATCAGGGCGGTGGGTCCCGCCAGCGAACGTCGCTGGACGCTGGGCGCACTCTTGCCCGACGCATTTACGAGGGAGACACTGGAGCAATGAGTTGAGGATCGGACGCCGGACCCTGCTTGCACTCGGGCTGGCCGCCACCCTGGCGGCTTGCACCGAGGACGCCACCGCGCCCGGGAAGTGTCCCGCCTTCTGCCCGCCGGGGCAGGTCCAGGTGGTGGACACGATCCTCCACGTGATTTCGCGGGATTCGAGCTTCACGGGGTATGTGCAGCCCGACAGCGCTCAGGTGATGCTCGCGGCCAACGTGAATGGCCTCGACAGCCGCCCGATTTTCCTGCTGGGACCGGTGGGCAACCGGGTCCTGCTCAATCCTCAGTCCACCAGCGACACGACCACCGTCGCGGCGACCTCGGTGGATTCGGCGACGCTGGTCCTGCAGATCACACGCCGGGACACACTGGCCTCGAATCTCCGCATCAGTCTGTACCGGCTTCCGCAGACCATCGACAAGAACTCGACGCTGGCGGGACTCGCGGGCCCCTTCACGGACTCGTTGGTGCGGTCGATCAACGTCGACAGCGTTCTGGCTCTCCCCGGTGGCGTCGATTCGACGGCTGGGGACTCCGTGGCGACGATCGACACGACCCACATCGGGTTGAAAATCAAGGTGACCCTCGACTCCGCGCAGGCGCGCTTCATCGCGGCGGATTCGGGGCGCCAGGCGTTCGGCATCCGGATCACCGCGGATTCGCTCGCCAGCGTGGCCTTCACGTCGGTGCAGGGCGGCGGTGGACCGATCTTCACCTGGTGGGGCACCTTCGACTCGGCCGGCACGGCCGTGCACCGGGTCATGGCGATCGCGAACAACTCCTTCAATTCGTTCGTGAGCAACGCGGCGCCGCCGACCCTCGATTCGAATCTGGTCATTGGCGGCGTGCCCTCGGCGCGGGCGCTCCTGCGGTTCGCGATTCCGCGCCTGATCCGGGACTCGTCGCAGGTGGTCCGGGCGACCCTCTACCTGGTGCCGGTGACCGCGCCGGTCGGCGTTCCCTCGGACTCGGTAGTGATCACCTTCTCGCGGGTCAGCACGGACATCGGCGCGAAGTCTCCCTGCGTGCCTGACGTGCTGGCGAGCGGGTGTCTGGCCTTGGGGGATTCGGCGTTCGTGGTTTCGGCGACGGCGCCGATGGGCCACGCCGATACCATCGCCACGGACATCACGCAGATCGTCCGGGGGTGGGCCGTCGATACGATTTCTCCCCAGACGCTGATGCTGCGCCAGTATCCGGAGGGGGGAAACCTGGTCTACCTGCGAGTCTATTCGTCCCGCTCGGCATTCCAGCCTGCGCTCCACATCACGTACGTGCCCCGCTACTCCTTCGGGAATCCTTGATGCGCCGCGCGACGATCTGGTGCGTGCTGATGCTGGCGGGCGTGGACGCGCTGGCGGCGCAGGACTCGCAGTTCGGCATTCGCGGGCTCGGGGCGCCTGGCACGTTCGCCAGCGTGCGCGCCTGGGCCACGGGCGGTGCCTTCGCACCGTTCGACGGCATGTCGGCGCTGACCGATGCCTCGTTGACGGAGGTCGTGCGTCTCACGGCCGCCGCCACCGAGGTCAGCGACTACCGCACCGTCAACGATGGGACGAACTCGAGCTCCCTGCGGAGCTCCCGATTCCCGATGCTGCAGGTCGCGGGCCCGGTGGTGGGCCACCTCGTGATCGGGGGTGGGTTCTCGACGTACCTGTATCGCTCGTATTCCGTCCAGGTGCCGGGCAGCATCGTCATCCGCGGGGTGCCGGAGAGCTACGTGGACCAGCTGGGAAGCGATGGCGCGGTGACCGATCTCCGTTTGGCGGCGGCCTGGCAGTTCAGTCCGCGGCTGTCGGTCGGCGGCGGCGTCCACATTCTCACGGGCTCGAGCAGCCTCACGGCGACGCGGCTGTTCACGGACTCCGCCATCTACAAGAACGCGTCGCAGACCGATCAGGAGAGCTACGACGGGTTCGGCGTCTCGCTCAGCGTCCTTGCCACCCCGGTGTCCGGGCTGCGAGTTTCCGGATTCCTGCAGTCCTACAACCACCTGCGGGCCGAAGTGAACGGATTCCAGAACGCCCAGAACGAGCTCCCGACCACGCTCGGGGGCGCGGTGCAGTGGTCCGTGACCCCGGAGGTGAAGCTCGCCGGCAGCATCACCCACGCGAACTGGTCGGTATCCAGTGCCGCTGGGACCGCGTTCAACACGACCAACTGGGCGGTGGGCGGAGAACTCGGACGGGCCATTCCCTTCCGCATCGGACTCCGAGGGGGCCAGATGCCGTTCGGGCCGGGTCCGACTGCGCCGACCCAGCTCGGCATTTCCGCCGGAACGGGGTTCACCTTCTCGCAGGGCAGGGGCATTCTGGACTTCGGGATCGAGCATCTGCGGCGAACGGGGGGCGGACTCACCGAGAATGGCTGGAATCTGCTGGCCGGACTGACCGTCCGCCCCTGAGGGCGTTTCTTCCTCTATCTTTACCCGCTGTGAAAACGCGCGGCGTCTACATCGAGACCTACGGGTGCCAGATGAACGTGTCGGATTCCGAGCTCATGCTCGGTCTGCTGACGCGGGAAGGCTTCGCCCTGGTCGATACTCCCTCGGATGCCGACGTGCTCCTGGTGAACACGTGTGCGGTGCGTGATCACGCCGAGCAGCGTGTGCTGTCGCGCATGGGTGAACTCAAGGCGTTCAAGCGGCCTGGCGGAGTTCTGGGAGTTGTGGGCTGCATGGCGCAGCGCCTGGGACCACGGCTCCTCGAGCGGGTGCCACAGGTGGATCTGGTCGTCGGCCCCGATGGCTACCGGAACCTGCCGGAGCTGATCGCCCGTGCCACCCAGGGCACCCGCGCAGCCGACGTCGAGTTTCGTGGGTGGGAGCACTACGAGGACGTACCGGCGCAGCGCGCCGATGCCGTTTCGGCGTACGTGACGGTGCAGCGGGGCTGCGATTATCGATGCACGTTCTGCATCGTTCCGATGACGCGTGGACCGGAGCGCAGCCGTAAGTTGGCCGACGTGGTGGACGAGGTTCGCCGGCTGGCGGCGGGCGGCACCACCGAGGTCACGCTCCTTGGGCAGACGGTCAACAGCTACACGGATGGCACGGCGGACTTCGCCGATCTCCTGCGCGCCGTGGGCGCCGTGGACGGCATTCGCCGCGTCCGGTTCACGTCGCCGTACCCGACGGACTTCACGGAGCGCGTGCTCGTGGCGATGGCCGAGACGGCCGCCGTCTGCGAACACGTGCATCTGCCGGTGCAGAGCGGGTCGAACGCCGTGCTCAAGCGGATGCTCCGTCGCTACACCCGGGAACGGTACGTCGAGGTGGTCGAGGCGTTGCGTCGCGCCCTGCCGGGCCTCGGTCTCACGACGGACATCATCGTCGGGTTCCCGGGGGAGACTGAGGCTGATTTTTGTGAGACCCTCGATCTGGTGGAGAGGGTCGGCTTCGACGACGCGTATACTTTCAAGTATTCGCCCCGCGAGGGCACGCCGGCCGTACGGATCAAGGACGCCGTGCCCGACGACGTCGCGGGAGAGCGGCTGGAGCGGCTGGTGGCAGTGGTGCGGCGCCTCGCGCGCACCAAGAACGTCGGACTCGTCGGCACCGTGCACGAGGTGCTGGTCGAAGGGTTTGCGAAGCGCGGCGGGCTGCTGCAGACCCGCACGCGCGCGAACAAGGTCGTGCTCGTCGAGGGTCCCGAGTCGTGGATCGGGACCTACACCAGGGTGCGTCTCACCGGGACCACCGGCTCGACGTTCACCGGATGGCCGGTGGCGCGGGAGTTGTCCGTCGTGGGGTAACGAACGTGATGTGGGAAATGGCGCAGCGGGAATACGACCTGTTGCGCCCTCAGCTCCCCCAGTTCTGCGGGTGCGACACCTGCCGGGGGGACGTGCTGGTATTCGCCCTCAACCGGCTGGATCCCCACTACGTGTCGACGCGGCAGGGCGAGGTGCTGACGGGTCTCTCCCTCTCGACCGATCAGGCGCGGGCGAAGACCGACGTCGTGCTGATGGAGGGATTCCGCAAAGTCGCGATTGCTCCCCGCTGCGGCGCGACACCGGTGCAGTTGCCCTAGCGAGCCGCTGAAGGGCGCCGGTGCGGGCGCCCATCGTTCTCTTCGCCTTGGCATTCGGGGCCGGCCTCACTGCCGGCCTCGTTCCGTTTCTCGATCCCCGAAGCATCCCCATTACGCTCGTGGCGGCGGCAGTCCTCGGTACCGCCGCGTGGCGGTGGTACGCGCGCGCGCCGCGGCTGGCGTTGGTCGGAGTGGTGACGGCGGCGGGAATACTCTGGGGTGCCGGAGCGCAGCGCGAGCAAGTGTGGACCTGTGCCGGTCAGTGGACCGGGAGCACGGCCACGCACGCCCTGGTCGTGCGTCTCCTCGACCCCGTCTCACCGGGCGGGGAAGTGGTGGGCGCCGATCCGCTCGATGCGGGGTGCGAGGGAGAGGTCCCCGTGCGGTGGCCCGCGGACAGCGTCGCCCAGGGCGGGACGACATGGCTGATCACGGGCCGGTGGCTCAGTGAGGGAGATGGAGCGCGGGGCGTTCTCAGGGTACGCCTTGCCCGTGTCCTCGACGGGACCCCTCGCGGCCGGGGCGGACTCCGCGACGCGGTGTCGAGACGGATACACGCCCTCTTCGGGAGCCGGGCGCCACTCGTGGATGCGCTCGTGATTGCCCGGCGGAACGCTCTCGACCCGGACGTGCGCGAGCGCTTCGCACAGGCGGGTCTCGCCCACCTCCTGTGTGTGGCGGGATTGCACGTGGGCTTTCTGGCGGGGTGGCTGGCCGTCCTGCTCCGCCGGCTGCCTCTCTCGCCGACGGCCCGGTACCTCGCGGGCGCTCTCCTCGTGCTGGGGTACGTCTGGTTGCTGGGGTTTCCCCCGCCGGCCACCCGGGCCGGCGTCGGCCTCGCGGTCGCCGGCTACGCGCGCCTGCAACAGCAACTGGTCCCGCCGCTGGCCGTGCTCGCGTTGACCGCGCTGATCCTCCTGCTGTTCGATCCCTTCTCGGCGCACTCGGTCGGTGCGTGGCTTTCGTTCGCGGCGGTCGGCGCGGTTTTCTGGGCGGTCCGGGCGACCACGGGAGCGCCCTGGTACCTCCGGTTGGTGTCACCGGGAATCGCCGCCACGCTCGTAACGGCCCCCATCACCGCGTTCGCCTTCGGTACGGTGGCCCCGATCGGAATTCTGGTGAACCTCCTTGCCATCCCGCTCGCCGGGGTCGCGATCCCCGGTGCCATGCTCGCCCTGGTCGTGACCCTGGTGTTGCCGCCCATCGGGGCGATGCTGGCGCGCGGGGCAGGGCTGGGGCTCGCCTTGCTCGATGCGTTGGCGGGCGCGGGAGACCGGGTGCCGTTCGGGCACCTCGTCATGGCCGCAGGCCCGCCGGCCGCGGTGACCTGGTTGGTCGTGTTGGCGGTCGCGTGGTGGCTGTGGCGGGCACCGCGCCGGCGGTGGGTCATCGGTGCCCGCGTGTTGTTCGTGGCAGCCATCTTCGCGTGGACCGCGGCCTTTCGCGCGCAATCACTCGACGATTGTCGTTGCCTCGCCATATCTTTCCTGGACGTCGGGCAGGGTGACGCCGCGGCGCTCCGGACACCGCTGGGGCAGTGGATCGTGATCGATGGCGGCCCGCGCGCTCCGGGGAACGACGCGGGGCGGCGGGTCGTGGTCCCGTACTTGCGGCAGCATGGCGCGCACGGCCTCGCGCTGATGATCTCGACCCACTCGGACGCGGATCACCTGGGCGGATTGCCGGCCGTCGTCGCCGCTTTTCCACCCCGGCTGGTGATCGAGCCCGGCGAGCCCCTGGCGCGGCCGCTGTACTTCGAATTCCTGGCGGCGGTGGAGGAGGCGGGCTCACGGTGGCGACCCGCGCGGGCGGGGGACCGGATCATCCTGGACAGCGTGATCGTCCAGGTCCTGAGTCCCGACGAGGACTGGATGGGTGTACCGGTCGACGTCAACGATCACGGCGTCGTCGTGCTCGTCACGTATGGAACGACCCGCGTGCTGTTTCAGGCCGACGCGGGGGTGCCGGTGGAGGAGCGGCTCGCGGGAACGGTGGGGCACGTGGATCTGCTGAAGGTGGGACACCACGGATCCCGCAGTGCGAGCTCGGAAGATTGGCTGGCGGAGCTCTCGCCGCCGGTGGCCGTGATCAGCGTCGGCGCGCGGAACCGCTATGGTCACCCCGCGCCTGAAGTGCTCGAGCGCCTCGCGCGCCGCGGCATCCGGGTGCTCCGGACCGACCAGCGCGGTACCATCACCTTCACCAGCGACGGTCACCATGCACCACGGGACATCGGTCATCACGATTGAGCGGTTCATTGTGGACCAGGAGCGCCTGCACCCCGAGGCGACCGGTGAGCTGTCCAACCTCCTCTACGATCTCGCGCTGGCGGGGAAGATCATTTCCCGGCAAGTCCGGAGCGCCGGACTGGTCGACATCTTCGGGTCCGCCGAGTCCGTGAACGTGCAGGGGGAGATCCAGCAGAAGCTGGATATCTTCGCCAACGAGACGGTCCGGCACAGCGTGCAGCATACCGGCCGGACGTGCGTGATGGCGTCCGAGGAGGACGAGCTGCCGGTGCCCGTGCCGGAGGGCAAGCCGTTGGGCAAGTACGTCCTCCTCTACGACCCCCTGGATGGATCGAGCAACATCGACGTGAACGTCCCGATCGGGACCATCTTCTCGATCCACCGGCGCCGCACCCGCGCGGGAACTCCGGGCACGCTGGATGACTGCCTCCAGCCCGGGTACTCGCAGGTGGCCGCCGGGTACATCGTGTATGGGTCGAGCACCATGCTGGTCTACACGACGGGCCAGGGGGTGCACGGCTTCACGCTGGATCCCACCATCGGCGAGTTCCTGCTCTCCCACCCCGACATCCGCAGCCCGGGCGTCGGCAAGTATTACAGCGTGAACGAGAGCAACTGGAACCGGTGGCCTGATCCCGTGCACCGCGTCGTCGCGGCCTTCAAGACCGGTGAAGGACCCATTCAGGCGCGGAACGCCCGGTACGTCGGTTCGCTCGTCGCGGACTTCCACCGGAATCTGCTGTCGGGTGGGATCTTCCTGTATCCGGCTGACGCGAGGAGCCCCCAGGGCAAGCTGCGGCTGCTCTACGAGGCGTGCCCGCTGGCGATGGTGGTCGAGCAGGCGGGAGGCGCAGCGACCGACGGGCGCCGGCGGATCCTGGAGGTGGAGCCACGTGAGCTGCACCAGCGCACGCCCCTCATCATCGGATCCAAAGAGGACGTGGAGTACGCGACGCATGTGCTTTCCACTGAAGGGGCCGGAGCGCGGGCGTGACCTGGAACGGCGACCCGCTACGTGACCTGGGGGCTCCCGGGGCGTTTCCCTTCACACGCGGCATTCATGCGTCGATGTACCGGGGCCGGCGCTGGACCATGCGCCAGTATGCGGGGTTCGGGACCGCCGAGGAAACGAATGAGCGGTTTCGGCACCTGTTGGCGGCGGGGCAGACGGGCCTGTCGGTCGCGTTCGATCTTCCTACCCAGATGGGGTACGACTCCGACCATGCGATGGCGGAGGGCGAGGTGGGCCGCGCCGGTGTGGCGATCGATACGGTCGACGACCTGGAGCGGCTCTTTCACGAGATTCCGCTCGACAAGGTCTCGACGTCTATGACCATCAATGCGACCGCCGCGATTCTCCTCGCCATGTACGTGGTCGTCGGCGAGGAGCAAGGCGTGCGGCGGGAGCAGCTGCAGGGCACCATCCAGAACGACATCCTCAAGGAGTTCATCGCCCGGGGGACGTATATCTATCCGCCCGAGCCTTCGCTCCGCCTCATCGTGGACATCCTCCGGTTCACGAGCGACGCGGGGATGAAGTTCAATCCCATCTCCATCTCCGGCTATCACATCCGCGAAGCGGGCGCGACGGCGCCGCAGGAGATCGCGTTCACCTTCGCCAATGGCCTGGAATACGTGCGGCGCGCCGTGGCCGCGGGCCTCGACGTGAACACCTTCGCGCCGCGCCTGTCCTTCTTTTTCGCCGGGTATACGGATCTCTTCGAGGAGGTCGCGAAATTCCGTGCGGCCCGGCGGCTCTGGGCGCGGCTGCTCCGCGAGCGATATCAGGCTTCCGATGACGCCTGCCGGCTGCGCTTCCACACGCAAACGGGCGGGGCGACCCTGACCGCGCAGCAACCGCTGAACAACGTCGTCCGCGTGGCGCTCCAGGCCATGGCCGCGGTCCTGGGCGGCACGCAGTCGCTGCACACCAACTCCTACGATGAAGCGCTGGCCCTCCCGACGACGCAGAGTGCCACGCTGGCCCTACGCACGCAGCAGGTACTGGCCAGCGAGACCGGGGTGCCGGATGTGGTCGATCCGCTCGGCGGCAGTTACTTCGTGGAGGCCCTGACCGACCGGCTGGAGAGTGAAGCCCGGGCCCTGCTCGACCAGGTGGAAGCGATGGGGGGCTCTGCCCGCGCCATCGAGCGCGGATTCTTCCAGGACGCCATCGCCCGGAGCGCGTACGCATTTCAGCGGGCCGTCGAGGCCGGGGAGCAGGTGGTGGTCGGGGTAAACAGGTTCGAAGACGACGGCACTCCGCCGTCCATTCCCGCGCCCGACTACTCGGCACTCGCAGCCGGCCAACGGGAGCGCCTCCAGCGGGCCCGCAGCCGGCGGAATGCCGCCGGTGCCACGAACGCGATTCAGGCGGTGGTGGCGGGCGCGAAGGACGCCGGGACGAACCTGATGCCGGTGATCATCGACGCGGTGCGCGCGCGTTGCACCGTCGGCGAGATCAGCGACGCGCTCCGTGGGGTATGGGGTGTGTATGCAGCCGGGGTGAGGTAGGAGGGGACAATGACCGAACGGCGCCGCCAGACTTTTCAAGCGAATGGGGTGGAGGTCACCTTCGATCCCGACGTGTGTCGCCATACCGGCGTCTGCCTTCGAGGGTTGCCACTGGTCTTCGACATCAAGCGCAAACACTGGATCAGACCCGAGAACGCGAGCCCCGACGACGTGATCGCACAGGTGGCACGCTGCCCGAGCGGAGCACTGCAGGCCCGCCGCCTGGAGGAGGGGAAGTGAACCTGCGTCGCGCGTTCGAGACGGCCCGCTGGGCCGTTCGCGCCTATCCGGGATCCACCGCACTCCTTGCCGGCGCGTCCGCCGTCACCGTCGGTGTCACGTTGCCCACCCTCGCGCTCGGCGCCGGACGGCTGGCCTTGCCACCCGCGACCGATCCCGGCCTGCCGTTCGGTTTCTCTGCCTTCGCGGGAACTCCGGCAACGATGCAGGCGCAGGGCATCGACGCGATCGCCGGGCTCCTGGTGGCGCTGGGGATCGCGGCCCTCGCAGTCGGCATCGTGACGGCGGGATCCCTCGCGGTGGGACGCGCGGCCGGGCGCCGGTCCGAAATCAGCGTGCGGCGCGCGGTCGGAGCGGCACGGTCGAGTCTCCGCCTGAGCGGATTCGTCGAGGGAGTCCTCCTGGCCCTCGGTGCCATCGGTGTGGGCCTGGTTCCCGCGGTGGCAGCTGCCCGGTGGGCGGTCGTCACCTGGCCCGGAACCATCCTGCCGGCACTGGTGGGGGCCGTCGCCGCGATCGCCGCCGTGGGCGGAGTGCTCCTTCTGGGCGCACTGTTTGGTGTCCGCGCACCTGGCGGGACCAGGGTCCCACACCCCGGTGCATCGAGCCACGGCCTCGTAATTCCCGCCGCTCAGTTCGCCATCTCACTCGCCATCCTGACGGGGGCCGCCCGGACCGGAACGCGGGCCACCCAGATCCTCCAGAGCGTGGACCCGCACGGGACCGCGGCCCGTGCCGAGTCGGTGGTGGAGATTGATAACGAGGCAAGTGTGTCCGTCCGCGCGACCAGCTACGAGCGTCTCATTCGGCGGCTCAAGGCCGATCCCGGATTCGGTGTGGTAGGTCTGTCGAGTGCCGGTGCACTCATGGGCATGGGGCCCGTCGATTTCGTAACCACTGACTGCGGCCAGTGCCGCGAAGGATTCATCTACACGCCCTTCCGTCCCGTACCAGCCATGATTACGGCGATGACCGCCGATACCTTCCGCGCCGCCCACTTGGTGGTCCTGAAGGGCCGGGGCCTCGCCGACACGGACAGCTGGACCGCGCCCCGGGTGGCGGTGATCAGCGCAACGTTGGCGGCCCGTGACTACAAGGACGGTGTCGCCGTCGGCCGGAAGATTTTCGTCGGCCGGGGAGCGGGGAGCGGCTGGTACCGGGTGATCGGCGTGGTGCCTGACCGAATGGCCGAAGGGATCGGTGGCGCGCTCGCGCCGGCGAAGGCGGTCTATCTGAGCGCGCTCCAGGCACCACCGGCGCGCGCCGAGCTTCTTACCGACGCACGTCCCGACCAGACCATCGTCGCCGCGGCGGGCCGCGTTACGGGTGAGACGTCGTTCGCGGAATTGCGAGCGCGGGAGGCGTCGGTCATGGGGTGGTTCGGCCGACTGACCCGAGCGGCGGGGTGGGCCGTCATGATCATCGCGCTGGCGGGAATGGTCGCGGTGATGGAGCGCTGGGTGACCGCGGTTGCTCCCGAGCTGGCCATACGTCGAGCGGTCGGTGCCCGTCGGTGGGACGTGGTGCGATTCATTCTGGCCCGGGCCTGGTTGGTCTGTACCATCGGCGCCGCAGGGGGCTTGTGGCTCGCCATCCTCGTCTCCGGCTCATTGGCCGACGCGTTCCCGGGGCTGCCGGCCTGGTCCTGGGCGGCGGCACTCGCGATCGGCGGTGCGTTGCTGGTCGCCACCGTCGTGGGGGCGATGGTTCCCGGTTGGCGGGTCGTGGCGGTGCCGCCGGCCGCGAAACTGGGAGCGCTCGAGGGCTGAAGGCGCGTTCGCCTTGATTCGAGCCGCCGGCGCGGCTAAGATGTTGTGAGATGCCCACCTACGAATACCAGTGCCCATCCGGGCACGTGTTCGAAAAGTTTTCGCCCACGATGACGAGCGCCAAGACCGCGACCTGCCCGAAGTGCGGCAAGCGCGCCAAGCGGCTCATCTCGGGGGGCGCCGGCCTCGTGTTCAAGGGGTCGGGGTTCTACATCACCGATTACAAGCGGGCAGGCGAAAAGAAGCCGGCCGAGTCGACGCCGGAATCCAAGCCCGAATCGAAGCCTTCCAAGACCCCTTCGAACGACAAGTGAACGCCCCGGACCTCATCCGTGCGGCATTGATGGAAGCCGCGCGCCGGCTGGGCGCGCCCGTGGACGACGTCGTCCTCGAGCGGCCCAAGGACACGAGCCACGGGGATCTGGCCACCAATCTGGCGCTGACGCTCGCCAAGACGCTCAAGTCAAAACCGAGGGACGTCGCGCAGAAGCTGGCTGACACCCTCGCGCTGACTGCCGGGGTGGTCCGCAAGATCGAAATCGCCGGACCCGGGTTCATCAATTTCTTCCTGGCTGAGCAGGCACTGGCTTCGGTGATTGGGGTCGTGATCGAAGCGGGGGTGCGCTATGGGCACAGTACGGGTGCTGGCCATCCGGTGAATGTCGAGTTCGTCTCTGCGAATCCGACGGGGCCCCTTCACGTCGGCCATGGCCGGCAGGCGGCTCTGGGGGACGGGATCGCGTCGTTGCTCGAGTGGACCGGTTGGAAGGTCAGCCGGGAGTTCTACTACAACGATGCCGGCGGCCAGATCGAGCGGCTGACGCAGAGCGTGTTGGCCCGCCTGCAGGGACAGGAGCCGGCGGAAGATGGGTACCACGGCGCGTATATCCAGGACGTGGCGGAGGCCTACGGCTCCCGCCCTCGGACTCCCGAGGATGTCCGCCGCTTCGCGGTTGACTATCTCCGGAAGGAGCAGGATCAGGACTTGCAGGCGTTCGGCGTGAAGTTCGACACATACTTTCTGGAGTCGTCGCTCTACACGAACAAGGAGGTCGACGAGACCCTGAAGACCCTCGAGCGCGCCGGCCATACGTACCAACAGGATGGCGCGCTCTGGCTCAAGACCACCGACTTCGGGGATGACAAGGACCGCGTACTGGTCCGCAGCGCCGAGAAGGGCGGGGAGCCGACGTACTTCGTGCCGGACGTCGCCTACCATGTCGACAAGTGGAAGCGCGGCTTCCATCGGGCCATCAACGTCCAGGGAGCGGATCACCACAGCACCGTGACCCGCGTGCGCATCGGGCTGCAGGCGCTGGACATGGGGATCCCGCAGGGCTACCCGGAATACGTGCTGCACCAGATGGTGACCGTCATGAAGGGGGGCGAGGAGCTGAAGGTCTCAAAGCGCGCCGGCTCCTACGTGACGCTGCGGGATCTGCTGGACGAAGTCGGCCGCGACGCCATGCGGTACTTCTTTCTGATGCGGAAGAGCGATTCGCATTTCGTGTTCGATGTGGATCTCGCCAAGCGGCAAACCGAGGAGAATCCGGTCTACTACGTGCAGATGGCGCACGCGCGGATGAGCGGCATTTTCCGGGTGGCGGGCCGTGAGCCCGCGAGTGCCAGCCCCGACGGCGTGGATCTCGCCGTGCTCACGCAGCCGGAAGAAGTTGAGATACTGAAGGATCTGGCCGAATTTCCGGCGGTGGTGCAGGGGGCGGCGGACGCCCTGGAGCCGCACCGCATTCCCGGGTATCTCGAGTCGCTCGCCCGGATCACGCACGCCTGGTACCACAAGTACCGCGTGCTCGGCGAACCAGAGGAGGCCGCGCGGCTGGTGCTGGCGCGCGCGGTGCGGCAGGTGCTGGCGAACGGACTCTCCCTTGTGGGCATCACCGCCCCGGATCGGATGTGAGATGAGTCTCCTCGTCGTGGGCTCCATCGCGCTCGACTCGGTGCAGACTCCTTTCGGCGAAACCGCCGACGCGCCGGGTGGCTCCGCCGTGTTCTTCGCCGCGGCGGCCGCCGTCCTGTACCCGGTGCAGGTCGTGGGCGTGATCGGCTCGGACTATCCGCTCGGCGTCCTGAAGGAGCTGACGGCGCGCGGCGCGGACCTGGCGGGCGTGGAGCAGGTGACGGGCGAATCCTTCCGGTGGAAGGGCAAATACTCCTACGATCTCTCGAGCCGGGAAACGCTCGAGACCAGGCTCGGTGTGTTCGCCGACTTCCGCCCCAACATCCCCGAGAAGTTCCGCGCGGCCCAGTACGTGTTCCTCGGCAACATCGACCCCGGACTTCAGCTGAACGTGCTCGACCAGGTCCGGGCGCCGAAGCTCGTCGCCTGCGACACCATGAACTACTGGATCCAGTCGCGGCGCGAGGTGCTGCTCCAGGTGTTGCGCCACGTGGACCTCGTGATGGTGAATGACTCGGAGGCGCGGGAGCTGTCGGGCGACTGGAACGTGTATCGCGCGGCGCAGTGGATCCTCGAACATGGACCCCGCTACTGCGTCATCAAGCAGGGTGAGCATGGGGCGTTGCTGGTGGGGAAGGACGAAACCTTCAAGGTCCCCGCGTATCCGCTGCAACAGGTCTTCGATCCGACCGGAGCGGGAGACTCGTTCGCGGGCGGCTTCATGGCGCACCTCGCCGCGACCGGTGATATGTCGAAAGAGAATCTCCGGCGGGCCATGGTGTACGGTGGCGCGATGGGATCGTTTGCGGTCGAAGCGTTCGGCGTGCAGGGATTCGACAAGGTGACCCCGGCGGATGTCCGTGCCCGGGCGCGCGGGTTCCAGGAGCTGGTGCGGTTCGATCTCGGAGGGGATTGAGTGACCGATCGGTATGGGGCGGCAGGGGTCCGGCTCGACGTCGCCGAAGACGCCAAGCGGCGCATCGGCGCGCTGGTGGCCACGACGCGCACCCCCCTCGCGCTCGGAAAGATCGGCGCGTTCGGCGGCATGGTGCGCGTGCCGGCGGGCTTCCAGAAGCCCGTGATGGTGCTGTCCACGGATGGGGTGGGGACCAAGGTGCTGGTCGCGGCCCAGGCGGGGATTCACCACACGGTCGGTGAGGACCTCGTCAATCACTGCGTCAACGACATTCTGGTGCACGGGGCGACGCCGGTCGCGTTTCTCGACTACATCGCGGCCGGTGTGCTCGACGCCACCGTGGCGGCCGCGCTGGTCGAGGGGATCGCGCGCGGGTGCCGGTCCCATACCATGACCCTGGCGGGCGGTGAGACGGCGCAGCTGCCCGACCTGTACGCCGCGGGGCACTACGATCTGGCAGGCACCATCGTCGGCGTGGTGGATGAAGACCAGGCCCTGCACGGCGACCACGTGGCTCCCGGCGATGTGTTGATCGGCTACGCGTCGAATGGACTCCACACCAACGGCTACACGCTGGCGCGCCGCATCGTGTTCGATGAGATGGGACTCGGGATTGAGGACCAATTCCCGGAGACATCCGAGCCTGTGGCGCAGGTCTTGCTTGCCGTACACCGCAGCTACGCGGCGGCCGTGATGCCTGTCATCGCCCGGATCCACGCGCTGGCGCACATTACAGGCGGCGGGATTCCCGGCAATCTGATCCGCGTGTTGCCCGATGGCTGCGAGGCTCTGGTGGAGTCGGGAGGGTGGGAGTGGCCGCCGCTGTTCCGCGTCCTGATGCGGGCGGGGAAGGTGTCCCTCCCGGAGATGCGGGACGTGTTCAACCTCGGCATCGGGATGATCGCGGTCGCCGGGCGGGATGAAGTGGAGCCGGTGGTCGCGGCGGCGGCACGGGTCGGCATTCCGGCATGGGTGATCGGCGAAATTCGGCCCGGCCAAACGGGCGTGCAGTTCTCACAGCGGTAACCTTACTGGAGGCTCGGCTATGCGTCGTATCGGAATCCTGCTGGGGCTGGTGCTTGCGGCCGGCGCGCCGCTGGCGGCCCAATGCAATACGGACTGCCAACGCGCGGAGGACGCACTCAAGTCCTTCCACCCAGTGGCCGGGCTGATCGTCAGCGGCGGCAATCCGGTCCTTGGATCGGGCGGCACCCTTGGCGGGCTGGGGCACTTCTTCATTTCGGCTCGTGTGAATGCCGTGAAGGTGGCGCTTCCTTCCACCAGCTCCACCGATACGGCGGCGACCTCGGCCGTGGTTCCCGCGCCCGTCGTCGAAGCGGGCCTCGGTATCTGGAACGGGCTCGGCGGCGGATTGCTCTCGGTCGACGCTCTCGCGTCGGCGACGCTGCTGCCGACGACGCAGGTCGCGAACCTCAAGGTGGATTCCAGCGCCACGAAGGTCGGGTCCCTGGCGCTCGGCCTGGGCTACGGACTGCGGGTCGGCATTCTCAAGGGATCCTTCTTCGTGCCGTCCGTTTCCGTGAGCGTCATGCGCCGCACGCTGCCGCGCCTGACGTACGGGACGCTCGGGGCCGTGCCGTCGACCGACAGCGCGTTTTCGTTCGATACCGATCTCAAGGCCACGAACTTCCGAGTCACGGCGGGCATGCACCTGCTGCTGCTCGACGTCGCGGCGGGCTTCGGGTACGACATCTATACGTCGAACGCGCACGTCGCGTATTACAACTCTCCCGTCACCGTCGCGCACGATACACTGAATCTGAACAACAAGCGGGAAGTGATCTTCGTGAATGCCGGCATGAACCTGTTGCTGGTCAAAGTGGTCGGCGAGCTGGGCTATCAGACCGGGAAAGACCAGACGCTGTCGACCAACTACCAGGGTCTCGACCCCAAGGCGGGACATGTCTTCGGTGGAGTCGGCGTCCGTATCAGCTTCTGACGTCGCGGGCGATACCGCCGCGATGACCCGCGCCCTCGACCTCGCGTTGCGAGGTTGGGGGCGTGTGGCTCCCAACCCCATGGTGGGCGCGGTGGTGCTCCAGAACGGCAAGACCATCGCCGAGGGGTGGCACGCGGAGTTCGGGGGACCGCACGCGGAGGTGGCCGCACTCAACACCGCGGGAAGCCAGGCGCGCGGCGGTACGCTCGTCGTGAGCCTCGAGCCGTGTCGCCACACCGGGAAGACGCCTCCCTGCGTGGACGCGATCCTCGCGGCCGGAGTGCGGCGCGTGGTGGCCGCGATTTCCGATCCCGACCCGCAGGCGGGTGGCGGTCTCGAGAAATTGCGGCTCGCCGGGGTTGATGTAGCGATGGGAATCGAAATCGAGCGGGCGGCTTCACTGAACGCGGCCTTTCTCCATTCCCGCACCGATCACGAGCGGCCCTTCATCGCGCTGAAGCTCGCGACCTCCGTCGACGGCCGCATTGCCGATCACGCCGGACGCTCGCAATGGGTGTCCGGCGAGGAGGCGCGGGACTACGTGCACTGGCTGCGTGCCGGGCACGATGCGATCGCCGTCGGCGGCACCACGGCTCTGCGCGACAATCCCCGGCTTACCGTCCGTGGCGCCGTGACGCCGCGGAAGCCGCCGGTGCGCGTGGTATTCGATCGGCGGGCGATGCTGAATCCCACCGTCACCCTGGTGCAGACGGCGCGTGAGATCCCGACCTGGGTCATGGCGTCCCCCGATGCACCGGCGACCAACGCCTCGGTGCTCGATGCCAACGGCGTCCGGGTCTTCCGTCCACTCGACGTGCCAGCCGGCCTCAGGGAGCTCCGGGCCGCCGGGATCCAGTCGGTGTTATGTGAAGGGGGAGGGGCGCTGGGAGCGAAGTTGCTCTCCCTGGGGCTGGTGGACCGGCTGTACTGGATTCAGGCGCCATTGTGGCTCGGGGATGACGGCGTTCCAGCCTTTCCCGGCGTGGCGAACGTGGACATCGACCAGGCTCCGCGGTGGATTCCCGTGGAGCGTAAGGCGTTGGGGGCCGATACGTTACTCGTCTTGGACCGCAGGCTATGTTTACCGGAATAGTCACCGCCCTGGGGCGGGTGAAGGCCGGGAAGCGGGAAGCGGGAAGTGGGAAGCGTGCGGCCGGCCTGACGCTCACGATTCTGTCGCCCTACCGAAGCCTCCGGCGGGGTGAGAGCATCGCAGTCAATGGGGCCTGTCTGACGGTCGAGAAGGTGGTGAAGGGCGGGTTCACGGTGCACGCCATTGCCACGACGCTCGATCGGACCCTGATCTCGGAATACGCGGCGGGCCGGCCGGTGAACCTCGAGCGTGCGCTGAGGGCGAGTGACCGGCTCGGTGGCCATATCGTGCAGGGGCACGTGGACGGGGTGGGCCGGGTGATTGCCATCGCCGATCGCGACGACGCCCGGCTGCTCGATCTGGAAGTGCCCGGCGACGTTCGCGAGGTGACGGTGCCGCACGGGTCGATTACGGTCGACGGCGTCAGCCTCACGGTGAACGATCTGCCGCCGTCCGGAGTGGTGCAGGTGTCGCTCATTCCGTTTACGCGTACCCATACCACGTTGGGTGCCGCGAAAGTGGGCGACCGGGTCCACGTGGAAGGGGACGTCCTCGGGAAGTACGTGAAAGCACTATGTCGCACGAACTCGTAGAACAGGCGATCGCGGACATCCGCGCGGGCAAGCTGGTCATCGTCGCGGATGACGAGGATCGGGAAAACGAAGGCGATCTGGTCGGGGCGGCCGCTCGGGTCTCCCCGGAGATGATCAATTACATGGCGACCCATGGGCGAGGCCTCATCTGCCTGACCCTGACGCCTGACCGCTGCCAGGCCCTCGGTCTGTCGCAGATGACCGAGCACAACACCGAATCCCGCGAAACCGCGTTCACGGTGAGCGTCGACGCCGCGACCCGTTTCGGCGTGACCACGGGCATCTCCGCGGCCGATCGCGCGGCCACGATTCGCGTCGCCATCGATACGGCTTCGGAACCGTCCGACTTGCGCCGTCCCGGTCACGTGTTCCCTCTGCGCGCGCGCCCCGGTGGGGTCCTGCAGCGCGTGGGGCAGACCGAGGCCTCGGTGGACCTGGCGCGGCTGGCGGGACTCTATCCCGCCGGGGTGATCTGCGAAATCCTGAATGCCGACGGCACGATGGCGCGGCGGCCCGAGCTCGACCGCTTCTCGGCCGAGCACAAGCTCACGTTCATCACGGTCGCTCAGCTGGTGCAGTACCGGCTGGCCAAGGAGCGGTTGGTGCATCGGGTGGCGAGCGCCCGGCTGCCCACCGCCGCGGGCGAGTTCAAGATCATCGGCTATCGGAATGACGTGGATGACGCGGAGCACGTCGCGCTGGTGTACGGTGACGTCGGCGGGCAGCCGGCCGTCATGGTCCGCATGCACTCGAAGTGCCTGACGGGGGACGTGTTCGGCTCCCAGCGGTGCGACTGCGGCTGGCAGCTCGAGAGCGCCATGCACACCATCGCCCGTGAGGGCCGCGGCGTGATCGTCTACCTGGACCAGGAGGGCCGCGGCATCGGCCTCTTGAACAAGCTCAAGGCGTACGAGCTTCAGGATGCCGGGAACGACACCGTCGAGGCGAACGAAAAGCTCGGGTTCAAGCCCGACCTCAGGAACTACGGCATCGGCGCGCAGATCCTGCTCGACCTGGGACTGTCGTCCATCCGCGTGCTCACCAACAATCCGAAGAAGCTGGTCGGGCTCGAAGGCTACGGTCTCGAGATCGTCGAGCGCCTGCCCATCGTGCCCCCGCCGTCCGACGAGAATCGCGCCTATCTGGACGTAAAGCGCGACAAGCTCGGGCACCTGCTCACCCACTGACGTGACCGAATTCCGTGGAACTCCGCGCGCACCGGCCACGCGGCGCGTGGCGCTGGTCGTGAGTC
Source organism: Gemmatimonadales bacterium (assembly GCA_035553475.1). Taxonomy (GTDB): domain Bacteria; phylum Gemmatimonadota; class Gemmatimonadetes; order Gemmatimonadales; family GWC2-71-9; genus 40CM-2-70-7. Next base: position 31,059 of record DATNDQ010000054.1, read on the forward strand.
GCTACCACGAGCTGATCACCGGCAAGCTGCTGGAGGGCGCCCGTGCCTGCTGCCGCGAGCATGGCGTGAAGGACGACCACGTCGACGTGCTCTGGACCCCCGGAGCATTCGAGCTCCCGGTGGTCGCCGAGGCGGCGGCGTCGAGCGGGAGATACGCCGCGATCGTCGCGCTCGGCTGCGTCATTCGGGGCGAAACCCCGCACTTCGACTACGTCGCCGGCGAGGCGGCCCGCGGGCTCGGAAACGTCGCCCTGGCCCACCAGGTGCCGGTGGGGTTCGGTGTTCTCACCGTCGACACCCAGGATCAGGCGGAAGCCCGGGCGGGCGGGAGCGCGGGGAACAAGGGGTTCGAAGCCGCCGAGGCGGCGCTCGCAACGGCAGACCTGCTGGCGCAACTCCCTCGTGCTGCGCGCTGAAACCAAGGCCAGGGCCCGCGCCCTCCAGATCCTGTACGCCTGGGATCTGTCGGGGAGGCCGTCCGTCGAGGCGGTAGTGGCGCGTCTGGGCGTGGCCTTCGGTCACGAGCCGGAAGGCTACGACCGGGGTGCTGACCTCGCGGCCCGTGCCGCCGCGGCGACCGAAGACTACGACAGTCGCATGGCCGACGCCGCGGAGCATTGGCGGCTCGAGCGGGTCGGCGCCGTCGAAAAGAACATCCTGCGGATTGCCATGGCGGAGCTGGACGAAGGGGTCACCCCGCCCAGGGTCGTGATCGATGAGGCCGTGCGGCTCGCGCACTGGTTCGCGGGCCCCAAGGCGCCGGGCTTCGTGAACGGCGTACTGGACGCCGTGGCCCGCGAGCAGGGCCTGTTGTGAGAATCCTGCTGGTCAACTGGAATGACCGGGAAAACCCGCAGGCCGGCGGAGCCGAGATCCATCTGCACGAGATTTTCGGACGGCTGGCGCGCGCCGGGCACCAGATCGACCTCGTCGCGAGCGGGTGGGCGGGCGCGAGCGCTGAGGCGACGGTCGATGGAATGCAGGTGCATCGGGTGGGGACCCGGAACACCTTCGCCGCACTGGGACGCGGAGCGGCCCGTCGCCTGCTCGTGACCAACGCCTACGACATCGTGGTGGAAGACATCAACAAGCTTCCACTGTTTCTCGCCTCGGCGACGAGGCTCCCGTTCTGTGTGATCGTCCCGCACCTCTTCGGCACTACGGTATTCTCCGAGGCCAGCTGGCCGGTGGCCGCCGTCGTCTGGGCGGCGGAGCGTCCCGTTCCCTGGGCGTATCGTCGTGCCGCATTTCACGCGATCTCGGACAGCACCAAGGCCGACCTGGTGGCGCGTGGTGTGCCGGCCGAACGGATCGAAGTCATCTATCCGGGTGTCGACGCGAATTGGTACCGGCCCGATACGTCGGTGCGGCGCGCGGCGCGCCCGACGTTCCTGTACGTCGGTCGCCTCAAGCGTTATAAAGGAGTGGAGTACGCGTTGCGCGCGGTGGCGGCGGCGCGCGCCCGGGGCTCGGACCTTCGGCTCGATATCGCGGGCAAAGGGGACGACCGCCCCCGGCTCGAACGCCTGGCGGGCGAGCTGGGCTTGATGGATGCGGTGCGATTCCTCGGCTTCGTGGATGATGAGACCAAGCGCCGGCTCCTCCGCGAATCGTGGGCCGTCGTCTTTCCGAGCCCGAAGGAAGGATGGGGCATCACCAACGTCGAGGCGGCGGCGTGTGGCACGCCGGCGCTCGCCTCCGACAGCCCCGGCCTGCGGGAATCGGTGCGGGACGGCGCAACGGGCTATCTGGTGCCGCATGGCGACGTGACTGCGCTCGCCGACCGCTTGCTGGCCCTCGCGAACGATCCGCGCCGGGTCGAGACCCTGGGCGCCGCGGGGCGGCGCTTCGCCGAAGGGCTCACGTGGGACCGCGCGGCGGAAGCAACGGGGCGGCACCTCGAACGCGTTCGTTCATCGCCTGCTGGGGAGAATCGCTAGTGGCGAATCCCAAAGTTCGTGATCTCCTGGCGCGAAAGGCCGAGCCGCTACAGCTCGAGGCCCTGACCGGGGAGATCGGGTTCGACCGGGAGATTCCCACGCCCGAAGCATCGAGTCCGGGACTGGTCCTCGCCGGGTATACCGCGCGCTTCGTCGGCAACCGCATCCATGTCCTCGGCGAGACCGAGATCAGCTACCTCTCGTCGCTCGAGTCGGCTGCCCGCCGGGGGTGTCTCGAGAATCTTTTCAAGTTCGAGCTGCCGGTCGTCGTCATCACCAAGGGCCAGTCGCCCCCGGCGGAGCTCCTCGAGCTCGCTCAGGCACGCGGCGTGGCCCTGGTGCGGACCCAGCTGAAGACCTCGGAGTTCTACCGGCGCCTCAAGCCGTTTCTCGATGACGCGTTCGCTCCGACCACCACGACGCACGCGTCGCTCGCTGACGTCTTCGGTGTGGGCCTTCTCTTCATGGGGCGCTCCGGAATCGGCAAGAGCGAGTGCGTGCTCGATCTCGTTGAGCGCGGCCACCGCCTGGTTGCCGACGATGTCGTCCACGTCACCCGGCGAGGGAACGACGTGCTGATCGGACGTGGCCACGAGCTCTCGCGGCACTTCATGGAGATCCGGGGGGTGGGGCTGATCGACATCCAGGCCCTCTTCGGGATCCGGGCCGTCCGCCAGCAGAAGCGCATCGAGGTGGTGGTGCAGCTCGAGGATTGGGACGCGAATCGGGAGTACGACCGGACCGGGCTGGATCGCCAGGAAACAACGCTTTTGGGCGTTTCTCTGCCCCTCGTGACGGTGCCCTTGAACCCCGGCAAGAATCTGACGGTTATTTGTGAGGTGGTGGCCATGAACCACCTCCTGCGATATGGCGGCGTAGACTCCGCCAAGGAATTCAACGACCGGCTCATGCGCACCATGCGGCAGCGCCGGGACGTCGGCACGTATCTCGAGGAAGACGATGAGTAACACCCTGCGGGGCGTCGTGGTCTCCCACGCCGGACTCGCGCAGTCACTGGTCGGGGCCACTGAAACCATCTCGGGGGTCGCGGGCGCGCTCGTGCCGGTGACCAACGAAGGATGCGACGGCGGATCGCTGAAGGCGCGCATCGGCGAGGCCATCGGCGATGGCCCGGCCGTCGTCTTCGTGGATCTGCCGGGCGGCTCGTGTCTCGCGGGCGCGGTGCGGATCGCGCGGGACCAGGGCCGCGGCATCGCCGTGGTCACCGGCGTGAACCTCGCCATGCTCCTGGACTTTGTCTTCCATCGGGACCTGCCGCCGGCTGAGGCCGCACAGCGAGCCGTCGACGCGGGGGGGCGCGCCATCCGGATCCCGCCGGCGTGAGTCTCGCGGTGGTGCGGGTGGATGACCGCCTCATCCACGGGCAGGTGGTGGTGGGGTGGGGCCAGCCGCTGGGGTTGGGCTTCATCGCCCTGGTTGACGACAAGGTGCGGTCGAGCGACTGGGAGCAGGACCTCTACCGCATGGGCGTGCCCCCCGGCATGGAAGCGATCTTCGTGTCGGTGGACGAGGCCGCCCGCAGGTACGACGACTGGGTGAAAGAACCCCGAGTCGGACTCGTCCTCACCGGTGACATCGCGACCGTCATCGCCCTCAGCGACAAAGTTCCCAAGCTCCGCCGCGTCACCCTCGGCGGCATCCATCACAAGCCGGGCCGCTCCGAGCGCCTGCGGTACGTCTATCTCACCGACGAGGAGGTCGCCCAGCTGCGCGAGCTCGCGAAGCGGGGGATCGAGGTCGTCGCGCAGGATGTCCCCACGGCGCGCGCCGTTCCCCTCGCGGAATTCGCCAAGTGATGCCGCACTGGTGGGGACTCCTGGCCTTCGGCGCCATCGTCGGACTCGACCTGGTGTCCTTCCCGCAGATGATGCTGGCGCGCCCCATCGTGGCCGGCGCCGGCGCGGGGCTGCTCCTGGGAGACGTCGGCGCGGGGCTTCGCCTCGGCGTGCTGTTCGAGCTCTTCCAGTACGACATCCTCCCCGTCGGCGCGACGCGCTACCCCGAGTATGGGCCCGCGACGGTGATTGCAGTGGGTGCCGCACACGCCTTCGCGCTGCCGTTCGGTATCGGGCTCGCCACGGTCGTCGGGCTCTTCACCGCGATGATCGGCGGCATCTCGCTCCAGATCCTGCGACGCCTCAACACGCGCGCGGTGACCGCGGCTGCGCCCGCGTTGGAGCGTGGAGACGTCCGCGCCTTGTACCGGCTGCATTTCTCCGGTGCGGCGCGCGACCTGCTGCGCGCGGCGCTCGTCACCGCCTTCGGCCTCGTGCTGGTCGCCGTCACCAGGGAGTTCGTGGTGCCGGCGCTCTCGCATCGTGGTGAGCGGCTCCTCTCCGTGGCTGCCACCGGTGCCGGCCTCGCCGCGGGTGCCGCCGGCACCCTGCGCCTGGTCGGACTTGGCACGCACCTCAAATGGCTCGCCGCGGGATTGGTGGGTGGGATTGTGCTCGCATGGATGACGTGAAGGCTCCTCCCCGGTCGCGGCTCGCGATCGCTTTCCTGCGCCTGTTCACCGTCCAGGCGTCGTGGAACTACGAGCGCCTCATCGGCGTCGGCACCGGCTTTGCGGCTGAGCCGCTCCTCCGGGGCCTGGACGCCGATCGGTATCGCGCGGCGTTGGGCCGGGCGTCCCGCTATTTCAACTCCCATCCGTATCTGAGCGGGGCCGGGGCGGGCGCGCTGGCACGTGCGGAAGTGGACGGCGTTCCGGCCGAGCAGGTCGAGCGTCTGCGCGGGGCGCTGGCGGGCCCGCTGGGGTCGATCGGCGACCGCCTCGTCTGGGCGGGGTGGCTGCCGATGCTCTCGGCGTTGGCACTCACCGGGGTGGCGTGGGGCCGCGGGCTCACGGCCGTCGCCTGGTTCCTCGTCGTGTATAACCTGGGTCACGTGGCTCTGCGCTGGTGGGCCCTGCGCGCCGGGTGGAACTATGGTCCCCGCGTCGCGACGGCGCTGCAGGAGCCGTGGATGCGCCGGGCGGGGCAGTATCTCGGTCCCGCGACGGCGTTGGCTTTCGGCCTCGCACTGCCGATGGTGGTGCAGTGGTCGGGAGACGCGTTCCGGGGGTGGGCCCGCATCACGCTGGCGGTCGCCGCGGCGGTAGCGTTCGGGTTGCTGCGGTGGCGCCCCGATATCCTCAGCGGACTCCGGCTGGGACTCGTACTCGTCGTGATCGCCCTGATCGCGGGGATGCTGTGGTGATCGAGCGCGAAGCCCTGATCGTGAACCCGCTCGGTGTGCACGCGCGCCCCGCGGCCGAGTTTGTGAAGACCGCGAACCGGTTCTCCGCCGCCGTCGAAATCCGGCGCGGGGAAATGTCCGTAAACGGCAAGAGCATCATGGGCGTGATGATGTTGGCCGCGGAACAGGGCGCGACCGTCGTCATCAGCGCCAATGGCGACGACGCCGAAGCCGCCGTGGACGCGCTGTGCGCCCTGGTGGCGGCCGGCTTCAATGAAATGGACCTTACGGAATGAGCGAACGCACACTGCGGGGCATCGGAGTGTCTCCCGGCATCGCCATCGGTCCGGCGGTATCGGTGCAGACCACGCTGCCGGAGGTGCCGCACCGCGTGGTGCCGCGCACGCAAGTCGAAAAAGAGGTCCGTCGCCTCCGCGCGGCGGTCCGCGACGTGCGCCGTCACCTGACGGAGCTTCGCAAGCGCGCCGAAGTCGAGGCCGGTGCCGACGAAGCCCGGATTTTCGATGCCCAGATCCTGATGCTCGAGGACAAGGCGTTCATCGGTTCGGTCGAAGAGCTGATCCGGAAAAACCACCTCACGGCCGAGAAAGCGTACGAGTACCAGGCGCTCGAAGTACGGGACCTCTGGGCGGCCTCGACCAGCACCCGGCTCAAGGAACGTCTGGCCGACCTGAACGGCGTCACCATCCAGGTGGTCCGGCACCTCCTCCACAAGGGTGACCTCGTGGCGGGCGGCATTCGCGAGCCGTCAATCCTGGTGGCGCACGAGCTCGGACCGGGTGTCACGGTGCAATTCGGCCGGGATCGGGTGCTCGGGCTCGTGAGCGAGGAGGGCACGAGGACGTCGCACGCCGCGATTCTCGCGCACTCGATGGGCATGCCTGCGGTGATGGGACTGACCGGCGCCCTGGAGCGCATCAAGTCGGGAACCATGCTGATCGTGGATGGCACCCGGGGCGTCGTCACACTCGATCCCAGCAAGGACGAAATTGCCGCCGCGCGTGCGATGGACACCCGTCGCAAGCAGATCGCCCGCCAGGCGGAAGAGGGCGCGAACCTGCCCGCGGTGACCACCGATGGGATTCACATCAACGTCCGCGGAAACGTCGACCTGCCGGAGGAGATCAAAGCCGCCAAGGAGCATGGCGCCGAGGGCGTGGGACTCCTGCGCACCGAATTCCTGATCACCGGACACACCAAGCTTCCGACGGAGGACGAGCAGGCGAAGTATTTCAGGAAGGTGGGGGACGCGTTCCCTGGCTATCCGATCGTGATCCGGACCTACGATCTGGGGGGCGACAAATTCCCCGCGCCCTTCCGCGCGCCGCCGGAGGCCAACCCGTTCCTGGGATGGCGCGCGATCCGGGTGTGTCTCGATCAGCCCGAGATGTTCCGGGTGCAGATCCGGGCCGCGCTCCGCGCCGGAGCCCATGTTCCCATTCACCTGATGATCCCGCTCGTCACCCGGCTGTCCGAGGTGGAGACGACGCGCCAGATGGTGGCGGAAGAGGGTCAGCTGCTCAAGCAGGCGGGCGTCCAGGCCGCGGAGACCATTCCGGTGGGCGTGATGGTGGAAACGCCGGCGGCCGCGGTGATGGCGGACCGCCTTGCCGAGATATCCGATTTCCTGTCGGTGGGGACGAACGACCTGACGCAGTACACGCTGGCGGTGGACCGGAGCAATGCGCGTCTCGCGAATCGCTTCACACCTCACGACCCGAGCGTCCTGCGCCTGCTGAAGCTGGTGGCCGAGGCGGCACGGGCCGCGGGCAAGCCCGCGAGCGTCTGTGGCGAGATGGCGTCGGAGCCGATTTCCGCGTTCCTGTTGATCGGGTTGGGCTACGAAACGCTGTCGGTGGCCCCGCCGGCGCTGCCGCTCATCCGCTGGCTGGTTCGACAGGTGAGTCGCGAGCAGGCGATGTCGGCGGCGGCGGCGGCGCTGGCCGCTCGGTCGGCGGACCTCGCCCTCGACATCTTGCGCTATGCGTTGGCGGAAGCGGTGGACATGAAGCTCCTGGATCCCGACGCGCGGTTGCCCGGGGCGCGCACCTCGGCTAGCTTGCCCAGCTAAAGGGAGACGCACCTACATGTTAGACGCTCGCCACGTTTTCACGTCCGAGTCCGTCACCGAAGGCCATCCGGACAAGATCGCGGACCAGATTTCGGACGCGATTCTCGACGCCATTCTGACCAACGACTCCGCCGCCCGGGTCGCGTGCGAAACACTGGTGACGACGGGGATGGCGGTGGTGGCCGGCGAAATCACGACGACGACGTACGTCCACATCCCCGACATCGTCCGGGGCACGATCAAGGCGATCGGATACACGGACGCAAGCTTCGGTTTCGACGCCGAAACCTGCGCGGTCCTCACGACCATCGACCGCCAGTCGGCGGACATCGCGATGGGTGTCGACAGCGGCGGGGCGGGTGACCAGGGCATGATGTTCGGATACGCCACGAATGAGACGGCGTCGCTGATGCCGCTGCCCATCGTCCTGGCACACCGTCTGGCGGAGCGGCTCGCGGCGGTCAGGAAGGACGGCACGCTTCCGTATCTCCGGCCCGACGGCAAGACCCAGGTCAGCGTGGTCTATGAGGGCTCACGCCCGGTCGGCATCAGCAAGGTCGTCGTCTCCACGCAGCATTCGGACCGGATCAAGGCGACCGAGCTGCGCGAGGCCGTCATCAAGACGGTGGTGACGCCCGTACTGGCCGACGCCGGTTTCAAGGTCGCCGACGCCGACGTCCTCGTGAACCCTACGGGCCGCTTCGTGGTCGGGGGCCCACAGGGTGACGCCGGCCTCACCGGCCGCAAGATCATCGTCGACACCTACGGCGGCATGGCCCGTCACGGCGGCGGCGCGTTCAGCGGGAAGGACCCGTCCAAGGTGGACCGGTCCGCCGCGTATGCGATGCGCTGGGTGGCCAAGAACCTCGTGCAGGCGGGACTCGCCGCTCGCTGCGAGGCGCAGGTCGCGTACGCGATCGGCGTCGCGGATCCGGTGTCGGTCATGATCGACACGTTCGGCACGGGGCAGGTACCCGAAGCGGCACTCGAGGACGCCGTGCGCGAAGTCTTCGATCTCACGCCGGCCGGAATCATCAAGGCGCTCGAGCTCCGGAAGCCCCTCTACAAGCCCACCGCGGCCTACGGCCACTTCGGGCGCGAGCCCGGTGCCAACGGTCTCTTCTCCTGGGAACGGACCAATCGCGTGGAGGAGCTGCGCCTGGCGGTGCAGCGCTCCAAGCACTACCGCTCGAACAAGGTTACGGCATGACGCCTTCGACAACCGCAGTGTCCGAACAGTCCGACATCAAGAACCCGGCGCTCGCCGACGAAGGACGCCGCCGGGCCGAATGGGCCGAGCGCTCGATGCCGGTACTGCGGCAGGTGCGGGAGCGGTTCGCCCGTGAGAAGCCGCTGGCGGGCCGGAAGCTGTCCGCGTGCCTCCACGTCACCAGCGAGACCGCGAATCTGATGGTGACGCTCAAGGCGGGTGGCGCCGACGTCGCGCTCTGCGCGTCGAATCCGCTCTCGACGCAGGACGACATCGCCGCGCACCTCGTGACCCACCACGGCATCAAGGTCTTCGCCATCAAGGGCGAGGACCACGAGACCTACTACGAGCACCTCCGCGCGGCGTTGGCCCATCAGGCAGATGTGACGATGGACGACGGCGCCGATCTGGTCGGCGCCCTGCACATGATCGCGCTCAATCGTCTCGACGACCTCGCCCCGCCGGTGCGGCACTGGGTCGAGAAGATGTCGCCGGCCGAGCGCAGTGCGTTGGTCAAGCGGGTCATCGGGTCCACCGAAGAAACCACCACCGGCGTCATCCGCCTCAAGGCGATGGCCAAGGATGGAGTGCTCCAGTTCCCGGTGGTCGCCGTGAACGACTCGGACACCAAGCACCTGTTCGACAACCGGTATGGCACCGGTCAGTCGACGCTGGACGGGATCCTCCGCGCCACGAATCTGTTGATTGCGGGGAGCACCGTGGTGGTGGCGGGGTACGGATGGTGCGGCCGCGGGTTTGCGATGCGGGCACGCGGGGCGGGGGCCGTGGTCATCGTCACGGAAATCGACCCGCTGAAGGCCCTCGAAGCGCAGATGGACGGGTTCCAGGTAGCGCCGATGGCGGAGGCGGCGAAGGTCGGTGACATCTTCGTCACGCTGACGGGCAACGTGCACGTCATCCGCCTCGAGCACATGAAGGCGATGAAAGACGGTGCGGTGATCGCGAACTCGGGACATTTCAACGTCGAGATCGACCTCGACGCCCTGAAGGGGGCCGCGAAAGGCCCCGATCACGTACGCGACCTGGTCGAGGGTTGGACCATCGGCGGCAAGAAGATTTTCGTGCTGGCCGACGGCCGGCTGGTGAACCTCGCGGCGGCCGAAGGTCACCCGGCGAGCGTGATGGACATGTCCTTCGCGAACCAGGCCCTGGCGGCGGAATACGTCGTCAAGGAGTTCAAGCAGCTGGGGAAGGACGTCCATCGGATCCCGCGCGAACTGGACCAGGGCATCGCCCGTCTCAAGCTCGCCGGCATGGGTGTCACGATCGATACGCTCACGGCGGAACAGCAGAAGTATCTGGCCTCGTGGGATATGGGGACCTGAGCCAACGCAAATGAAAGAAGTCCGCGTCGCCAATCTCGGTCTCGACCGGACCAACAACACCCCCGTGGTGATTCTGCGGGAGTCGGACGGCGAGCGGGTGCTCCCGATCTGGATCGGGCCGGCCGAGGCGAGCGCGATCGCGATGGAGCTGGCAGGGGTGAAGTCGTCCCGTCCCCTGACGCACGACCTCCTGAAGCAGGTCATCGTCGGTCTGGGCGCCGAGCTGCGGAAGATCATCATCACGGCGGTGAAAGACAGCACCTACTACGCCGAGCTGCACCTCTATCGGGGCGACCAGGTGATCCAGATCGATGCCCGGCCATCCGACTCGATCGCGCTCGCCCTTCGGCTGCAGGCACCGATCCTGACGGCCGACGAGCTCCTCCAGCACACCGTGATCGAAACCACCGACACCATCGGCGAAAGCACGGGCCCCTCCGGGGAACGGACCAGTGGCCCCCTCGACGCCGACGCCCTCAAGACCTACCTCCAGAACCTCGATCCTGAAGATTTCGGGAAGTTCACGCCGTAACGCCCTCCTCCTGGGCCTGTGGGTCCTGGGAGGGGGAGCCGGAGCCGCGAGCGCACAGTCGGTCACCCTGGCCGGTGCCGTCACGCTCGGCTATGCGCACCCACGTCCCCTCGCCGGCGCCACCGTCATCCTGCATCGGGTGACGATGCTGGTGCAGGGCCCCGTCGACTCGGCCCGCCTGGACGCCCGGGGTCAATATCGGCTCCGCATCCCGGTAGTGGACTCGACCGCCAACTACCTCATCAGTGTGCTGCATGACGGAGTCGGCTATTTCTCCGAACCCATCCGGCCGCTGCACTTCGTGCCGGGGCAGGGGTTGAACGTGGATACGCTGAGGGTCTACGACACGTCGGTCGATGGACCGCCGCTGACCGTGACCAAGCGGCTCATCTCCGTGGCGTCGGCGAAGGGGGACGGGTCACGGGAGGTTCTGGAGATTGCGGTGCTGTCGAATCCCGGCGAAAAGACCCGGATCGCGGCCGACACCCTGCACCCCGTGTGGACGGGGTTGCTGCCCACCGGGGCGCTGCAATTCTCCGTGGGGCAGGGGGATTTCTCCGCTGACGCCGTGGCCCGGCATGGCGATACCGTCGCCCTGTACGGCGCGGTCCAGCCGGGCAGCGGACGCCAGTTGGCGTTCAGCTATCTCATCCCGCGCGGTTCGTCACGGTTCATGGTGCCCGTCACTCATGCTCTCGACGACATGATGGTGCTGCTCGAAGACACCACGGCACGCGTGACCGGTCCGGGACTGCGCGCCCTCGGCGTCCGCCTGCTCGAAAGCCGCCACTTCGCCGAGTACCAGATCGACAACCTGAAGGCCGGCGCACTCGTCGCCATCGACTTCCCCCATGGTCCGTTCCGCATTGAGTCGCTGGTGCCCTTCATCGCCGTACTCGCGGGCCTGGTTCTTGGGGGCGGATTCTGGCTCGCGTTGCGACGGCCGCGCCCGGCGGCCTGACCGGTCACTTGCTTGCTCTTTGAGCCGCACTCCGCTAGCATAGCCTCGTAGTCAAAAACGCGAACGCGGGATTTACGGAAGCCGGTGCAAGTCCGGCGCGGCCCCGCCACTGTAACGGGCAGCAGCTGTCGGCTCACGCCACTGGGAAACCGGGAAGGCCAGCCGAAACGCCCGAAGCCAGGAGACCTCCCCGTTCGCGCCACCTGCAATTCCCTCGCGGGAGGGATGGTGGCGCTGCGCACTCAGGCGCAGTCGCTCGCCCATCTCTGGTCCGCCGGGGATGGGTTTTTTGATTCATGCGTCGATCGGTACTGCACATCGGACTGCTCTTGCTGTTGGCGTGTGGGCGAGGACGCCCCCAGGCGCCCAGCGCGCTGTCAGTCACCGATGACGCTGGCCGCACGGTGTCCCTGTCGGGAGCCGCCCGCCGGGTGGTTTCCCTCGCTCCTTCGTCCACCGAGCTGCTCTTCGCCGTAGGGGCTGGTCCCCAGGTCGTGGGACGGACCACCTGGTGCCGGTATCCGGCGGCGGCCTTGGCCGTCCCTGTGGTGGGGGACGGGCTGGATCCCAACATCGAGGCCGTGGCCGCCACCCATCCCGATCTCGTGGTCCTCTACCGGTCTCCCTCCAACGGTACGGCCATCACGCAGTTGGATCAGCTCGGCATCAAGTCCGTCGTGTTGCGGCAGGACCTGTTGGTCGATGTCGCGCGGGACGCAGGGCTCCTGGGAACGCTGACCGGTCACCAGGTCGCCGGGGACTCGATCGCCCGCGTGCTCGACTCGCTGAGCGCGTCGCCGGCCGCTTCCGTCCGCGCACGCGTGGCGATCGTGGTCTGGGACAACCCTCCCATCGTGATCGGGGGCGGGTCCTTCCTGGACGAGCTGGGCAGGCTCGCCGGTGCTCAGAACGTGTTCCACGACCTGCCGCAGGCGTCCGCCACCGTGTCCCTCGAGAGCATCGCCTCGCGCAATCCCGACTTCATCGCCGTCGTTGACGACTCGAGCGCGTCCAATACCCCGTCGTTCGCCCGGCGTCCGGAATGGCGGGCGGTCCCGGCGGTGCGCGCCGGGCACATCATCCACCTGCCAGGCACGCTCTTCGGACGCCCCAGTCCGCGGGCAGCTGAGGCCGTTGCGGCTTACGCGCGCCTTCTGAACGGGACCAGGTGAAGAACGCCGGGTTGGTTGCGCTCTCGGTCATCGCGCTGGCTCTGGCGGTGATCCTCGGGCCGACGAGCGTTCCCCTCGGCGATCTGATTCATTCGCCCATCGTCCGGGATCTCCGGGTACCGCGCGCACTCCTGGGACTCCTTGTGGGCGGGGCGCTTGGCGTCTCCGGTGCCGGACTGCAGGCGCTGGTTCGCAACCCGCTGGCCGACCCCTTCCTGATGGGACTGTCCGGGGGAGCGGGACTCGGCGCGGTCGGGGCCATCGCGCTGCATCTCTCCGGTCCCTGGGCCCTCCCGCTCGCGGCCTTCCTTGGCGCTCTGGCGGCGATGGCCCTGGTCTACCGGTTGGGGCTCGTCGCGGGCGCGACGCTCGATCCCCGCATCCTGCTCCTCGCCGGTGTCGTCGTCGGATCATTCGCGGCGGCGATCTCCACCGCGATTGTGTCGCTCTCGGAAGCCGAACAGCTGCGGAACGCGATGCTGTGGTTGTGGGGCGGACTGTCCGGCGCGTCATGGACCACGGTACTGGTGATGCTGATCTACCTGCCGGTGCCGCTCGTCATTCTCGTCGCGGCGGCCCGGCCACTGGACCTGATGGCCCTCGGCGATGAACCCGCCTCCTATCTCGGTGCGGACGTGGCCCGCGTGCGCCGGCGCGTTTACCTCGCGGCGTCCATGCTCACGGCGGCGGCCGTCGCGGTCTCGGGCGTGATCGGGTTCGTCGGCCTGATCGTGCCGCACATCGGGCGCCTGATCTGGGGTCACCGGCATCGCGCCCTCATCCCGGTGTCGTTCCTGGGCGGCGGGATCCTCCTCATGCTGTCGGACACCCTGGCGCGGACCGTGGTGGCCCCACGCGAGCTGCCCGTAGGGATCGTGACCGCATTGATCGGCGTGCCCGCGTTCGCGGTGCTGCTGCGCCGGTGGGTGGGTGCCCGCGCATGATCCTCGCCCTCGACCACGTGCACGCCCGGTATCCGGGAACGGAGCGCGACGCGCTCGCCGACGTCTCCCTCGGCGTCTCGCCCGGGGAGCTCGTGGCGGTGCTGGGACCCAACGGATCCGGAAAGACCACCCTCGTACGGGTGGCCCTCGGCACCCTCGCGCCCACCGCCGGCTCAGTGGTCGTGGCCGGCAGGGGGGCGGGGGAGTGGGACCGGCGGGCGTTGGCCCGGGTGGCCGCCGTCGTGACTCAGCGGGAGGAGATGACCTTCCCCCAACGCGCTCGTGAGTCCGTCATGCTCGGCCGCTACCCGCACCTCCCGCCATTCGCCGCTCCGCGACGCGCCGACCACCAGGCCGTTCGTGACGCGCTCGAGGCGTGCGACGCGCTGGGACTCGCGGACCGGTGGCTCGAGACCCTGTCGGGCGGCGAGCAGCAGCGAGTGCGCCTCGCGCGCGCGCTCGCCCAAGAGCCTCAGCTGCTGGTGCTCGACGAACCGACGGCCTCCCTCGACGTGAAGCACGAGATGGAGCTCTTCGAGCGGGTGCGCGCGCTGGTCGACCGCCGCAAGCTGGCCGCGGTGGTGATCACTCATCAGGTGAACCTCGCGGCTCGCTTCGCCGACCGCGTCCTCCTGCTGTCACGGGGAGCGCCGGCCGGATCGGGGCCCGCGCGCGAGGTCCTGACGCGAGAGACCGTCGAACGCGTATTCGAGTGGCCCATTGCGATTCAGGCTTTTGATGACCGTCCGCAGATGATTCCTCTACGTCGCGAACTTCCCACGGATCGGAGTTAGGAATGCGTGTCGTTGTCCTGCTGGCTTCGGCAATCGTCGTTGGTTCGCTGTCCGCCCAAACCCCGAGCGACACGTTCAAGCTGGCCCCGGTCGTTGTCACGGCCACCGGGATCCCCACCCGCGCCGACCAGCTGCCCGTGTCTGTGACGGTATTGAAGGGGGCCGATCTCGCGGCCCGGGGGATTCGGACGGTCTCGCAGGCGCTTCGGCTGGTGCCGGGGGCGGCGGTGGTGGAGACCAGCTCGTTCGGCTCCCAAACGTCGCTTTTCCTCCGCGGCGGCGAGAGCGACTACGCCAAGGTTCTTGTCGACGGTGTGCCGCAGAGCCAGCCTGGCGTGGGATTCGACTACGCGAATCTCACGACCGACAACATCGACCGCATCGAAGTGGTGAGCGGGCCGGTGAGCGTCTTGTACGGCTCGGATGCCGTCACCGGCGTCGTGCAGATCTTCACGAAGACCGGCCAGGGAGGGGCCCACGGGACCCTGTCGGCACATGCCGGTACGTATGGGAGCGCCGACTACGCTCTGTCGGCTGGGGGAGGGAACGAGCGTGCCAGTTGGTCGCTGTCCGGTTCCCGCTTCACGTCGGACGGATCGCTCCCGGTGAACAATCACTACCGGAACGGCGCCATGAACGGCCGGCTGGTCCTCCGGCCCGGGGATAGCACGGAGGCAGCCCTGTCGGTCCGATATGACGACGGTTTGTACTTCTTTCCGACGACGTATCCGGGAGCGCCCCTGAGCAACAACCAGCACGACCTCGATCGTGGTCCCTCAGTAGGACTCGACATGAGTCACGGATTCAGGGCGGTGAGTGTGCACCTCATCGGCACCTGGCATCGAGACAATCTCCAGTACGCCATCGGTCCTAATGATTCGACCGACTCCTTCAACCTCCCGTTCTCGAGCAATGACTGGATCACCCGCCAAAGTCTCGAAGGGCGTGCTGAGGTTCACCTCTCGGGTTCGGACGTGCTTACCGCTGGTTCGTCGTTCGAGCATCAGCGGATGGAGGGCACCACGCTTGGCCAGGTGCGGACCCGCGACGACGGCTCTGTCTTCGCAGAGCTGGTCACGGGCTTTGGCCGGCCCCTCGGTGTTACCCTCGGTGCACGGATGGAAGACAACCAGCGCTTCGGTACCTTCGGCACCTATCGTGCGGGCGTATCGTACCGCCTCAGCGGGTCCACGCGGGTCCTGGGGTCGTTGGGTAGCGCGTTCAAGGAGCCCAGTCTCTTTCAGAACTTCGCGCAGGGCTTCATCACGGGGAATGAGAACCTCAAGCCCGAGCACTCGTTCAGCTGGGAGGGCGGTGTCGAGCAGGACCTCGGATCAGGGGTGGCGGTGCAGGCGACGTACTTCGATCAGCGCTTCCGCAATCAAATCGCGTATTCCTCTGATACGGTCCCGAACTACCAGAACATCGATGGTTCGACGGCCCGCGGCATCGAAATCTCCCTCCATGCGCCGCTTGGTGCCTGGGGAGCGCTGTCCGCCGGGTACACCTATCTGGCTACCAACGTGGTCCAAGGGGACACGACACCTGGCAGCGAGTTCCAGACCGGGCACCCCCTCATTCGACGCCCGGCGCACTCCGCGACGGCGAGCCTCAGCGCGGCTTTGCCCTTTGGCGGGAGCGCCGGCGTGGCGGTGAGCTACGTGGGCCGCCGGGACGACATCGACTTCAATCCCTTTCCCCCCCAGCGCGTCTCGCTGGCTGCCTATGGGCGTCTGGACCTCTCGGCGCAAGTTCCCGTTCGGCTCGTACCAGGGCTTGCCATCGACGCCCGCGTCGACAATGCCCTCAACGCCGGGTACGATGAAGTGGCGAGTTTCCGCGCGCGGGGTCGCACCATAGTTTTCGGGGGTTCCTGGACCGTCGGATCACACTGACGAAGGGCGGGGATGCGCGGAGTCCGGCTCGCTGGAGTGGCACTCGTGGTGGCGGCGGTGGCCTGCTCGGACGCGTTGGAGCAGACCACGCCCGTCGGGCAGGAGATCGTCATCCTGGATGGGCAGTCGAGCTCCCTCACACTCGTGAATGCGGGGGACTTCTCCGCGACATCACTGGCGTTGGCGTTTCCCGTCACGGGCGCACCCCAGATCGCGGGCCGTGGATCGATGGTCCTCGTTCCCGGTGGCACGCGCGACTCCCTCCAGATCCTCACGCTGGGCGGCTCCGCGAAAGTGGCATCGACCAAGCACCCCGTTGGAGCCGCCTTTCAGGACGACACGCTGGCCTGGGTGGCCGATTCCGCGTTCGACTCGTTGGCGCAGGTGAACGTGCGGGCCGGCCAGCAAGTGTTGGCGCGTCCCCTGAGTGGCCCGGCCGTCGGCGTCGCCGTCACCGACAGTCAGGTGTTCACGGTCCACACCACGTGGCTGACGTCGGTCAACATGGTGGGCCCGCCGGTTCCCGATTCGATTCCCCTCTCGGGGGTCAACGCCCATTTCGTCGTAATCGGCGATGATTCGCTGCTCTATGTCATCTCGCGCGGGGACAGCGGGAAGGCGAACGGCAGGTTGTCGATCGTGGACCCCGTCGGTCATGTGGAGACGGTGGTCATCAACGGACTGGGAGAGCGACCGGGGCCCGGAGTGTTTCATCCGACCGGCCGGCTGCTGATTGCATCGCCCACGAACGGAATTCTCGAGGTGAACGCCCTGACGCGGTCGATCACGCGGGGACCCAGTGACGCCATCAAGCCCGGTGGGAAAGGAGTCCTGTCCCTGTCCCTCGACGCGCGCGGCCGGGTGTACGCGGTGTCGAGTACGGTGTGTGGGAGTGGCCCGGGCACCCTGTACGTGCTCTCGCCTCCCCCCGAGTATCGCGTGATCACGACCGTTCCGCTCGGGACGTGTCCGGTCGCCTCGGCCGTGGCCGAGATGCCGGCGCAGTAACTTCCGGGATGCCCCTGGTCTCCACGCCGGCGATCGTCCTCCAGACCTACCGGTACAGCGAAACCTCGAAAGTCGTCCGGCTCGCCACGCGCGATCTGGGAGTGCAAAGCGCGATCGCGAAGGGCGTGATGCGCCCGAAGAGCAAATTCGGAGCGGGGCTCGAGATCCTTGGGGAGGGCACCGCCCAGCTCTATTACCGGGAGACCCGCGAGCTCCAGACCCTCGGTGAGTTCGAGCTCGAAGTACTGCGCTTGGATCTGGCGCGGGATGTCGCCCGGTTTGCCGGTGCGACCGCGCTCGCCGAGGTGATGCTCAAGTCCGCGCCCCCCGCGGCGCTGCCGGCGGCGTATGAGGCGCTTGTCGCCGGGCTCGACGCCCTCGTGGCGGCGTCCGCCTGCGACATAGACGCGGCCGCGGTCCGCGCCCTCTGGCACCTGCTCGGCGTGCTGGGATTCGAGCCGGCCCTGACCAACTGCGTTCGGGATGGCACGCCCCTCGATCCGGATCCCACCACCCCGGTGCCGTTCTCCTCCGCCGAGGGGGGCGCATTCTGTCCGGCGTGCGCGCCGGCACGGGCGCCAACCCAACTGCCACCGCAGGCGTACCGGGATCTGGTGGCCCTGGGGTCGGACGGGGGACCACTCCCGTCGCTGGACGCCGCTCACGCGGCGGCGCATCGGCGGCTGGTCGTCCGTTTCGCCCGTCACCACCTGAGCGAGCCCAACAAGCTGCCCGCCCTCGACTTCTGGGAGCACCATCGGTGGTCCGTCACGTCGTAGTCGGCACCGCCGGGCACATCGATCATGGCAAGACGGCGCTGGTGAAAGCACTCACGGGCGTCGACACCGACCGCTGGGCCGAGGAACAGCGGCGGGGCATCACCATCGACCTCGGATTCGCTCCCCTTCTACTCGATCACGAAACGCAGGTCAGCATCGTGGACGTGCCCGGACACGAGGGGTTCGTCCGGAACATGCTGGCGGGCGCGACGGGCATCGATGCCGCTCTGCTGATCATCGCGGCGGACGAAGGCATCATGCCGCAGACCGAGGAGCACCTCGCCATCGTCGAGCTCCTGAGGGTCCGGCGCGGCGTGCCGGTACTCACCAAGCGCGATCTGGTGGACGACGAGTGGTTGCAACTCCTCAGTGCCGAGGTGGCGGCTCGCCTGTCCAGGAGCCCCATTCGTTGGGAGCCTCCGGTGGCAACGTCAGCACGGACGGGCGCGGGGTTGCCCGAACTCCGCGAGGCCGTCGGACGGGTTGCCGTCGATGTGGCGGACCGTGTGGAACGCGACCTCTTTCGGCTCCCCGTGGACCGGGTGTTCACGCTCAAGGGCGCGGGGACGGTGGTCACCGGATCGACGTGGAGCGGCACGGTACGAGAGGGCGATACCGTTCGACTGCTTCCCCTTGATCGTGAAGTGCGGGTTCGCTCCATCGAGGCCCACGGGAGCACGCAGGCGCAGGCCATCCCCGGCAGGCGGACGGCGCTGGCATTGGTGGGTGTAGGGCACCAGGAGCTCGCGCGTGGACACGTGGTCGTGACGGGGAACGGATGGCGTCCGACACACCGCGTCGACGCGGCGCTGGAGCTCCTTCCGTCCGCACCGCGACCACTTACGGCGCGCACCCGCGTCCGCGTGCATTTGGGAACCGCGGAGGTGTTGGCGCGGGTCACACCAGTGGAAGCGGTCGCCCCCGGAGGCCGGGGAGTGGTTCGCCTTGCTTTCGAGGGACCACTGGTCGCTCGCGGCGGGGACCGCTTTGTGATCCGCTCCTACTCTCCAGTCGCGACCATCGGCGGGGGATCGATCATCGACCCGTATCCACCGGAAGCTCCGCGCCGTCTGCGGCAGCGCCGGCTGCCCTTCGAGTCGAGTCCGGGGGAGCGGCTGGCGGGGTGGGTGAAGGAGGCCCGTCTGTCCGGGCTCGCCACGAGCGACCTCCCGGTCCGCCTCGGCATCACTCCGGATGGGGTCGCCGAAGTCATCGCGCTGGCGGGGAAGAACGTACTTGAGACCGGAGATCGACTGGTATTTCGGTCCGCCGCATCTCGAGAAGCGGAGCGGCTCGGCGGCGTACTGGACTCGCATCACGCGTCGCACCCCCTCGACGCCGGGATGTCACTGCAGGCGTTGCGCTCGAGTGTGGGGAATGGCGTGGCGACCGGCGACGCGGTGACCGATCAGGTCATCGATCTCGCACTCCGCAAGGGGATTCTTGAGATCGACGGGAGTCTGGCAAGGAGGCCAGGTTGGCGGGCTGCCGTGGCGGCGAGGGCAGACGGCGACGCCGGTCGCATTTCGGCGCATCTGGCGGCAGTCGAGTGGCGCATCCCGACTGTGTCGGAGTTAGAATCAGAGTTCGCAGGGCTTCCGGTGCGCGCTTTGCTGGCGCACCTCGTGCGTGGAGGTGGGGTAGTACAGGTGGACCAGGAACGGTTTGCGGGTCCTGAAGCGCTCGAGCGCTTCCAGCGGACACTGGAGGGGGTGATCCGGGAGGTGGGGCCGGTGACACCGGCGGTACTTCGGGACCGGCTCGGGCTGACCCGCAAGTACTTGATACCGCTGCTTGAATGGGCGGACCGGCGGGGAGTTACCCGTCGAGAAGGGGACACCCGGGTTCTGGCCCGCTTGACACCCGGCTGAAACGTCCTCTAAGTTCTTACGTAGCTGTACATTGAAGTGTCCGGTGGAGCAATTCCGTCATCCAAAGGAGTAGGGTCTAACGCGCCTTTCTCGTTCGATAGGAGTTTTGATGAAGCGGTATGCCTGGGCAGTGATGGGGCTCGGGCTGTGTACCATCGCAGCGGGGAGTGCTTGGGGTCAGGTCCCAGTCCCGAGTCAGGGGATGTCAAAACCCCCCGTGGAGTTGCGACAGAATTACCCGAACCCATTCAACCCGGCGACCACGATTCCCTTTACGCTGGGCGGGAATCTGTTCGCAAATGGTCACCGGCCAAAAGTCTCGCTGAAGATTTACAACGTCCTCGCTCAGCTGGTTGCCATCCCGATTCTCCAGGGGACCGGCCAGCGGCTCGAGGAGGTGCAGGTGGATTGTGCGAACCCTCAGGGGTGCTCATTCACCGCGTACTGGGACGGGAACGTGAGGACCGGCCAACAGGCCTCCTCCGGTGTCTACATCTATCAGTTGGTGGTGGATGGACAGCGGTACACCAAGAAGATGCTGATCATGAAATGACGTCGCACGGAACGACAAAGGGGGCGCCTTGGCGCCCCCTTTTGTTTTTCGGCTCCTGCCCTTAGTGCCCGCGGTTCAACACCACGTACTTCACGTCGTCGGCCCCGATGCGCTTCAGCCAATCCACGAGCACGCCGACCTTGTCGGGTGCCTGGATGCCGGGTGCACCAACCAACCGCCGCGTGATTCGAAGCACCCGACCATCCTGACGGTACTCGGCCGTGTAGCGTCCGAAGACACTGGAGGCTTCCACGTTCGGCGGGAGCTGCGCCGTCCACCCGACGGGGAGTGTCACTTCGAGGGAGGACGACTCCTCGTGGGGCGCGCCATCCCGGCCCCAGAAGTCGATGGGGAAGCGGCGTGCCGGACGTCCTGCGAGATCGGTGACCAGCTTCGGCGTCGCGTAGTCGTGCAACGGAAGCGTGAGAATGTCAGTCGCCCCCGCCATCGCCGCCGGCTTTCCACCGTGGAAAGTCAGCTGCACGTACGGCCGCGCTTTCCAATCCCGTCCATCGAAGATCTGGAGCGAATCGGGAACGGCATCGGGCACGATCTCGCTCGCGATGCGCTGAGCCAGACGGGACCGGTCGTTGGGATCCAGCTCGTTGGTGAAGGCACCGCGCAGTCCATACTGACGGGTCCCGGTCTGGAGCTCCGAGTACAGGCCCTGCATGGTTCCGTCGGGAAGCAGCTCACCGACCAGCTGATCGTCATCGCGGTTCGCGCCGATGGAGTCTTTCGGGAACGTGACCTGCTCCGCGCGTCCATCCGGATGGACCAGCAGCCCGAACTCGCCCTGTTCGGCGGGGGGCAGGGAGCCGTAGGGAGTGAGGTCGCTCGTCAAGTCGACGAAGAGATAACCGCCCCAGGGGCGCTCGACCGCGGCGATCATGTGATCGAACGCGTCGACTGTCGGGACGGTACGATCCACACCGCCGACACTCGACAGCAGGACGGGGAATGCCTTGAGTCCCATCTGCCGGGCGAGCGCGACGAACATCGTCGCCTTGTCCTTGCAGTCACCGTACTTGGTGGTGAGGACGTCGGCGGGATAGCGGGGCTGGTAGCCGCCGATGCCCAGGGAGAGCGAAACGTACCGGAAGTCCTGGGCCACCCAGCGGGCCGCGGCGCGCAGCGAGTCGTCCTGCGTCTTGGCCCCCGCGAGCTGCTCGCGGAACGCCGTCACCACCGCTGGCGTAGTCACGAACCGGTCCTTCGAGAGACCGGCAAACCACTTCGCGATGTCATCCCAATGCAGTGGTGACGCGATTTCGATGGTCTGCACCACGCCATTCGAGTCGGCGGCGAAGGGCTCGCCGTCCCAGGGCTGCACCTCCGCGGTCGCCCACAGATATACCGCCCGTCCGTTGGCGCGGGTGACCTCGCGCTTGAACGTCAGGTTCCGTTCCTTGATGGTTGGCTGGAGATCCGCCGGGAGATCGACGAGGTACCGCGAGCGGCGGACCAACCGGCCCGTGGTAACCCTCCACGAGTTCCGGAAGTCCCCGGGCATGATCGGGGCGATCGTCTGAATGGTGTAACTGTAGTCGACGATCGTGTTGGGCGCGACGCCGCCGAGGGAGACGCGGTGCTCCCGGACGTCGGAGAACACGGGTGCCTCCTGCGCCACCGGCGCGATCCCTTCCTGTTCGTGCACCGGCTTGTCGCTGATCAGCTTGCCGTCCGCGGAAAGCACCCGGAGCCAGTTGATGGTGAGTCGCTCGCGGCTCGAGTCGTAGTCGAAGGTCTGTTCGCCGAACTGCTCCGCCGCCTCGCGCGTGAAGACCTGCACCACCTGCCGGTACGTCCGGGATCCCGTGCCGTCCTTGTTGTACGTAATCACGCCGTCGTCCAGGAGCAGGACGTAGTCCTCTCCCTTGTGGTCCACCGGATTGACGGCCAGCCGGTAGATCGAGTCATCCTTGACGGACGGATCGCCGGCGGGGGTGATGTGAGGGGCCTGAGCCGCCAGGGGGGCGGAGGCCAGAATTCCCAGGGCCAGCAGGGCGGAAGCACGAACCACGAAACGACTCCAAAAGGGATGGTGTGAATTATACGCCGAAGACCCGAAAGGCATTCATCAGGTCCTTTTGACTTACGCCCTGCCCATCTGACACCTTTCTTCCGGTATGGAGGTTGCCTTAACCCCGGACCGACATGATTCGACCTGAACGCTTGACCGTAAAGGCCGCCGAGGCCCTCCAGCAGGCTGCTGCCGACGCCCGCAGCCGGGGCAATCCGGTATTGAACGATGCCCACCTGTTCCGGGCGCTCCTCGCGCAGGACGAGGGTGTCGTCGCGCCGTTGCTGCAGAAGGCCGGGGTGAACGTCGCCCAGCTGACTGCCGAGACCGACCGCGAGATCGGTCGCTTCCCGAAACAGTCGGGGGAGGGTGTCGAGCCCACGGTGGGCCGGGAGCTTTCCCAGGCGTTCGATCGCGCCGAGAAGGACGCGAAGGACCTGGGGGACGCCTACATCTCCACCGAGCACCTGCTCCTGGCACTGGCCGAGGAGAAGGGGACCACCGCCCGGCAGCTGCTTTCGGCTGCGGGGGTGGACCGGAAGGAGCTGCTGGCCGCGCTCGAAGCCGTGCGCGGGAGCCACCGGGTCACCGACCAGGAGCCGGAGCAGAAGTACCAGGCACTGGAGCGTTTCACCCGCGACCTCACCGAGGTCGCCCAGAAGGGGAAACTCGATCCCGTCATCGGGCGCGACGAAGAAATCCGCCGCGTCATACAGGTGCTCTCCCGGCGCACGAAGAACAACCCCGTGCTCATCGGTGAGCCTGGGGTGGGCAAGACTGCCATCGTCGAAGGGCTGGCACAGCGAATCGTGCACGGGGACGTGCCCGAGTCGCTCAAGCGCAAGCGTTTGCTCGCCCTCGACATCGGGCAGCTGATCGCCGGCACCAAGTATCGCGGCGAGTTCGAGGAACGTCTCAAGGCGGTCCTCAAGGAGATCACCGGGTCCGAGGGGCAGTTCATCGTCTTCATCGACGAGCTGCACACGCTGGTGGGCGCGGGGGGCGCCGAGGGCGCCGTGGACGCGTCGAACATGCTGAAGCCGGCGCTGGCCCGTGGCGAGCTGCACGTCGTCGGCGCCACCACGCTGGACGAATACCGCAAGTACATCGAGAAGGACGCCGCGCTCGAGCGCCGGTTCCAGCCCGTATTCGTGGGCGAGCCGTCGGTCGAGGACACGATCGCGATTCTGCGGGGGCTGAAAGAACGCTACGAGGTGCACCACGGCGTCCGGATCACGGACAACGCCCTGGTCGCCGCGGCGACCCTTTCCCACCGCTACATCGGTGACCGCTTCCTGCCCGACAAGGCGATCGATCTGGTGGACGAAGCCGCCAGCCGTCTGCGGATCGAAATCGATTCGCTGCCGCAGGAAATCGACGAGGTGGAGCGGAAGATCGTCCAGCTCGAAATCGAGCGGGCCGCGCTTGCCAAAGAGAAGGACGCCGCCTCCAAGGAACGCCGGAAGTCCATTGACGGAGAGCTCTCGGAGCTTCGTGAACGATCGATGGGCATGAAGGCCCAGTGGCAGGCGGAGAAGGAAGCGATCGGCGGGCTGCAGGCCCAGAAGGCCCAGCTCGAGAAACTCCGTGCCGAGGCTGACCAGGCCACCCGGCGGGGCGAGCTGCAGAAGGCGGCCGAGATCAGCTACGGAACCATTCCGGGGATCGAGAAGGAGATCACGGCCTCCGAGAAGCGTCTGGGCGAGATCCAGAAGAAGGCCCAGTACCTCAAGGAAGAGGTGGACGCCGAGGATATCGCGGAGATCGTGGCGAAGTGGACGGGCATCCCGGTGACGCGGATGCTCGAATCCGAGAAGGTGCGGCTGACGAAGCTCGAAGAAGAGCTGGGTCGCCGGGTCGTGGGGCAGCCCGAAGCGCTGGCCGCGGTCGCGAATGCGGTTCGCCGGGCCCGTGCCGGCCTCCAGGACCCCCATCGTCCCACCGGTTCATTCATCTTCCTCGGCCCCACGGGCGTGGGGAAGACGGAGACCGCGCGCGCGCTCGCCGACTTCCTGTTCGACGACGAACGGGCGATGGTCCGCCTCGATATGTCGGAATACATGGAGAAGCACGCCGTGGCCCGGATGATCGGCGCGCCCCCGGGCTACGTGGGCTACGAAGAAGGTGGCCAGCTCACCGAGGCCATCCGCCGGCGCCCCTACGCCGTGGTACTCTTCGACGAGATCGAGAAGGCGCACCCGGATGTCTTCAACGTGCTGCTACAGATTCTGGACGAAGGGCGCCTCACGGACTCCCAGGGGCGCACCGTCGACTTCCGGAATACCGTGCTGATCATGACGTCCAACATCGGTTCGCAGGACATCCTGGAGATGGGGACGGCGAACTGGGAGCAGGTCGAAGCCAAGGTGCTCGACCTTCTGCGCCGGTCGTTCAAGCCGGAGTTCCTGAACCGGGTGGACGACACGATCATCTTCCGGCCCCTATCCGAGGCCGACATTGCGAAGATCGTGGACGTTCAGCTCAAGCGGTTCGAGCAGCTTCTGGAGGAGCGCAAGCTCACCCTCGACGTCACGCCGGCCGCCAAGCAGCTCCTCGTATCCGAGGGCTACGATCCGATCTATGGCGCCCGCCCGCTCAAGCGGTCAATGCAGCGTTTGCTGCAGAACCCGCTGGCCATGGCGGTGCTCGAGGGAACGTACGTCGAGGGGGACACGATCAAGGCCGATCGCGGCACGGACGGAGCGTTGACTTTCGAAAAGGTGTCCGGTGGTCGACGAAAGTGACCGGCGGGGCATGAATCACGCGATCGACTGGGCGCGGCTCGCTCAGTCGGTTGACGAAGTCCCCGTTGGCGCGGCGCTCCTCCAGAATGGCCAGCTGGTCGCGGGTGCTCACAACGAGACCATCGGCCTCAAGGACCCGACGGCGCACGCCGAGCTGCTGACGATCCAGCGGTCTCTGCGGGCCCTCGATGCCGACCGGCTTACCGACTGCACGCTGTACATCACGCTCGAGCCCTGCGCGCTGTGCGCGGGTGCGATCGTGCTGGCGAAAGTCGGGCGGGTGGTGTTCGGGGCCTACGACGACAAGGCGGGGATGGCGGGCTCGGTCGAAGACCTGTTGCGCCATCCCCGCTTGAATCACCGGCCCGAGATCATCGGCGGGGTGGATGCCGAGACCTGCGGGGTCCTGTTGAAGGAGTTTTTCGCGTCCCGCCGTTAGCCGGGCTTCTTGGTTCTTCCTTCGATCTTCTCGATCAGTTTCGCGACCTCGTCCCGCAGCCGTTTCAGCGCCGGCAAGACCTTGGGCTCGAGCTCCCGCTCGATGTCCCGGGTCTCATCCCACAGGTCGGTGAGCACGGCGCGGAAGCGGTCCCGCAGCTCCCGCCAGGTAGGCGTCGGCTCCGGCTCGTGCTTGGTCTCGGTGACTTCGACCTTCGGGGTCTTCTCGAGGCTGTTCATGGCGTCTCCTTCCATATAGGAGACTGGTACGCCAATCAGGGTGGTGGAGTTTCGGAAATCACCCCCGCACGGTCTCCGCGAGCGCCTTGAGCGCCTGGTCGAGCTGATCGTCGGTGACGTACGGCGCGGGGCCCAGGCGCAGGATGTCGTGCCGGGCGTCCACATAAATGCCCTTGGCCCGAAGGGCCTTCGCAAGATCCGTCGCGGAGGGCGTCCGCAAGGCGAGGAATCCCGCGATGCCGTCGAGTCCATGAACGACGCGCGTAATGACCTTGGGGTCGAGCGCCAGCTCGTCGAAGCCGTGCGCGAGGCGGCTGATCTGCCGCTTGTTGAGCTCGCGCAGCCGCTCCGGCGTCAGCTGCTGGTCGCTGAAGAACCGGAGCACCTCGGCGGCGCGGTAATGACTCGTCGGATCGTAGGTCGAGCCCGCGAAGCGCGCCGGACCGCTGCCGTATTGCACCTTGCCGGTGGCTTTGGATTCGAGGTGCTCGAACTCGCTATACCACCCGGTGACCACCGGTCGCATGTCGGTATCGGAGGGGAACCGCAGAAAGCAGTTGCCTTCGCCCATCTGACAGTACTTGTAGCCGCCCCCGAGGATGTACGCGCTGGTCAGCCCGAGGTTCGGAATCGGGAACGGGATGACGTTGACGGCGTGATACGCGTCGATCAGGCACTCCACGCCGGCGCCGCGGCAGGCCGCCGCGATGCTCCCGAGACCCGGCACGATTTCGGCGGTCTCGAAGAGCACCGCGGAAAGCAGCACCGCGGCCGTGCCGGCCGTGATCTCCTTACGCACCCGCTCCGCCAGGCTCGCCACGGGATGGGCGGGGACCCGCACGATGGCGACGCCTTCCTCTCCCAGGCGATCGAGCTGCCGCCGAAGCGAATGGAATTCGCCGTCCGTGGTGACGAGCCGTCGTTTCGACTTCAGGGGAAGCCCGGAGAGGAACCGAACGAGCAGTTCGTGGGTCGAGGCGCCGAGGGCGATCTGGTCCGCTTCGTCGTGCAGGAGGCGCGCGAAGCCGCGGCGGACCGCGCCGGCCATCGCGAACGCCCGTTCCCATTTGTCGTCCACCAGCTCGGCGGCGTCGATCCAGGCACGCGACTGGCCTTCGAAGCCGTGGTCCGGCCACGCCTGGTGTGAGTGCCCGGTGAGGAGCACGCGTTCCGTGACGCGGAACCGCGTGTAATGGCGGGTGAGCGATTTCGGGTCGATCACAGCTCGGTGCGAATTTCCCAGAGGTCGGGGAAGGCGGGCCGGTTCAGCGTCGTCGCCAGGTATTCGGCGCCCGCCGAGCCTCCCGTACCGCGGCGGGTGCCGATGGTGCGCTGGACCATCTTTACGTGCCGGTAGCGCCACTCCTGGAGACCCTCGTCGAGGTCCACCATGCGCTCGCACAGCGAGGCGAGCCCGGAGTCTTTCCGGTAGACCCGGATCAGGACGTCCTGTACAGCTGCGGTTGGTTCGATCGCAGCGGTGAAGACCCGGCGCTCGGGGACCTGGTGTCCGTTCCGGTTGAGGCAGGCGAGAAAGGCATCCCAGAGCGTGGGATCATGTATCCGTTGCTCGACGGCCTTTCGCGCCGCACTTCCGGATGGGTAACGGTCGAGAGACTTGGGATTCTTGTTGCCGAGGACGCACTCGAGCTCGCGGAACTGGTGCGACTGGAAGCCGCTCCCGGACTCCAGACGGTCCCGGAACGACAGGAACTCGAGTGGCGTCATGGTTTCGAGGATGTCGATCTGGGCGACCAGGACCTTCAGGATGGTGAGGATCCGCTTGAAGGTGTGTCCGGCGCGGGCAAGGTCACTCTCCCGGAGGAGCTTCTGGAGGTAGTCGAGCTCGTGGAGGAGTTCCTTGAACCAGAGCTCGTAGACCTGATGGATCACGATGAAGAGCATCTCATCATGCTCCGGCCCCTCGGAAAGAGGCTTCTGGAGCGCGAGCAGCTCATCCAGTTTCAGGTAGCTCGAGTACGTGACTGCCATCCGGGGATTCCGCGTGGGAGATGTGCCCACAAACTAGGGAGCACTTCACCCGTAAGCGATAGCCAACTAGTTTGTAGGCGGCTAGCGACCAGGCAGACGGCTAGACGTCCAGACGGCTAGCGGTGGTGAGTGTTCAGGATAGAGGACTACCCGAAGGGGCGGTCCTAGACGTCTAGACGTCTGTCCGTCTAGACGTCTGGTATTTTGGGACGGGTGGCCGAGTGGCTTATGGCACACGCCTGGAAAGCGTGTAAACGGGAAACCGTTTCGTGGGTTCGAATCCCACCCTGTCCGTACTGACATGGAAGTGGGACGGAGACAGCGAGAACCAAGACGGTCAGGCAGACGGCTAGACGCCCAGACGACCAGTGGGTCCTAGGCGGCAGAGTTACAGGAAGTCATTCTTGGGTGTTTCGTTTTTTCTAGCCGTCTGAACGTCTAGACGTCTAGACGTCTGGTAGTTAGGACAGGTGCCCGAGTGGCTGAAGGGGCCGGTCTCGAAAACCGGTAAGCCGGCAACGGTTTCGTGGGTTCGAATCCCACCCTGTCCGTCCGCAGTTCGAGCCGTAGCTTAGGGGCCGTCCCTCCCGGGAGGTTCTGGTGGTCGGCATCGCGGCGTTGTGGCTCCCTATTCTGTTGTCAGCGGTCCTCGTTTTCATCGTCAGCTCCATCATCCACATGATGTCGCCGTGGCACAAGAACGACTACCCGTTGCTCGCCAATCAGGATCGGGTGATGGACGCCCTGCGGCCGCTGAACATCCCACCGGGGGATTATTTCATCCCGCGTCCGAAGGACCGGGCCGAGATGCGCGACCCGGCGTTCGTCGAGAAGACCAAACGGGGTCCGGTCGTGGTGTTTACCGTATTTCCCTCCGCGATGAACATGACGAAGAATCTGATCGGCTGGTTCGTGTACCTCCTCGTCGTCGGGCTCTTCGCGGCCTACGTCGCCGGGCGGGCGTTACCGGCCGGGTCACCGTACCTCTCGGTCTTCCGCTTCGTGGGCGTGACGGCGTTCCTCGCGTACACGCTGGCGCTGTGGCAGATGACGATCTGGTACAACCGGGCGCTGATGACGTCGATCAAGATCACCGTGGACGGCCTCATCTACGGGCTCCTGACTGCCGGAATGTTCGGCTGGCTCTGGCCCAAGTGAAACGAACCTGGCGGCGTAGCGTAGAGGGACGAACATGATCCAGACGCCGTTGCCCCCGGAGGGGCTCCCGTTCGACTGGAATCTCTTCGTCAACAACACCCTGGCACCGATCGTGGTGACGGTGATCGTCGGCGTGGGGTTCCTCATCGCGCTGCGGATCATCATGAAGTCCCCGGTCGGCGAAGCCTGGGCGGAACGGATCAGACGGAAGACCGTCAAGAGGTTCGGGGAACCGGGCGCGCTGAGCGGCGAGCAGACCGCCATCCAGCTCGACGAGGTCCACGATCAAATGGGCCGGATCGAGGCGCACCTGGCCGAGGTGAACGAGCGCCTCGACTTCACCGAGCGCGTCCTCACCAAGAAGGATCCGAACGCCATCGGCCCAGGCCGGTAACGTGTCGTCGTTGAACGAGGAGGCGCAGCGCTTCCTCAGGGCCATCATCCACACCCAGCCCGCCGTCGCTCAGCAAATCCTCGACGAGCATCCCGAAATCGCATCGCTCGACGTCTTCACGGCCGCGGCGGCCGGGGACGTCGAGGCGGTCGCGGCATTTCTGCGCGATGACCCTGCGCTCGCAACGGCGACTTTCGGTGAGATTGAAGCCCCGCCGCTGGTGTTTGCGTGCGGATCACCCCTCCACCAGATCAGCCACCAGCATGGCATCCGCTTCCGCCGCATCGCCCAGATCCTGATGGATGCCGGGGCGAGCCCGAACAGCTTCTCCGTATACCCGGAGGGAGACACCAAGGCACCGATCTCGGCGCTCTACCACGCGTGCATGGCGGACAACCGCGAGATCGTTCGCCTGCTCCTCGAGCGGGGGGCCAAGACTCAGGACGGGGAGTCCATCTACCACGCCGCGCAACACAATCGCGTTGAATGCCTCGAGCTGTTGCGGGAATTTGGCGCGGACTTCTCGTCCCCCCAGAGCCCGTACGGCAACACGCCGCTCTACTTCCTGGTGGGCCACCGGATCGACCAGGAAGGCCATGCGCCCTGGTTCAAAGGGATGGTGTGGCTCCTGGATCACGGCGCCGATCCAAACGTGCCGTCATACCAGAAGGCGGAAACGCCCTTGCAGGGAGTCGCTGCCAGCGTGCCGAAGATGGCCACCGCGCGCGCGCTCCTGGCTCACGGGGCGGACGTAAATCTGCCCCGCGGAGACGGGAAGACGCCGTACGCCGCCGCCATCCGGCACGGCAACTTCGAGATGGCCGATCTGTTCCGCCAGCATGGCGCACGCACCGACGTCCTCACCCCCATGGAAGAATTCCTCGGCGCCTGCCTCGCCGCCGACGAGAAGGGGGCCCGGTCGCTACTCGCTTCCCACGCTGGCCTGCTGGCCTCAATGACGGACGAAGACCGTGGGGCCCTCGGGGACGCCGTGAATCATGAACGCGCCGACGCGGTGCGTCTCATGATCCAGCTTGGATTCGACGTGGAGGTAGAGCTCGGAGACGGCGGGACCGCGCTGCACTGGGCATGCTGGGAGGGCCGGCTCGAAATGGTGAAGCTGCTGCTCTCGATGGGCGCGCCGGTAAACGTCAAGGACAAGATGTTTGGTGGATCATCCCTGGGGTGGGCATTGCACGGGTCGCAATTCAGTCCCGGACATGGCCACGATGACGCCTATATCGCCATCGTGGATCTGTTGCTGGATGCAGGAGCCACACGGGAGGCGGCGACCAACAAGCATGGAGAGCGCCCAGAGAGCTTCGCGACCACGCGGGTGTTGATGCACCTCCGCGAGCGAGGCTTCGTTCCGAACTAGATAAACCGGGGCTTGTAGCGGCCCAGGCTCTCGTACTGGTCGGGCCACTCGATCTCCCACCCGAGCTCGCGCGCGGCGTGGCGGGTCCAGTACGGGTCCCAGAGATGAGCCCGGGCCAGGACGCACAGGTCGGCCCGGCCGGCGGCGAGGATGGTGTTCACATCCGTGTACGAGCTGATGTTGCCCACCGTCATCACCGGCAGGTCCGCTTCATGGCGAATACGGTCGGCGAATGGCGTTTGATACAGGCGGCCGTAGACGGGCTGCTGAAAGGGCACCGTCTGTCCCGCCGAGACGTCGAGGATGTCGCAGCCGTGAGCCTTGAGAAGCCGGGCGACCTGGACGGCGTCTTCGGATTCCATGCCGCCCGGCGCCCAGTCCACTGCTGAGATGCGCACCGACATGGGCTTCTGTTTAGGCCAGACCGCGCGGACGGCGTCGAAGACCTCGAGCGGAAAGCGCATCCGCGCCTCGAGGGTGCCGCCGTACTCGTCCGTTCGGGTGTTCGTGAGCGGAGAGATGAAGCCCGCGAGCAGGTATCCATGGGCGAAGTGCAGCTCCAGGAGATCGAAGCCCGCTTCCTCGCTCATGCGAGCAGACGCGACGAACTCGTCCCGCACCTGATCCATGTCGTGCCGGTCCATGGCCTTCGGGACCGGGCTGTTCGGATAGTACGGAATGGCCGACGCCGCCATGATGGGCCAGCCACCCGACTCGAGCGGCAGCGAGTCACCCTCCCAGAGTTTCTTGGTCGACCCCTTCCTGCCGGCGTGCGACAGCTGCATCCCGATCTTCGCCCGGCTCGCACCGTGGACGAAATCCACGATCCTGCGCCACGCCACGACGTGTTCGGGTTTGTACATCCCGGTGCATCCGGTCGAGATGCGGCCCTCGCGGCTGACGTCCGTCATCTCCGTCATCACGAGTCCCGCGCCACCGATGGCCCGCGTACCCAGATGGACGAGGTGCCAGTCATTGGGTGTGCCATCTTCAGCCGAGTACTGGCACATGGGTGAGACGACCGAGCGGTTCTCGAGGACCAGGTCCCGCAGCCGGTAGGGCGTGAAGAGGGGGGGAGGCACGGGCTCCGCGGGAATCGCGACGCCGGATTGCCTGGCCGCGCCCTTCGCGAACCACGCGTCCACTCCCGCCATGAACTTCGGATCTCGCACCTTCAGGTTGTCGTGGGTAATCCGGAGCGACCGGGTGAGGAGATTGAACCCGAATTGCACCGGATCCATGTCCATGTAGCGCTCCGTGTCTTCGAACCAGGCGAGGCTTACCTGCGCGGCGCGCTGCAGGCTCTCGACCAGTGGACGCCGCTCGGCCTCGTACGCGTTCAGGGCTTTGTCCCGATCCCCGTGGGTGGCCAGCGAGCGCGCGAGGACGATCGCGTCCTCCATCGCGAGCTTGGTGCCGGAGCCGACCGAGAAATGGGCGGTGTGCGCCGAGTCGCCGATCAGGACGACGTTTTCGTGGTGCCAGTGGGCGTTCCGGATGGTGCCGAACTGCCGCCAGATGGACCGGTTTTTCTGAAGCCGGTGGCCGGCAAGCTCCTCGGCGAACAGCTGCTCACAGAACGCGATCGTCTGATCTTCGGTCGCCCGGTCCAGGCACGCGGCGCGCCAGGTCTCTTCACGGGCTTCCACGATGAACGTCGAGTGGCCCTTCTCGTACTGGTACGTATGCACCCGCCAAAGCCCGTGCCGGTCGTGCTTGAAGTAGAATGTGAAGGCCGGGAAGGGACGGGTGGTGCCGAGCCAGACGAAGCGATTGGGTCGGAGGTCGACGGACGGCTGGAAGTGCTTGGCGTAACGCTCCCGAACCATGCTGTTCGCGCCGTCGGCGGCGAGCAGCAAGTCGGCCTTCAAGTGATCCTTGAGGTCAGTGATGTCCCGGCCGATCTCCACCTGCACGCCCAGGCCACGCGCTCGCTCGGCCAATATCTCGAGCATCGCCCGGCGTGAGAGCCCGGAGAACCCGTGGCCCGTCGAGCGGATGACGCCGCCCTTGTAGTGGATGTCGATGTCATCCCAATGCGCCGAGGCCTTGGCCATGGCGTCGAAGGTCTCGGGGTCGGCCGCCTGGAGGTTTTCCTGAGTGGCCTCGGAGAACACGACGCCGAAGCCGAACGTGTCTTCGAACCGGTTCCGCTCGACCACCAGAATGTCGTGGGAGGGGTCGGCCTTCTTCATCAGGATGGAGAAGTAGAGGCCGGCGGGGCCGCCCCCTACGCAGACGATCTTCACGACTCGCCTCGATGCTGCTTGAGGAGCTGTCCCGAGATCACCAGGTGCTGGATCTCCGTGGTCCCTTCGTAGATCCGGAGTGCCCGCACGGAGCGGTAGAGCCGGTCCACGGGATTGTCGGCCAGCACCCCGCGGCCGCCGAGGATCTGCACGGCGTCATCGATGATGCGCTGGGCGGCTTCGGTCGCGAAGGCCTTCGCCATCCCCGCTTCGAGCGTGATTCGCTCGGCGCCATGATCCTTCTCCCATGCAGCGCGATACACGAGCAGGCGGGCGGCGGTCAGGTCGGTCGCCATCCGCGAGAGTTTCTCCTGCACCAGCTGAAAGTCGGCGAGAGGTTTCCCGAACTGCTTCCGGGTCGTCGCGTGGTCGAGGGCTTCACGCAGGGCTCGCGACGCCATGCCACATGCCGCGGCGCCTACCGTCGGACGCAAACGGTCGAGGGTCGCGAGTCCGAGGCGGTACCCCTCGCCCTCGGCACCCAGACGCTGCCCGGCCGGGATCCGGCAGGACTCGAAGGCCATCTCTCCCAGTGGATGTGGGGAGGAGAGGATCAGAGGGCGGAGAAAGCGGCAACCGGCCGTGTCGGCGGGCACGACGAAACACGTGATTCCCTTGGTGCCCTTTGAGCGGTCCGTAACGGCATACACGGCGTAGTAGTCCGCGATGCCGGCGTTGGAAATCAGAGTCTTGACGCCGTCGAGGACGTAAAACGCCCCATCGCGACGCGCCGTGGTGGTCATGGCAGCTACGTCCGAGCCGGCCTCGGGCTCCGTCATGGCGAAGCCTCCCATGGCGCGCCCCTTGAGCGCAGCGGTGAGCCACCGCGCCGCCAGGTCGTCGGTGGATCCCATCATGATCGGAAGGGTCCCCAGCGCCTGTAGGGCGAAAACGGCATCTGCGAGGGGGGACGCGGCTCCGAGGGCTTCCCGCACCAGGCAGCAGGACCGCCAGTCCTCGTCGCCGATGGGCGCGAGCCAGCCACCGGACCCCAGGCGAGTGAGGATCTCCTTCGCTTGCACACGGGCGGCGGCGTCGTCGGCGGGTGCCGGCAACGGCGCGATTTCTCGAGCGGCGAACTCGGCGACTCGGGCCGCGAAGTCGAGGTGCTTCGGATCGAGGAATGCCCGGACGGGCTGGGGATCAGGGAGCATCACTGAAATTTCGGCTCCCGCTTGGCCTTGAACGCCTCATACGATTCCCGGAAGTTGGGATGCTGCATCAGCTCGGCTTGCAGCTTGGCCTCGAGCTCGAGCGCCTGCTCCAGATCCATCGCGGCCTCGCGGTTCAACGCGTCCTTGGTGACCGCGAGTGCCTGTGAGGGCCCACGGGCGAGCCGTGCCGCGAACTCTCGCGCTTCCGCCACCACGCGCTCGACGGGCACCACACGATTGTACAGCCCGATCTCCAGAGCGCGGGACGCATCGATGAAGTCGCCCGTCATCAGGAGCTCCGTCGCGCGGCCGAGGCCCACCAGCCGGGGAAGCAACCAGGCCGCTCCCATGTCCGCTCCCGACAGGCCGACCCGCGTGAAGAGGAAGGCGATCTTGGCGGACTCCGCGGCGATCCGGATGTCACACGCGGCCGCGATCACCGCGCCCGCGCCGGCCACGGTGCCATTCAGGGCTGCGACAATGGGACGCCGGCAGAGCCGTATCGCGAGGATCAGGTCACACGTGAGCCAGGTGAAGTCCAGCAGTCCCTTCGCGTCCCGGGAGAAGAGCTGGCCGATGATGTCCTCGACGTCACCGCCGGAGCAGAACGCGCGCCCCGAACCGGTGATCACGATGGCCTTGACGCCGGCCTCCGAATCTAACGCCCGGAAAACATCCCTCAGCTCCTCGTATACCTGGAACGTGAGGGCATTGAGGCGGTCGGGCCGGTTGAGGGTGATGGTCGCTACACCGGTCCCGGAATCGACTTCATAGAGGAAGGACTTGGGCAGGATGGCCATGGTCAGCCGATCACCGCGGTGGCTTCGATCTCGACCACCGCCGCATGGTCCACCAGGGCGGAGACTTCGACCAGGGCCATGGCGGGGTAGTGCTTGCCCATCGCCTTCTGATGGACCTCGCCAAGGGTCTGGAGGTTGGCCAGATAGTCGGCCTTGCTGGTGACGTAGACGGTCATCCGGCCGATGTCGGTGGGCCCGCCGCCCGAGGCGCGCACGATGGACAGGACCTGCCCCAGTGCCATGGCCCATTGGGCCACCAGCCCACCCGCCTTCGGAGCGGTCTGACCGGCGACGAAGAGCACGCGGCCCCCGGCTGGAGCCAGCATGCCGTTGTTCCAGCCCTTGGGCCGTCCGGGGGGATCGGGGTTGATGATGTCGAAGCTCACGCTGGTCCCTTTCCATCGAGGAGCACCGTCGCGCCCGTTTCCGATCCGTTGCATACCGTCATCACCGCCCGCGCCACCTCGTCGGGCGTGATCAACCGGTTCTGGCCCGAGTGCGCGAGCACTGCCTCGAGGGCCTCGGCGCGCGACCTGCCGGTGGTCTGCATCATGCGCTCGAGCGATTGGTCGGTCATCGGTGTGTCGACATATCCGGGACACACCGCGTTGACCGTCACGCCCGAGCCGGCGACCTCGGCAGCCATCGATTTGGTGAAACCCACCACCGCGTGCTTGGCCGCGCTGTAGGCCGCGATGTATTTCGCGCCGAAGAGCCCGGCGACCGACGCGAGGTTCACCACCCGGCCCCATTTCCGGTCCAGCATGCCGGGGAGAAAGGCCTGGGTGCAGAGAAACGTACTCGTCGCATTGACCGCGAGCAGGCGATTCCATTCCTCGAGCGTCGTCCGCTTCAGCGGTGCCGAGGAGGACGATCCCGCGTTGTTGATCAGGATGTCGATGTCGCCGAGCACCTCGGTGGCGGTGCGGGCGAGGGCGTTGACGCTCTCGGGTCTGGTGACGTCCGCGGTGGCGGCGCTGGCGCGGTGTCCTTGCGCACGCAATGCGTTCGCCACCGTCTCGACTTCGGCGTGGGACCGCGCCGCGACGATCACGCCGACACCGGCATCCGCGAGTGCCCGCGCGACGGCGGCGCCGATTCCGCGGCCCCCGCCGGTAATCACCGCGCGCTTGCCGGCCAGGCTCATCGCATCACCTCACTTACAGCCTCCGCCAGGATTTCTCCCAGCTTCGCAACCGATTCCCGGCCCTCCGCGGCGGATGCTTCGGCGGGGGCTCCGAAGTAGGCGTCAGCACCGCCCGCGGCCTTGAAGGTCGTCTGTCCCGCGGCGTGCGCTTCGACCAGCGACCGGTTGTTCGCCGGCAGGGCGGTGCGCAGGGTCTCATGGACCAGCTCGGGGCGGGCCGCCATCACGATCGAAGTCTCATAGCGGCCGGCATGACAGGCGCCGCTCTGAAACTCCGGCGTCAGGCGTTGCGCCAGAGTGCGGCGTGTGAGGTCCGGGAAGATCACCGTGGCTTCGGCACCGTGAATCGCGTCCCGGAGTGCCCGGACCTGAACCGGATCGAAGTGCGCGTTGGCGAGTGCCAGGAACTTGACCCCATGCCGCGAGAGGCTCGAGGCGATTGCCTGAATGGTCGATGTGACCGCGTGCGGGTCGATCGAGATGGTGCCGGGGAAATCCGCGGCGTAGGGCGCCGGCGCATACGCCAGCGCCGGCAGCAGGAGCGGGTGAATACCCTGGGGGAGGAGGAGCTCCGCGCCGGCTCGCGCCATCGCTTCGGCGATGATGACGTCGGTGCCGAGGGGCAAGTGCGGTCCGTGCGCTTCGACGGCACCGAGTGGAAGGATGGCCACGACCCGCGACCGATCGAGCGCCTGGACGTCGGTCCAGGACAACTCGCTCAAGCAGCGAACTGGCACCAGATTCCTTCCATCATATGGTCTTCGAGCCTCCCGAGCGGTTCAATATCGCCGACTACTTTCTTGGAGCCCGGATTGCCGAGGGACTCGGGGCGCGGCCGGCGCTGCTGACGGATCAGGGAACGTACACGTATGCGGAAGTCGACCGTCTGGCGAGCCGGTTCGCGCACCTCTTGCGCGAGGCTCAGGTCTCCCCCGAGCAACGGGTGATCATCGCGCTTCCAGACGGTCCGGCATTTGTGGGTGCGCTGTTCGGCATCCTCAAGATTGGCGCCGTGGTAGTGATGGTCAACCCGCAGTTGCCACCGGAGCAGATCGCCTACTTCTACGACTACACGCGCGCCACCGCGGCCCTGGTCGCGGGACCCTCGGCGCCGGCCTTCGTGGCGGCGGCCTCGGGCGCACGCTCCTTGAAGAGCGTCCTGCGAGTGGATGCGCCCGACGTGACGCGCCGCCTGGATGCGCTCTCCGATTCGATCGCCACCTTCCCGACGCACCGGGATGACCCCGCCATCTGGCTTTTCTCTGGTGGGACGACCGGCCAGCCCAAGGCGGTGGTGCAGACTCACGGGTCGTACGCCAACACGACCGAGTGCTACGCCAAGAACACGGTGGGATACCGCGCCGACGACATCACGGTGTCCGTCCCGAAGCTCTTCTTTGGCTACGCCATGGGCGCCAACCTGTTCTTTCCATTCTCGGTGGGCGCCCGGGCCATTCTGTTCGAAGAACCGTCCACGCCGGAGGCCCTCTTCGCCCGCATCGCGAAACACCGGCCCACGGTGCTGATCAACGTTCCGACGATGGTGAACCGGATGGTCAGTCACCCGGACGCGTCCACGCAAGATCTCTCGAGTCTGCGATTCGCGACGTCCGCCGGGGAGGCGCTGCCGGTGGAGCTCTACCACCGCTGGAAGGAGACCTTCGGCGTGGAGCTCCTCGACGGACTCGGGACTGCGGAGATGTGGCACATTTTCCTGACCAATCGCATCGGGGGAGTGAAGCCGGGGACGCTTGGGCAGGTGGTGGCGGGGTTCGAAGTGAAGGCAGCCGACGATGGCGGCACGGAGGTCCCGACCGGCGAGGTGGGTCTCCTCTGGGTCCGCGGGAATTCACAAGGCCTGGGGTATTGGCAGCTGCAGGAGAAAACGCGGCGCACGTTTCGCGGCGACTGGGTGGTGTGTGGTGACCTCGTCTCGCGCGACGCCGACGGGTACTTCACGCACCATGGGCGGGCCGACGAAATGCTCAAGGTGTCGGGGAAATGGCTCTCTCCCCAGGAGGTCGAGGGCTGTCTCCTGCAGCACCCGGCCGTTCGCGAGGCGGCGGTCGTCGGCATCACGGGTGACGGCGGCCTCGTCAAACCCCACGCCTTCGTCGTCACGCTCGACCGCCGGGCCGATCTCGCGGAAGAGTTGAAGGCGTTCGTCCGCGAACGCCTCGAGCCCTTCAAAGCCCCACGCGAAATCTCGTTTGTCGACGCACTTCCACGGACGCACCTGGGCAAGGTTGATCGCGGCCGGCTGCGGCGGGGGGCCGCCTGAGCGGATTCCCGGTGTTCGTTGCCGCCGAGCTGCGGGAATTGCTGGACCCGTCACGTCTCGAAGGACTCGACGTCACCTGGGTACGTGCCGACGAACCGACGCCGGAGGGAGAGTTCGTCGCCGCCGTACCGCTCCTCTCGCGCTGGATGGGGGGCACGGAGTTCAAAAGACTCCCGAAGCTCCGCATCGTCGCGAATTGCGCGGTCGGGTACAACAACGTTGATCTGGTCGCCGCCGAGATGCGGCGGATCGTCGTCACCAACACGCCGGACGTGCTGACCGCGGCGACCGCCGACCTCACGTGGGCGCTGATTCTTGCCTGCGCGCGCCGGCTGCTCGCGGGCGTGGACATGGTGAAGACGGGGAATTGGACCGGATGGCACCCGCAAATGCTCCTGGGCCTCGAGCTCGAAGGCGCGACGCTGGGGATCGTGGGCGCTGGGCGAATCGGACAGGCGGTAGGGAAGCGGGCGTTGGGGTTCGGCATGCGGATCAAATACGCGTCCCGGACACCGAAACCGGAGTTCGAACGGGCGACCGGCGCGAGTCGTCTGGAGCTGAAGCCGCTCCTGCGGGAGAGCGACGTAGTGACGCTGCATGTTCCGAAGACCCCGGAGACGCAGGGAATGATCAATACCGACACCCTGGCCCTGATGAAGCCGGGCGCGATCCTGATCAACACGTCGCGGGGCGATCTGGTGCGGGAAGAAGCGGTCGCCGTCGCACTCGAGGAGGGCCGGCTGGGCGCGGCCGGACTGGATGTGTTCACCGACGAGCCCGACATCCATTCCCGTCTCCGGGCCGCGCCCCGGACGGTGCTCCTCCCGCACATCGGATCGGCGACCCTGCCCACCCGGCGGAAAATGGCCGAGACGGCCGTGGCCAACGTCCAGGCCGTGCTCGCGGGGGCTCCGCCGTTGACCCCGGTGGTGCCCTAGTTACCTTTCAAGCTCGGAATGACCCCCACACAAGATCGCAGCATTCTCCTCGACGCCCGTGCCTTTGCGCGGGCGCTTCAGCGTATGGCGGTCGAGATTCTGGAGCTCGCACCCGCCGCCGATCAGCTGGTCCTGATCGGTATTCAGCGTCGCGGTGTGGAGCTGGCCGAGCGGCTGGCCCAGACGATCGAGAAAGATGAAGGCGTGTCGATCCCGCGCGGCGCGCTCGACATCACCCTCTACCGCGATGATCTCGAGACGGTGGGACCCACGCCGGTGATCGGGGAGACCCGCATTCCGGGCGATCTCTCGGGCCGGCACGTGGTGATCGTGGATGACGTGCTCTATACCGGCCGGACGGTCCGGGCCGCGCTCGATGAGCTGGCGGATTTCGGTCGTCCGCGCCGCATCTCCCTCTGCGTGCTGGTGGACCGAGGTGGCCGCGAGCTTCCGATCGCCGCCGACGTCGTGGGGAAGAGCGTGAAGACCGGGCCCAAGGACCGGGTGGATGTTTCCGTGCAGGAGCTGGACGGCAAGGACGAGGTGAGCGTGCTGCGAGGGACGGGATCATGATGACTCTGGGCAAGGACCTCGTCGGCCTCGAACATCTTTCGCCGGAACAAATTCGTCTCATCCTCGATACCGCGGAGCCGTTCAAGGAAGTCTCGGAGCGGCCGATCAAGAAGGTGCCGGCGCTCCGCGGGAAAACCATCGTCAATCTCTTTTTCGAGGCGTCGACGCGGACCCGGATCTCGTTCGAGTTCGCCGAGAAGCGCCTGTCGGCGGATACGGTGAACGTGGCCGCGTCGGGGTCGTCGGTCTCGAAAGGCGAGACGCTGGTCGACACCGCGCGGAATCTCGAAGCCATGCGCATCGACATGGTCGTGATCCGCCACGGATCCTCGGGCGCGGCGCAGTTCCTGGGCAGCCGGATCCGCTCGAACGTCATCAACGCCGGCGACGGCAAGCACGAGCACCCGACGCAAGCGTTGCTCGATCTGCTCACGATCCGGGACCGTCACGGACGGATCGAAGGCCTGAAAGTCTGTCTGGTCGGCGACATCCTGCACAGCCGGGTGGCCCGCTCCAATATCTGGGGTCTCACCAAGCTGGGCGCCGAGGTGGGCGTCTGCGGTCCGCGCACCCTGATGCCGCGCGGCATTGAGGAGCTCGGGGTCAAGATGTTCGACCGGATCGAGGCGGCGATCGAGTGGGCCGACGTGCTCAACGTGCTCCGGCTGCAGCTCGAACGGATGGAGAAGGGATTCATCCCGTCACTGCGCGAGTACTACCGCGTCTTCGGCGTGACGGAAGAGCGCCTCGCGCAGTCGAAGCGGGACATCACCATCATGCACCCGGGTCCCATGAACCGCGGCGTCGAGATCGACAGCCGCGTGGCGGACGGTCCGCACAGTGTGATCCTCGATCAGGTGACCAACGGGGTGGCCATCCGGATGGCGGTCCTCTATCTGCTCGCGGGCGGCAAGCCCGAGCTCGCCGACGCGGCCAAGCGCTCCGGAGGTGCCGAATGAACCGGCCGCTCCTGCTGAAGGGTGGACGCGTCATCGATCCGAGCCGCGACGTCGATCAGGTCGCGGACGTGCTGGTGCAGGACGGCAAGGTCGCCGGCATCGGGCAGGGGCTGGGCGCGCCGGAGGGCGCCGACACGCGCGACGTGAAGGGGTTGATCGTCGCTCCGGGGCTCGTTGATATCCACGTGCACTTCCGCGAGCCGGGCAACGAGGACGAGGAGACGGTCGCCACCGGAGCGCGCGCCGCGGTGACGGGCGGGTACACGGCGGTATGCGCGATGCCGAACACCGATCCCGTGACCGACAATCAAGCGGCGGTCGGGTTCATCGTGCGGCAGTCGGTGCGTGCGGGGCTCGCGCGCGTCTATCCCATCGGTGCGGTGTCGGTGGGGCAGAAAGGCGAGAAGCTCGCGGAGTTCGGGGAGATGGTGGGGGCCGGAGCGGTCGCGGTGTCTGATGACGGGAAGCCGGTTGCGTCGAGTCATCTGATGCGGACCGCGCTCGAATATGCGCGGACGTTCGAAATCCCCGTCGCCGATCACTGCGAGGAGCCGACGCTCTTCGCCGGTGGCGTCATGCACGAAGGACTCGTTTCCTCACGACTCGGCCTCAAGGGGATTCCGGCGGCCGCCGAAGAGATCATGGTGGCGCGTGACCTGCTCCTCGCCGAGCTGACGGGGGGACACGTGCACCTCTGTCATATGTCGACGCGGGGATCGGTCGAGCTCATTCGCCGGGCGAAGGAACGGCGCGTGCGCGTCACCGCGGAGGTGACGCCGCATCACCTCACGTTGACCGACCATGCCTGCGAAGGCTACGACACGCACGCCAAGATGAATCCGCCCCTGCGGGAGGCTGCCGACGTCGCGGCTCTCCGGCAGGGACTGGTGGATGGCGTGATCGATTGCATCGCGACCGACCACGCTCCCCACGCGTACGACGAGAAGGACGCCGCGTTCGACGACGCCCCCTTCGGCATCATCGGACTCGAGACGGCCTTCGGGGTGGCGTACACGGAGCTGGTGGAAGGTGGGGTTCTGACCGTCCCGGAGCTGATCAACCGGATGAGCACGGCGCCGGCGCGGGCATTCCACCTGCCCGGAGGGGGGCTCCGGATCGGTGCCGTGGCCGACCTGTGCGTACTGGACGTGTCCAAGCCCTGGACGGTGGACCCGGCCCAATTCCACTCCAAGAGCCGGAATTCCCCCTTTGGGGGCCGGCGCGTGACCGGCCGGGTCCGGATGACCCTGGTGGCCGGTCGTATCGTGCACGATACGCCATAGATTTGTATGTTGTGCCCTGACCGGTCATTACACGCAGTTGGAGCGCCCTGATGGCTAAGACGCCTTCCAAAGGCACGGTCGCGATTCAGCGCCTGCTGGAGGAACGAAAGCAACTCGAATCCTGGATTGCCCGCATCGATGCGGCGGCGGATGCTACGCCCGCCGCCGTGCGGGGGCGCGTCCGCTCCGACTACGAAGCCCGCCTCGTAACCGTCATCAAAGAGCTCAAGAATCACGTGGAGGCTGCGCGGGAGGTCATCGCGCAGCGCCGGAGCGTGCTCGCCGACCTTCAAACGAAGGAAGCAGCGGCCGCCGAGGCGCTGTCCGAGGCGGAGCTGCGCCACGCGGTAGGTGAATACGACGAGGGCCAGTGGACGCAGGTGCACAAGGAAGCGTTGGCCGAGCTGGTGTCGATCCGCGAAGAACTCCAGGTGGTCCAGGCGGAAGTCGAGAAGCTCCAGGAGATCGACGCGTTGGCCACCGAGGCGGCACCACCGAAGCCCGCGCCGAAGCCGGCTCCTCCACCACCCCCGGCGCCACCGCCGGTGGCTGAAGCGTCACTCACCGTGGTGTCTGACCGCGGGAAGGGGAATTCGGGCACGCCGCCCCGTACTGCCAGGCCGGAGGAAAAGAAGCACGAGCCGGTGGACGAGCTGGCGTTCCTCAAGTCGGTAACCGAAGACGCCCGTGGAGGTGGCATATCCCAGCGACGGGCGAGCGGCGCGCAGTATCAGCCCGTGGAGCCCGGTGTGCCGCCCGCAGCGCCTCCCCCTCCCGCGCCTCCGTCGCCGCCGCCGATGACTACGCGGGCACCGCGGATCACCCAGGAAGCGGATCCGGTCATCGCCGAATCGGGTGAGGAGCCGGTGAAGACGCTGAAGTGCAAGGACTGCGGGACGATGAACCTGCCCACGGAGTGGTACTGCGAGAATTGCGGGGCGGAACTCGCGGCCATGTAAAGACAAAAGCGTCAAGGAAAACCGTCGAGGAGAACCGTCGAGGAGAGGCGTAAAGAAGGGGCGCTCGTTCAGAGGCGCCCCTTACGTTTTTCCTTGACGGTGTTCCTCGACGGTCTTCCTTGACGCCTCTTATTTCTTGGTCTTCACCAGTGCCGCCAACCGGGACTTCTGCCTGGCGGCGTTGTTCTTGTGGATCAGCCCTTTCCGAGCGGCCCGGTCGAGCAGCTGGACGGCGCGGCCATATGCGGTGGTCGCGGAAGCCTTGTCGGCGGCGGTACGGACGCGCTTCACGGCGGTCCGCAGCTCCGACGTCTGAGCACGGTTGACGAGGGTGCGAGCGCGGGCCTGGCGCAACGCCTTCTTTGCGGACTTGATTTTCGGCACTGGGTCTCCTGTTCGAGGCGCGGAAAATAGACGGTAAGTTATGGGGGATCAAGGCCCTACGACGTTGACCGGGAGGGGGGCGATTTCCTATCTTACAACGTCGCAAACGACTTGGGGCACGCTATCTCGCTCGACATCCTGCTCTCGGCCCCGGTGTTGCTGTTCTCCAAGGTGGCGCACCTGTACGCCCACGCCGCGGCCGCCTACCGTCCCTGTGATGATACCGCCCCAGGATCCAAGATCGGAGGCATCGCGTGAGCGCCCCGACAAACCCCGTCATGACCGGACAACCGGGCTTCGTCATCGAGCTGGAGCAGTTCTCCGGCCCCCTGGACCTGCTGCTGCACCTGATCCGCGAAGATGAAGTCGACATTACCGACCTGCCCATCTCGAAGATCGCGGACCAGTTCCTGTCCATCATCAACGAGCTCGGCCTGAATCAGGCGGCGGACTACCTCGAAATGGCTGCCCGCCTGCTGCGCATCAAGGCCCAGATGCTGCTCCCCCGGCGCCTCGGCGACGACGAGTGGGAGGACCCGCGATCGGAGCTGGTGCGGCGCCTGCTCGAGTACCAGCAAATCCGTGAGCTCGTCGACTGGCTGCAGCGTGCCGCCGCGACGCGCGCCGAGCAGTATGGCCGCGGATACGAAGCCCCGGCACCCGATGCGCCTCCCGCGCCCCTCGAGATCGAGCTGAATGATCTCCTGGCGGCGGCGGAGCGGGTGATCTCGCTCATTCCGGAGCCGATGATTCACCGCGTCGTGCCGCGGCCGTTGGACGTGGAGGGCGCGACCCGGAAGATCCACGCGCTCCTCGAGTCTCGCGGCGAGTTCGGCTGGTTCGACATCGTGGGCGAGACGCCCACCATCGTCGACGTGCTGTCCGCGTTCATCGCGCTCCTCGAGCTGGCCAAGCGGCAGTCGGTCACGCTCGAGCAGCCTTCTCCCTTCGCACCCATGGTGATCCGACGTGAGTCCCCTCGCGAAGCTGCTTGAGGCCGCGCTCTTCGCGTCGTCCCGGCCGCTGACGGTCGAAGAGCTCGCGACCCTCGACGCCGAGTCGGGCGAGGCGGCGGTGCGTGCGGCCCTCGAGGAGATTCGCGCCGAATTCGACGGCGACCGCCATGGCGTGAGCCTGACGGAGATCGCGGGCGGCTGGCAGTTCCTCACGCGCCGGGAGCACGCCGAGTCGATCGATCGCGCGGCGTTCGCGTTGCGTCCGCGG
Organism: Gemmatimonadales bacterium; assembly: GCA_035553475.1. GTDB lineage: Bacteria > Gemmatimonadota > Gemmatimonadetes > Gemmatimonadales > GWC2-71-9 > 40CM-2-70-7. Next base: position 75,675 of record DATNDQ010000054.1, read on the forward strand.
CGCCTGTCGCCCGCGGCCCTGGAGACGCTGGCCATCATCGCGTACCGGCAGCCGGTGGGACGGATCGAAGTGGATGAGATCCGCGGCGTGGATTCGGGAGCCGTGATCGACAAGCTGGTCGAGCGCGGCCTCATCGAAGTCGCGTCCCGCGGCGAAGGACTGGGCCGCCCGCTGCTCTACGGCACCACGCCGCAGTTCCTCGAGCTCCTTGGGTTGATAGACCTGGAGGAGCTGCCGCGGCTCGAAGAGCTGTCGGTCGCTCTCCGCCCGCCCGCCGCGGCCGAACCCGAATGACGGAGATGCGCCTGCAGCGCGCTCTGGCGCGCGCAGGCGTGACGTCCCGGCGCAAAGCCGAGGACTTGATCCGCGCCGGACGGGTGCGGGTGGACGGGGTCGTCGCCGAGATCGGCTCGAAGGTCGACCCCGGCCGGCAGCGCGTCACCGTGGACGGGAAGCCCCTCGCCGCGCCATCCGTCGCCTGGTTCGCCCTCAACAAACCGATCGGGTACGTCGTGAGCCGCGGGGATCCTGAGGGACGGCGGACCATTTTCGAACTCCTCCCGAAAGTCCCGGGGCTCACCTACGTTGGGCGGCTGGACGTGATGACGTCGGGCCTCCTGATCTGCACCACCGACGGCGACGCGGCACACCGGATGACGCATCCGAAGTTCGCGGTGGAGCGCACCTACTGGCTCCGGGTACATGGCCGGCCGGCGGCCGAGGTGCGGCAGGCGCTCTCGGGCCGCCCCGTGATCGAGGGGCGACCGGTGGGGATTCGCGCCGTCCGCGTGCGGCCGGTCACTCGCGGCAAAGGGAGTATCGAGGTCGAGCTGACGCTGGCGGAGGGACGGCATCGGATCGTGCGCCGTCTCGCGGAAGAGCTGGGACTCAAGGTCGAGTGGCTGCACCGCGTGTCGTACGGTCCGGTGCGCCTGGGCAAACTTCCGGAAGGGCAGTGGCGCGCACTTACCCCGCGCGAGATCGAGGCCATCGGACGGATCCATGCACCTCGCTGACAAGACCGTCATGCTGCTCGGAGGCTCGGGGCTCGTGGGGCACGCGGTCGCCCGGCGGGTGCTGGCGAAGGGCCCGCGGCGGCTGATCCTGGTCGCGCTGTTCGAGGACGAGGTGCAGAGCGCGGCGACCGCGTTGGCCCCGCATCGCGGCAAGGCGGAGATCGCCGTGGAGTGGGGAAACGTGTTTCTGCCGGCGTCCGTCGCGCGGCACGAGCGGGGAGACATCCTGGCGGACGCGAAGCAGCGTGCGCTCGTGATCCAGGACCAATTCGGGGATCTGACCGACGACGTTCTGGAACGCAATCTCCTGTATCAGCTGCTGCTCAAGTACCGCCCCGACGCCGTCGTCGACAGCATCAACACCGCCACCGCCTTCGCCTATCAGGACATTTTCCAGAGCGCCCGCGACCTGCTCGCGGCGTCCGCGGCTGGAACGCTCGACCGTGCGCAGGTGGAGCAGCACATCCTGACGCTCACCATGCCCCAGCTGATCCGCCACGTGCAGATCATCACCGAAGCGCTGAAACGGGCGGGGACTTCTGCGTATGTAAAGGTGGGGACCAGCGGGACCGGGGGGATGGGATTCAACATCCCGTACACGCATTCCGAAGAGCGTCCGAGCCGGACGCTCCTGACCAAGTCCGCGGTCGCCGGGGCCCACTCGCTCCTGCTGTTTCTGCTGGGGCGCACGCCGGACGCTCCGGCGGTGGTGGAGATCAAGCCCACGGCGACCATCGCGTGGCGGGAGATCGCGTTCGGGCCGATCCGACGCAAGGGAAAGCCGCTCCCCCTCGTGGACTGCCCGTCACCGCTCGCGGTGGGGGAGGCGTTCCGTGACGGGGCGAAGCCGTGGAAGGATCAGGGCAGGCCGGTGCAGGGGGTCTTCATCGATGTCGGGGAGAACGGCCTGTTCGCCAAGGACGAATTCGCGACGGTGACCGCCCTGGGGCAGATGGAGTTCATCACCCCCGAAGAGGTCGCCGATTACGTGATTCAGGAGCTCGAAGGTCGTCCGACCGGAAGAGATGTGATCGCTGCCCTGGACGGCGCCACCGCCGGACCCACATATCGCGCCGGGCTGCTGCGGTCCGCCGCGCTGGGGCGCCTGGAAGCGCTGGAAAAGGAGTCGGCGACGAGGTCGGTGGGCTACGAGATGCTGGGCCCGCCCCGGCTGACCAAGATGCTGTACGAGGCGTTTCTGCTCTCCAGGCTCCGGGCTTCCGTGCGAGCACTGGCCGCGGCCGACGGGGCGGGACTGGCGCAGGAGGCGCAGGCGCTCATCGAGAAGGATGCCGGGCTGCGCGCCCACATTCTCTCGGTCGGGATTCCGATCCTGTGCGCCGACGGAGCGCACGTCTACCGGGGCAGTTTTGTGGTCGTGCCGCCTCCCGTGAGTGGCGACCCCCTTGCGGCGGCTCCGCGAGGATGGGTAGACCTCCGGCCCGGGTATTTCGGGGTGTGGGTCAAGCGGGCGCAGGCGATGGTGCGCGCGGCCGACGTCAGGGCCGGAACGAAGGACTCGGGCAGTGACGTGGACTGGACGGCGATCGGCGCGGACGATCCGGTGGATCCGCCGCACTTCGCCACCTGGGTCTTCAGCCAGGAAGACCACGGAGAGCGCAGCAAGCGATAGGGTGTAGCAGGGGACGGACGATACTTGAGGGAGGCGTTGGAGTGGCAACGACGACTGGACGGACCTCGAAAGCCGTGGCGGCTGATGCGGCGCTCGCGACCGCCCTGACCCGCGAAGTTTCGAAGCGCGTAGTGGGGCAGGAGGTGATGGTCGAGCGCTTGCTCATAGGATTGCTGACGGGTGGTCACATTCTGCTGGAAGGTGTCCCGGGCCTCGCGAAGACGCTCTCGGTGCGCACGGTGGCCGAGTGTCTGCGGATCAGTTTCTCGCGGATCCAGTTCACGCCCGATCTGCTTCCCGCCGACGTCATCGGCACGATGATCTACGATCAGAAGACGCAGGAGTTCTATCCCAAGAAGGGCCCGCTCTTCGCGAACCTGATCCTCGCGGACGAAATCAACCGCGCACCGGCCAAGGTGCAGTCGGCGCTCCTCGAAGCCATGCAGGAAAAACAGGTCACCATCGGCGGCGAGACCTTCTACCTCGGCGAGCCGTTCCTGGTGCTCGCGACGCAGAACCCGATCGAGCACGAAGGCACCTACGCTTTGCCCGAAGCCCAGCTCGACCGCTTCATGCTGAAAGTGCGGGTCGGGTACCCCACGCGGGATGCCGAGAAGGAAGTCGTGGGGCGGATGGCGTCGGGGCGTCCGATCGAAGTCGAGCGGATCGCTTCCGGAGAGGACGTGCTGGCCGCGCGCAGCGCCATCGCCGAGCTGTACATGGACCAGAAGGTGGTCGACTACATCGTGGATGTCGTGCGCGGCACCCGCGAGCCGCAGTCGGTCGGGTTGCCCGAGCTCAAGCCGCTGATCGCGTTTGGCGCGAGCCCGCGCGCGTCCATCTATCTGGCGCAGGCGGCGCGGGCGCACGCGTATCTCCGCGGCCGTGCCTACGTCGTGCCGGAAGACGTCAAGGCGATGGCGTACGACGTCCTGCGCCACCGCGTCCTGCTCACGTTCGAGGCCGAGGCCGAAGACCTGGATTCGGACCGGGTGGTCGGCCGCATCCTGGAGGCGGTCGGCGTGCCGTGACCCCCGAAGTTCTGCGGCAAGTGAAAGGGATCGAGCTCCGCACCCGATCCCTCGTCAACTCCCTGTTCACGGGCGAGTACCGGTCGGTGTTCCGCGGGCAGGGCATCGAGTTCGCCGAAGTGCGCGCCTACCAGCAGGGTGACGACTTCCGCGCCATCGACTGGAACGTCTCCGCCCGGATGGGGACCCCGTTCGTCAAGGAGTTCATGGAGGAGCGCGAGCTCACGCTGCTCCTCATCGTGGACCACTCAGGGTCCCTCCACTTCGGGCGCCCGGCGTCGAAGGCCGGCATGGCGGTCGAGGTCGGCGCCGTCCTGGCGCTGGCAGCGGCCCGTCACGAGGACCGCGTCGGCGCGCTGATCTTTTCCGACCGGGTGGAGCACGTCATCCGTCCCGCCAAGGGACGGGGTCACGCCCTGCGCGTCATCCGTGACCTCCTCGCTTTCGCGCCCCGGGGCCGCGGAACCAACCTCGGCGAGGCGCTGCAATACGCGACCAAGCTCCTGCGGCACCGGGCCGTGGTGGTCGTGATTTCCGATTTCCGCGCCGAAGGATGGGACGAGCCACTGGCGCGTCTCGCCAACAAGAACGACGTCGTCGCGATCACCATCGATGATCCGCGCGAAACGAACTTGCCCGATGCGGGGTGGGTGGAGCTCGAGGACGCGGAGACCGGACGCCGCGTCCTGGTGGATACGGGGCATGAGGGAACGCGCGGGAAGGTCCGGCTCGCCGCGGAGCGGGCCCTCCAGGAACGGCAGAAGAAGCTCCGCCGCGCCGGCGTCGACGTCATCTCGCTGCACACGCACGTCCCCTACGCACAGCCCCTCCGCCGCGCCTTCGCGGAGCGCGCCCGGCGGCTCAAGCGCTGACCGTGAGCCCGCTCCTCTTCGTGGCGCTGATGATGCGGGTGGCACCCGCGGACAGTCAGTGGATGATTGCGCCACCGTCGCCCACCGTCGGAGACACCATCTGGCTCTTCCGCATCGTACCGCACTCGCCCGACTGGCGCGTGCGGGCCGGGGCGTTCGACAACCAGGGGGACATCGTGTCCCTTGGAGACCCCCAGGTGAATTTCGGAAGCGCCGCCGACACCGTCCGGTACGCGGTGGTGGCGTGGACGGCGGGACCGCATCGATTCGCACTTCCTTCACTCTGGCTGATGGGTGGCGCGGGGCGCTCGGACTCCCTTCCGGGAGGCACCGGAACCGTCACGGTCCGCAGCGTAATTCCTGCGGACAGCATCCGCCCGTCACCGAAGGCGCTGCTGCCGCCCCTGGATCCCCGGCCCGCTTCCTTCTGGCCCCCCATCGTCGCCGGAGCCCTCGGCGTCATCGCGCTGGTGCTCGGGGTGCGCGTGCGGCGCCGGAACACCCGTGCGACCGCACCACCCGCCGACTTCGTCACCGGTGGGGGGGCGCCCGACGAGCGCTGGCTCGCGGCGGGCGAGCCCAAGGCCGTGGCGGCCCGCGCGGCCCGAGTGCTTCGCCAGGCGCTCGCGCGCGTAGTTCCTGACGCAGGGGAGTCCCTGCCGGTGCGCGAGGCGCTCGAGGCGGCGGAGGGCAAGATGCCCGGCACGACCTTCCGGCGCGTACGGGAGTTGCTGCTCGCGCTCGATCAGGTGGCGTACGCAGTGGCGCATGGGACCGATGTCGCGCGGGTGGCGGCGGACGCCCGCACGCTCGCGCGGGAGCTCTGACCCGTGAGCTTCGCTCGTCCTCTTCTGCTCCTGCTGTTGCTCGCCATCCCGGTCTGGTGGTGGTGGCGCCGGCGCCGGCTGGTGCGGTTCGGCGGCGTGCGGATGAGTGACGTCGGGGCGGCGGCAGGTGCGGGGGGCCGACGCTGGCCGGCGCGCCTGCCACTGATCCTGCGCTCGCTCGGCGTCGCCGCATGGATTTTCGCCGCGGCGGGACCGCACGTGGGCCTGGGACGCTCGGAAGTGAAGAGTGAGGGGATCTCGATCGTCCTCGCGGTGGACGTGTCGAGCAGCATGCTCTCGCAGGATTTCGCGCCCGCGGACCGCATCGACGTCGCCAAACAAACCGCCATCGACTTCGTCCGTCACCGGCCCGACGACCGCATCGGCCTCGTGGCGTTCGCGGCCCAGGCCCTGTCCCTGGTGCCCATCACCACGGACTACGGTGTCCTCGAACAGGCCCTCGGCGATCTGCACGTCGGGACCGTGAGCGAGGACGGCACCGCCATCGGTACGGCGATCGGGACCGCGGCCAGCCGCCTGCGCCGGGCTCCAGGGAAATCCAAGGTCGTAGTCCTGCTCACCGACGGCGTCAACAACCGGGGACTCGTGGATCCCCGGACCGCGGCACAGGCCGCCGCGGCATTCGGTGTCCGGATCTACACGATCGGCGTGGGGACCGAAGGAGAAGCGCCGGTGCCCACGGGGCAGGGACTCGAGGGCATGCGCTACCAGACCATGCCCGTCGAGCTGGATGAACGCCTCCTCGGCGACGTGGCGACCATGACCGGCGGCCGTTATTTCCGCGCGACCGATTCCCAATCGCTCCGGGAGATCTTCGGCGAGATCGACCGGCTCGAAAAGACGCCGGTGCGCCAGGTGGTGAGCCGCCGCTTCGATGAATCGTACCGGACGCCGCTCGCGATCGGCCTCCTGGTCCTCGCGCTCGAGATCGCGCTGTCGGCCACGCTGACCGTGCGGGTGCCCTGATGACCTTCGACGCGCCGGTCGTGCTGCTCCTCGCCCCGCTGATTGCGGGCGCGGCGTGGTTTGGAGCGGCGTGGGCCCGGCGCGTCCGGCTGTCGCGCGCGGCGCAGTGGTCCGTCGACACGGTGACGCGGGCTCAGGCCGCGGGCCGCTTCGCTCCGACGTCGCTGGCGCTGGCCACGTTCTGCGGAACTGTCGCGCTCGCCGGACCGCGGTGGGGCACGGAGCGCGTCACCACGCAAGCCCGGGGACTCGACCTGATCATCGCGGTCGACATCTCCCGCTCGATGCTCGCGGAAGACGCAGGTGGCTCACGGCTGGCGAAAGCGGTACGCGAGGCGCGCCGGCTGGTGCAGGATCAGCCCGGCGACCGCTTCGGACTCGTGGCGTTCGCGGGCGCGGCCTATACGCTGTCGCCCCTGACGGTAGACGGCTCCGCCATCAGCCTGTACCTCGAATCACTCGACCCCGACATCGCCTCCGCGGGGGGCACGGCGGTGGCTCCCGCCCTGCAAACGGCGGGGGCGCTCCTCGACGCGGCTCCCGACCTCTCCGACCGCGTGCTGGTGGTGTTCACCGACGGCGAGGCGCACGACACAGTCACGGATATCGCGGCGCAGAGTGAGCGCCTGGCGAAGGACGGCGTCCACGTAATCTTCGTCGCCGAGGGAGAAGCGACGCCGGCCCGCATCCCCGTCCGCGATGACCATGGCGCCCTGTTGGGGTGGCAGCGCGACGCGGATTCGACCGTGATCGGAACGCGGCGCCGGGATGACGAGCTGACGGCCTTCGCGGACGCGGCGCAGGGCACCGTGGTGGCCGCGGATCTCCCCGATCAGGCCGGCGCGATTCGGTCCCTGCTGGCCGGATACAAGCGCACCGGGGGCACGGAGTCGCGGGCCGACACGGGTCGCCTCCAGGCGTGGATCCCGCTCCTCGCCGGCGCGCTGATCCTGCTCGGGCAGGCCGCGACTCGTCGGGCCGCTTCACTCATCTGCCTGCTGCTCTTGGCGGGCGGGATTCGCGGGGTATCGGCGCAGCGGCTGTCGCTCCGTCCGCGAACGGAGGCCGCGAAGGCGTGGGATACGCGGGACACGCTCGGTGCCCGGGCCGCGTACCAGGCGGAGCTGAATGGCCGGCGCACCGTCGACACCGCGTGGTACAACGCCGGGACCGCCGCCCTGGCGGCTGGGGACTGGGAATCCGCACAGCAGGGGCTGTCCCGGGCCGCATCGTCCCTCGATCCCGAAGTCCGTTTCCGAGCGCTCTACAATCTGGGCGTACTCGACTTCCGGCTTGCCAAGGTCGACAGCGTGAACCGGGATGCACACCTCGGCGACGCGGAGAAGGCGTATCGGGAAGCGTTGTTGATCAAGCCGCATCATGCCGCGGCGAAATGGAATCTCGAGCTTGCCACACGCCGCCGCGGCGGGAGTGGCGGCGCGAACAATCCGTCACCCCAGGGGGGCGGGGGTTCGAACAGCCAGAACCCGACGCCGAACGGCGCCGGACGGGGCCAGGACCGCGCGCTCTCGACGGGGCAGGCGGATGAAATCTTGCGCTCCATCGGGCAAGAAGAGTTGCGAGCGCGCCGGGACAAGTCAGGGCGGGTGAAGCGGTCGGGGGAACCCGACTTGAAGGACTGGTAATGCTGCTGCTTCTGTTGGCGCTGCAGGCGGGGGGGACGCGACCGACCCTGACGGCGTCGGTCGATCACGCGCACGTCCGCGTCGGCGACGAGCTGACGCTCTCGATTCAGGCGAAAAGCAATTCTACGGATCCGCTCACGTTGCTGCTGCCCGGACTGTCGGGCTTCACGATGGTGGGCTCGCGTGAGGCGACTCAGGTGTCGTTCGGCAGCACAGGGCCTGGCGAGCGAGTGACCCTGCGCGAATTGTCGCTGCGAGCCGAGCGCCCCGGGCGGCTGGTGATCGGCGGCATCGCGGTAACGCAGGGCTCGTGGCGTGCCAAGACCGCGCCCATCGTGGTGACGGTGGACTCCGGGGTACTCGCCACCGCGGTCAGTGCCATCACGCGCGCGCTCCTGGCGTCGGCCCCACCGCCCTCGAAAACGGACCAGGTCTCCCTGACGCTGGTCGCCTCGCGTGACTCCGCGTGGCCGGGGTCCCAGCTCGACGTAGTTGCGGCAGCCTGGTTCCCGCGAACCGTGCGGAATCAGCTCACGCGAGATCCGTTGCTCTCGTTGCCCACCCCCGTGGGCGCGTGGGGATATCCACCCGATGGTCCGGCCGGCGTCGCGACCAGCAGGCAAGTTCACGGGATCTGGATGGACCTGTACGTCGTCCACCAGACCCTGTTTCCCCTGGCGAGCGGGCGACTGGCGCTCCCTCCGGCGACGCTCGAGTATGCGCTCCCGGTCACCGCGTCCATCCTCACGCGCGAGGAGCGGTACGAGCTGTCGAGCGACTCCCTGGTCATCACAGTTCCGCCCCTCCCGGCGGAAGGGAGGCCATACGACGACCGCGGCGTCGTCGGCCACGGGTTGTCACTCACCGTGACGACGGACTCCGTGCCTGCCCGTGTGGGCGAGCCAATGCAGGTGACGGCGAGCGTCGCGGGCACGGGCAATGTCACGCTCTGGCCCGCGCCGGTGATCGGGTGGCCGTCATCGCTGCACGCGTATCCCGGTGAGGAAGACACCCAGATCGAGTCGCGTGACGGAACGGTGGCAGGTACCAAGACGATTCGGTATCTCGTGGTGCCGGATTCGAGCGGAAGCGTGCTGCTCCCGGAAATCCGCTACCCGTATTTCGATCCCGGCACGCGCGCGTATGCGGTCAGCACCGTTCCGCCTCGCGTGATCTCTGTGGGGGCGGGAATGGGTGTGGCCGCGTCCCGGCGGAATTTGCCGCTGCTCCCGTCGCGGGAGCCGGCGTGGGCTCCGTCCTTCACGGAGTACGCGTGGCCCTGGGGATGGCTCGCGATCGCCCTGGTCCCGCCATTCCTCGGGCTCCTCGGCGTCACCATTCGGCGTGCCCGATCGGCCCCGCGGCCTCCGGCCCCCGCGCGCACGTGGGGGACCCGCCTGGGCAGACTGGAGCGGGATTTCCAGGACGTGCTGGTGACGTACGTGTCCGATGCCGAAGCGCGTGACGGCGACGCGCTGGCCACGGCGCTTCGGGCGGCAGGCTTGGAACACGCGGTGGCGGGGCATGTCGTCCGGCTCCGCGACCGGCTGCGAGCGGCGCGTTATGGGCCCCAGGGAGCCGCGGATCAGGCGGAGCTGGCGGAAGAGCTGACGCAGGTTCTCAAGGTCCTGGGCGGCGAGCCGGTCGGGGGCGGAGGACGTCGCCACGTGCGCGTCATGGCCACCCTCGCGCTGGTTTTCCTGGCTCCGCAGGCCCGTGGGCAGTCGCCGAGCCCCGAGACCCTCTATCGTGCCGGCGCTGTCCGGGCCGCTGCGGACGCCTTCGCCGCCCGCGTCACGCGCCACCCAGATGATGCCGCGGCGTGGTACAACCTGGGAGCCGCCAGCTATCGCCAGGGCGCTGATGGAAGAGCCGTGGCGGCGTGGGCCGAAGCCGCGCGGCTCGCGCCCAGGGATGCCACGATCCGCCAGGCCCGGGCGATTCTGGCTCCCCCCGACGTTGCCACCGAGGATCTGCTCTCGGTGGGTCCCCTCACGCGTGCGGAGTGGGCCGTGCTCGCCGGGCTGATCTGGGTGGCCTGGTGGGGCGGCGTTCTACTGCGCCGCCCCCGGCTAAGATTGTCGCTCGGACTCGCGCTGATCGTGGTCGTCGGTACGGGTGCCTACGAGTGGTGGCGTTTGTCGCGTCCCGTGGTGGTGGTCGTGGAGGGGCCGGCACCCGTCCGCAGTGCGCCGTTCGGGGAAGCCAGCGCCGCGTCGTCGTTGCCCGCGGGAGCGGCTGGACTGGTGGTGAAGACCTACGCCGGATGGGTCGAAGTGGAGCGCCCCGACGGGGTGCGCGGATGGATTCTTCAATCAGAGGTGATGCGGTTGTGAGTGGACGGATCGCCGTCCTTCCAGACCGGGTGGCCGACCAGATCGCGGCGGGTGAGGTGGTCGAGCGTCCGGCGTCGGTCGCGAAGGAGCTGGTCGAAAACGCCCTCGATGCCGGGGCGAAGCACGTCCGTGTGGAGATCGAGGACGGCGGACGCACGCTGATCCGCATTTCGGATGACGGACATGGGATGGGGCGCTCGGACGCGAAGCTCGCGCTCTCCCGACACGCCACCAGCAAGATCCGTGATGCTGCCGACCTCATCGGCGTTCTCACCTTCGGCTTCAGGGGCGAGGCCCTGCCGGCTATCGCCTCCGTGTCGCGGTTCGAGCTGGAAACGGTCGAAGCGGGTGACGGCCAGTCGGGCACCCGTCTGTCGGTGGTGGGCGGGAAGCTCGAGGGGGAAGAGGATATCGCCCGCAGGCCGGGAACCACGGTGACGGCCCGCGGATTGTTTTTCAATACGCCGGCGCGCCGGAAGTTCCTGCGCGCGCCCGCCTCCGAGACGCGAGCCGTGAGCGAGGTGCTGACCCTGCTCGCTCTCGCGCGCCCCGACGTCGCGTTCAGCCTCTCGAGTGACGGCCGCCAGCTCATCGACGTACCGCAGGCCACCCGCCCCATCGATCGCATTCACGCACTCTGGGGTCGCGACCTGGCGGACTCGCTGCTTCCGGTGGCACTCCGGAAGGGGACGGTCGAGGTCACCGGATTCGTCCAGCGTCCCTCGCAGGCGAAGCCGGCGGGGCGCAAGGCCCATGTCTTTCTGCGCGGCCGTCCAATCAAGGATCCGTTTCTCATTCGTGCCGCGGAAGCCGGGTATCGGTCCACCATTCATCCCGGTGACCGCCCGACCATTCTTCTGTTTCTCGACCTTCCGGGCGACGCCGTTGACGTGAATGTCCACCCGGCCAAGCTCGAGGTGCGCTTCCGCGACCGGTACGGGATCGAGAAGGTTGTCGAAGAGGCGGTCCGTGAAGCGCTCGCACCGCTCGACGCCGCCGCGCCCCTCGGGAACGGTCCGACCGGAACCGCATGGGGGGGCCTGGACCAGGACATCCCCGAGGGACAGCCGATCACGTTGTTCCCCGCGGAAGTGGTATCACCCGAGGAGCGGCGCCCGGTGCCGGCCCTCCTGCAGGTCTTCGACACGTACATCCTGTTCCAGACCGACCGTGCGGTCGCCATCGTTGACCAGCACTCGGCGCACGAACGGGTCCTCTATGAGACGGTGATGCGGCAGTTGACGGGGGACGGCATGCCCGCGCAGCGGTTGCTGCTCCCGCTCACGCTCGAGCTGACCGCCGGAGAGCTCGACGCGGTCGAGCAGCACAAGGAGTTGCTGGCCCGGGTGGGCTTCGAGGTCGAGATGTTCTCCGGCAGGACGCTGGTTGCGCACACCGCGCCCAATCCCCATCCGCGATTCGAGGCCCAACGCTGTCTGCAGGAGCTCATCGCGGACCTGGCGGGGGGCCGCTTCGGCGGGTGGCAGAACCGGCTCGAGCGCTTCGCGGCGACCTTCGCGTGCCGCGCGGCGATCAAGGCCGGGCATCGACTCGACCCAGAAGAGATGCGGGAGCTGATCTATCGTTTGCTGACGGCTACGCTGCCGGCCCATGACGTGCACGGGCGGCCCACCATCGTGCAGCTTCCGGCGGACGAGGTGGAGCGGCGCTTTGGGCGGAGCTGACCCGGCAAGGACGATGGTGATCGTGGGGCCCACGGCGGCGGGGAAGACGGCGCTCGCCGAAGCTCTCGCCCCCCACCTTCCGCTCACGGTTATTTCAGCCGACGCGCGCCAGGTGTACCGCGGTTTGGATATCGGCACCGCCAAGCCGGAGCCGGACGTCCTTCGCCGCGTCGCCCATCTCGGTCTCGATCTCGTCGCCGTCGGTGAGCGCTACAGCGCCGGGCGGTTCGCGGCTGACGCCGCCGGGTGGATCGAAGACGTGCGACGTACCGCCAGGGTGCCGGTCGTGGTCGGCGGGACCGGCTTCTACATCCGGGCTCTGGGCGACGGACTCTTTCAGGAGCCCGAGCTCGACCCGGAGCGGCGCGAGGCGTTGCGGGACTGGACGGACGGGTTGGACACGGGTGCCCTGGTCCGTTGGGCGGGGCGGCTCGATCCGCGGTTCGCGGGGGGCGGCCGGCAACGGGCGGCGCGGGCGATCGAAGTCGCGCTTCTCACTGGACATGCGCTCTCCCACTGGCAGGAGGTGGCCCGGGAGACGGGTGCGATTCGGCCGTGGTACATTCAACTCACCTTGCCGCGCGACGTGCTCCATCGCCGGATCGCCGAGCGGGTGGACCGGATGCTGGAGCGGGGGCTGGTGGATGAAGTGCGGCGCGTGCTGGCCACCGGCGTGGCCCCCGACGCTCCCGGGCTCGATGCGGTCGGCTATCGCGAGGTGGTGGCGGCGGAGCGGGGCGAGCTGGCCTGGGAGGCGGTCCGCGACACGATCGTGATCGCCACGCGGCAGTACGCGAAACGGCAGGAGACGTGGTTCCGGCATCAGCTCGGGAGAGACGTCAGACATCAGACGTCAGACGTCAGAAGGGACGAGGTGTGGTCCCTCGACGCCACTGAACCTCCTGGGGTGCTTGCGAAGCGGGTGCTCGAGCGCTGGACCGCAACCGCTGATGTCTGACAACTGACGTCTGAGGTCTTTCTTTCCCATGCGCATCGGCATCACCTGTTACCCGACCTACGGCGGCTCCGGTGCCATCGCGACGGAGCTGGGTCTCGAGCTCGCGAAGCGCGGGCACGAGATCCACTTCGTGTCGTACGCCAGCCCATTCCGGCTTCCGTCGTTCGC
>DATNDQ010000055.1:0-7400 GCA_035553475.1 Gemmatimonadales bacterium
GTCAGCGCTACCCCGTGCTGGTGGTATTGGATGGTGAGTTCGAAGGGGAAATTGCGACCGCGGTCTCGCGATTCTACGCGGACGCTGGGCAGCTGCCGAACACCATCGTGGTCGGCGTTCGGAACACCAACCGCAACCGGGACATGACGCCGGCTCCGGCAGCCGGGTTCGCCATTCCGCCGGAGGCCGAGGGCGCGGGAGGAGCGGAGCGGTTCCTGGCGTTTCTCTCCGACGAGCTGCTTCCCTACCTGGACCAGCACTATCGCACGGCCCCCCTCCGGGTGCTCGTGGGCCATTCGTTGGGAGGGCTCTTCGCGATCTACGCGCTGGACCGGCGCCCCGGTCTCTTCAGCGGGTACGTCGTCATGGAGCCCGCCGCGTGGTGGAACAATGGAAAGGAGTTCAAGGACGCGCGTGCGGTGCTGGCCACTCCCGCCGCTCGCCGTGAGCGGCTCATGCTGGTGAATGCGGAACCGATCAAGGTGGACACCACGAAATGGGGTGGCTCCGCACCGATGGTCCGGTATCTCACCGTGACCGGCGAAACGCACGAAAGCATGGCGCTCACCGGAATGGCGAACGCACTGCGCGCGCTGTTCGCGGACTTCCGGCCCGCCGAGTGGATTCCGGGCACGCATCCGATCGCCATGCTCGATCGCACCGATTCGCTGGTGGCGCGGATCGGGTACGCCCCGCCGATCCCGGTGGAGTCTTTCTCCACCGTGGCACGCATGTCCATTGACGGACGGTATTTCGACGACGCTCAGCGCGTGTTGGATCGCTGGGAGCGCGCCTACGGTCCTTCGGACGAGTCACGTCAGTACCGCACCCGGCTCGCCCGGGAGCGGACTTCGCCAGTACCCGCGGGATGGGTACCGCTCGAAATCCCCGCGCACCGCCCGACGCCGCGGGAGGCCAGAGCATTCCTGGGCCGTTGGGTGACGACGGGAGGCGGCGAGCGCCATGAGGTCGCGATCCGCGCGCTCGGCGACACGGTGGCCGTCCGCGACCGCGTGCAGACGCCCGATGGCCAGTGGATGGAATCGGAGGGGCCGGTGGTCCGAATGACGCCGGACGGGGCATTCGAATGGGGGCTGCCATACTTCCGGGGGTTGGCCGCGCTGGTGGTGCTCACGGGCCGGGTGCAGCCGGACGGGACGATGCTGGTGACGCGTCAGTCGCGCGGTTGGGTGCCACGGCAGACGGGGCCGGAGATGACGAAGACGGAGCAGATGAAGCGCCTTCCGTAGCCACCGCTTATGGAGAAACCACAACTGTTGAAGGAGATGCCGAGTTCACTCAGCTCGAAGCGCCACTGCAGGATTGAGCCGCGAAGCTCTCAGGGCCGGGAGGTAGCAAGCAAGGGCTGCGGCTCCGATCATCATTATCGCAACGGCAGCGACGACAGCCGGGTCTGGCCGGGATAGGCCGAACACCGCGCTGCGAAACACCATCGCGGTCAGAGCGGAGAACGTGACGCCCAGCGCGAGCCCGATGACGACCGGGACCATGGACTGACGCCACACCAGCCAACGCACTCCCTGGGGTGTGGCGCCGAGCGCCAGTCGGATGCCCGTTTCGGTAGTTCGCTTGGCGACCAGGTAGGCATTCAGTCCATACAGGCCGATCATCGCCAGGCACAGGCCCGCGATGCCGAGGGCGGCGGTGGTGACGGCACTGAGACGTTGGAGCGCGAGGGACTGCGAAAGAAGGTCATCGACCCGCCCGGCACGCACGACCAGGCCGGACCCCACGCCTTGGAGGGCGACCAGGCGATCAAGTGATGGCACGCCCCCCTGCATGCGCATCTCCAGGGAGAGCTCCCCGAGTGGGAGGCCGGGCGGATCCTGCGCGATCGGTGAGTACACGATGGCCGGAGGATCCGCGGTGGCGCTGTGAGGACGCGTGGCGCCGGCGATGCCCACGATCTCCACCATCCGGTCAGGTCCCATGAACGCGAAGCGCTTGCCCAACGGGTCCTCTCCCGGAAAGAACAGGCGAGCGGCGGGCTGATTGACGACCACCACGTTGGGCGCGCCCTCTCGATCTCCTTCGCTAAAAGCTCGGCCCCGCAGAATAGGGATGCGAAGGGTGGAGAAAAAATTCGCGGACACGGACGCCAGTTCCACGCTGTGCGGAACAGTCCCGTAGTCCGGAGCGACATGGTACGCGGTGGTCGAGAAGGTGGAGCGCCCGAATGCCGCCGGGTTCGACAGGCTGGCGCCCGTCACGCCGGGGAAGTTCCGAAGCCGGTCCAGCATCGCTGTCGCGTCGGCGCGGGTCTGCGCAGGCGCAAAGCCTCGCCAATCCACGCTCATCTGGACCAAGTTGCGATGTTCGAATCCGAGATCGAGCGTCTCCACGTCCCGCAACGCGCGTCCCGCCATGCCGGCCGCCGTGAGCAGTATCAGGGAGACTGCGAGCTGGCCGACCAGCAAGCTGCGGAGAGCGCGCCGACCCGTCCGGTTGGTAACGGAGAGCGCGGACTCCCTCAATCGAGAGCTGATGTCGAGGCGGGTGGCACCGAGGGCGGGCGCCAGGCCTGCCGCGAGCGCCACCAGGATCGACAGCCCCGCCGCGAAGACGAACAGCCACGCATCGAGTGGAACGGCGAGACCCGTGGTCCGGCCGGATGTCGCCGGCGCCGCAATCGTCAGCAGGAGGCGCCGGATGCCTCCCGAGAGGACCAGACCCACGGCACCCCCGGCAAACGCCAGGAGGATGCTCTCCGTGAGCAATTGAGCGACCAGACGGGCCCGGCTGGCGCCCAGCGACAGCCGCACGGTCAGCTCGCGGCGACGGGCCACTCCGCGGGCAAGCTGAAGGTTGGCCACGTTCGCGCACGCGATGCCCAGAACCGCAGCCGCGAGGAGCGTGAACAAGAACAGGGTGCGGGCGACCTCGTCGCGGCCCCGCAGCTCAGGGTGCGCAGCGGGAACCAATGCCATCCGTTCCGCCGAATCCGACGTCACCGCGCCGTCCTGCCTGAGCCGAGCCAGGAGCAAGGACGCGGCAGCCTCAGCAGCGTCACCACCATCGGTCGCCCTCAAGCGGGTGACCACCCGGATCCAGTTCAACGAACCGTCAGTCAGGCGGGACGCGCCATCGAACTGCGGTTGCAGGGCGAGTGGCACCCAGATATCGACCGGGTACTCGAGGGAGATGCCGGTAAACCCCGGGGGCATGATCCCGGTGACGGTCAGGGACCGCCCATCGAGCATGAGCGTGCGGCCGATCGCGTCAGTGGAAGCCCCGAAACGGCGGTGCCACAGGCGGTCACTGATGACCGCCGCCAGGGGAGGTGATTCCCCTGGGTTGGCGGGCAGCCAGGCGGTCCCGCCAACGGGACGCACACCGACGACGTCGAACCAGTGGTCGGACGTGAGCTGAGTGACAACGGAATCGCTCTCTCCCGCGAGCGAGTCCACGCGGAAGGAATAGCCGGCGAGGTCCCCAAGCACGGGCGGCCCGGACTCCAACCCGCGGAAGAGCAGGGCGGACACGCTCTCTCCCAGGTTATCGCCGGGACCCGTGCGCTCGACCGCGTAGAGCTGCTCCGGGTGCGGGGCGGGAACGTTCCGGAAGCGGACGGTGTCCAGGAGACCGAAGAGGGCCGTTGTCGCCCCGATGCCCAGGCCAAGCGTGCCGATGGCGACCAACGTGAGGCCGGGGCTTCGGGCGAGCATCCTGACCCCGTACTTGAGATCCCTGCCGAGGCGGTCGGCCGCGGCGATGTGCCACTCGTCCCGCGTCTCGTCAGCGATTTGCGCCGGGGAGCCGAACCGCCGGTGGGCCCGCGCTGCGGCGTCCTGGGGCGGCACGCCGTGGGCCAGCTGCTCTTCCACCTCCTGGTCCATATGGAACCGGAGCTCCTCGGCAAGCTCCGCCTCCATGCGCCCTCGACGGAAGATCCAGCGGGTGACATGGTGCACCCGCGCGGAGACCCACGCCAACAGGCTGGGTGGACGCGTCACGACGCGTGGACGACGAGGTTGATGGCGGCGGCGAGACGCTCCCACCCGGACAACTCCTCCTCCAACCGCCGGCGACCGGCGCGCGTCAAAGAATAAAATTTTGCCTTGCGACCCGAGTCGGTCTCCCGCCACTCGGCTTGCAGCCACCCTTGCTGCTCAAGACGATGCAAGGCCGGATAGAGTGAGCCCTGCTGGACCTGGAGCACGTCACCGGAGCGGCGTTCGATGTCCTTCGCGATGGCCCACCCGTGCACGGGCTGGCGGGCCACCGTGCGGAGGATGAGGAGGTCCAGGGTGCCTTGCACCAGATCGGTTGGCCTGCTCATGACCGCTCCATGGTTTATCGAGACGGTTTCGGCGTAGCGACCCAACTCCCACTGCGGCCGTCCCGGATCCACAGCCCTACGAGCGAGTGATCCGGCTGCAGGTCTGCACTGACCGTGACGAACTCCTGCTGGGTGGGGGCTTGCAGGGGAACGGCGAACGACACGTGGGTACCCTTCCAGTCGATCCCGACGTTGATCGAATCAGCCGTGGGTCCGCCCATCTGGACAATGCCGGCGTATCCCCTGGCATGATGCTGGATGGTGAGCAGGCCGGTCGTACTATCCTGCCCGCCCGGCGACCGGGCGGTGTAGACCCATTGGCCAATCAGCCCTTGGGCGGCCAGTCCTGGTTCCGGGTGTGCGGGTGCGCATGCCCAGCCGGCAAGGACGATGGCGGCAGCCCACAGGCTGCCCGCGACGCGGTGCTGCGAAGAGTAGAACACAAGCCACTCCTCCACGAAATGAGAGAACCCCTTGGTTATCTACAATCGTACGCATGTATTGTAGATAATCAAGGGGTCCATCCGAGCCGTGGCCGGCGTTGTCTCGTCTCCGAACCAAGGTGCTAATGCAGCAATATTATCGTGCACATGCTGAACTTGTGGAATTATTGGGTTCCCCGCTACAGTACGCCATCTGATCCTCCAACGCAGTCCCATAGGAGTCCGCCATGAGCAAGACCGCAGTGACCTCGCCCGAACTCGCGCCGCCCGTTGGCCCGTTCAGCCAAGCGATCGAAGTCGGTGGTTTCCTCTACGTCAGCGGTCAGGTCGGGCAAGACCCGGCCACCGGCAAGGTCGTCGAGGGGGGCGTCGTGGCCGAGACCGAGCGGATCTTCCAGAACCTGGCGGCGGTTCTCAAAGCCGCCGGCAGGAGTTTCGATGACGTTGCCTGCGCCCGCGTGTTTCTCACCAACCTGAGTGACTACGCCGCGATGAATGGCATCTACGCGAAACATTTTCGTCCGCCCTTCCCGGCCCGCACGGCGATCGGGGCGGCTGCGCTGCCGCTTGGGGCCCACGTTGAAATCGACCTCGTCGTCAAGGCGTGAAGCGACGCCCGGATATTGATCCCATGAAATACACATTTCACATCGTCGATGTGTTCAGCTCGACACCGTTCGGCGGCAATCAACTCGCGGTTCTGCCTGAGGCGAGCGGCATTACGACCGAGGGCATGCAGCAGATTGCGCGCGAATTCAATTTCGGCGAAACGACCTTCGTCCTGCCGAAACAGGATCCCGGAAGCACATGCCGGGTGCGCATCTTCACGCCTCGAGCGGAGCTCGATTTTGCGGGGCACCCCACGGTCGGCACCGCGTGTGCGCTGGTGATGAAACAGCACGCAGGGACCGGAGACCCTATCCGGCTCGTTCTCGAGGAGAATGTCGGTCCCGTGACGGTTGACGTGGCTTGGCGAAACGGGGCGTTCCACGGCACCTTGACGTTGTCGGGGAAGATCGACGCACCGGCCGGCGCACCTTCTCCGGCTGATCTCGCTGCCGTCCTCTCCATCGAGCCCGCTGACGTGAGCCAGGTCTTCTTCGCAGGCGCCGGTGTTCCCTTCTGTCTTGCGCAACTGAGCTCGAATGAGGCCGTCGACCGGGCGTCGATCAATCGGGCTGCCTGGGCGACCACGCTCGCGCGCGCGTGGTCCCCACACGTCTTCTTCTTCGCGGGAGATCTCCGGGATGGTGGCAAGCTCTATGCCCGCATGTGGGCGCCAGCGCTGGGCATCGAAGAAGATGCCGCGACCGGCGCTGCGTGTGCGGCCCTCGTCGGGGCCATCGCATCGAAGCCCGATTTCGACGGGACGACCTACCACCTCTCTATCCGGCAAGGTGTCTCGATGGGGCGTCGAAGCGACATCGAGGTGGACGCTCGTAAGAGGGACGGGGTCGTGACCTCAGTCAGCGTTGGTGGTGCCGCGGCGTACATCGCCAGCGGCGAAATCGAGGTGCCGCCGTCAGCGATGGTGTCTGGACACCGGGTAGCGGAGCGCATGCTCGATCGGCACTAAACAAGCCTCAACGTCAAGGGAAACGTCATATGAACAACAAGACCGTGGGCGTCGCCTTCATCGCTCTCCTCGCGTGCGTGTGGGCTGGTCCAGCAGTGGCGCAGGGTCTCGAAGTCAAGTCCAATGCCGATGACGTCGCGCAGATTCGCAGCGTGCTGGAGGAATTCCGCCAGGACGTCATCCGCAAGGACGGGTATGCCATATCGAAGCTCCTGCTGAATCCGAATGTGCTCTTTCATCACACCAATACCCAGGCAGAGATCGACAGCGCGCGCAAATACAACGCTCAGTTCGATGGCGTTGGCCCGAGCCAGTTCGATGGCTTTGTAAAACTCCTCGCGACGTCGAAGGACAAGCTCGAAGAGCGCTTTCGCAACGTCGAGATTCGCCAGGACGGTCCTTACGGGCTGGTGACATCCAACTACGATTTCGTCATCAACGACAAGCTTCACCATTCAGGCGTCGAAGTCTGGCAGGTCTGCAAGATCGACGGGCAGTGGAAGATCCTGTCCGTTGCCTGGACGATCTACCTCTCGCCTCAACACGAATCGTGATGGTCAGTACGCCCCTACCAGAGGAGACGAAACAAATGAAATCGCGAGCGGCGCATGGTCTGAGGGGGCGCGTTTTGGCCTCCACGTTACTGGCGGTTGTCGTAACGACTGCAGCCGGGGCGCAAAGTGCTCCTGCCGTCAGTCCGGCAGAGGCGCGAACCGGGATTCAAGCCGGGTACACCGAATGGGCGAAGGCGCGTCTGGCGGTGGACATGAAGACGATCGAGAGGATGCTGGCTCCGGATTTCTACTTCCAGCTTCCCGATCGCAAGGTCACACGGCAGGAGTTCATCGATAGAGTGCCCGCACTCAAGCTCACGCGATTCGACGAAAGCGTACTCACGGTCGACACCATCGGCGGCGACTGGTCGGTCGTCATCCTTGCGAAAGCGGAGGTCGAGACCAAGGACAAGGATGGCAAGGCGAGCAAGGGGTACCGGGTACTGGTGTCACGGGATGGGTGGAGAAAACAGAACGACGGTCAATGGGTCCTTCTCTCCTCCGAGGTCCTGGGCCAGCAACGGTGG
>DATNDQ010000056.1:0-23732 GCA_035553475.1 Gemmatimonadales bacterium
CCTTCGAACCCGACGACCGTCGGCTCGAATTCGTGATTGTCGCGAACGCGGAACCGGACCTCGACGGCATCGATCGTGTCGGCGCCGGCCTTCAGGCCGAAGCCCGCGGCATCGACGGTGTCACCGGCCGCCAGGGCGGCGGCGACCCTGGAGAGGGAGTTCAGCGGGTTGTCGAAATCCTCGTCGTGGTCGTCGGGATGCTCGATCTCCCCGCCCGTCGGGACCTTGATGACGGTGCCGGCGCTGTCCGCGAGCGTCGCGGTGCCACCCGTCGTATCGACGCTCTTCACGCGCCCCTCGAAGTGGATCGCGCCCATCGTATTGTGCCGATTGGCATCGATCCGAGTTTTGCCGCCGGTGACGTCGAGACCAATGGCGACGTTCAGCACCGTGAGGAACGCGTCCGGGGGAGGCGTGGTGTTGTTGGCGAGGTTCGCCGACGTCACGTTCATTTCGATGGTCGGACGATCGGCGTCATCATCGAGGCGCAGGGCATCCGCGTGGAAGGACCCGTCGGTCGGATCTTGAGGCGTCGCTGGCGCGGCCCGGATCGCTACGACGGTCGGATGGTGTCCCGCGGCGAGCGCGGCCTGCAGGCGGCTGATGAAACCGGCTTCGCCCATCGCGGCGGAGTCGTCGGAGTCCATGTCGTCATGCCAGCCTTCGAACTTCGTCGTCGCGTCGAACGACACCTTGATGCCACCGAGCGAGAGTACGACGTCGCCGCTCGAGCCGGTGTCGAGTGATGCGACCTCACTGACGATCCGTTCGGGAGCATTCACCTGATCGCCCTGCCGGACGCGCACGTGACTGGCCGTCGCCGTTCCGGGGATTACCCGGATCGAGACGCGTGACGTGCCGCTGGAGAGGATGGTGGTGAAGCCGCCGAGGCCGATCTGATCTGCGAAGACGTTGGGACTGTTGGGGTCCGTTTTGGTACCGGTCATGCTGCTGTTGTCGCATGCGGTGACGGACAAAGCGGCGGCGGCGAAGAGTATCAACGGCGCCGCGCGGAAATTGCGCATGGAAGCTCCTCCTGCGGGGTTTCTTGGCACTTGGGACGGTTGCCAAGAATACCCCGCATTTCCCCTATTCGTCACGGGACGGAGCGTTCGAAATCGGTATGGTCCAACCACTTGTGCGTTAGGTCACACCATTGTGGGTCGGACTAACTCTTCATGTATCGCTCAAGCCACGCGAACGTCGCTTCCTGGATGTCGATGAAGGTCGGGTAGTCATAGGCTGCGCCGTGGTGCCCCTTGGGGAACATCATCAGGGGCGCCGGATGTCCCGCCTCGTCCAGGGCAGTGATGAGCTGCATGGTGTTCTGGGGATGGACGTTGTCGTCCATCATTGAGTGCACCAGCAGCAGGTGCCCTGTCAGCTTCGCCGCCTGCTCGATCGGTGAGCTCTCCACGTAGCCCGCTTGGTTGTCGCCCAGGAGGCCCATGTAGCGCTCGGTGTAAATGGTGTCGTAGAGCCGCCAGTCGGCCACCGCCGAATTGGCCACACCCACCGGGAAGAGGTCCGGGTACATCTCCATCGTGAAGAGGGTGCTGAAGCCGCCGTAGCTCGTGCCGATGATGGCGACGTGCTTCGAGTCGACGTACGGGAGCGTCGCGAGGTACTTCGCGGCCTCCGCGAAATCATGGGCCTCGTACTTCCCGAGGTGCTTGTACGCCACCTTCATGAACGCGCTGCCGTAGTTGTTCGACGGCCGGTTGTTCAGTCCGATGACGATGTAGCCTTGTTCCGCGAGCCATTCTTCCCACCCGCTCGCGCTCCAATCGTTGTAGACCTGCTGCGAGCCGGGGCCTCCGTAGATGTCGAATACCACGGGGTATTTCTTGGCGGCGTCGAACGGAACCGGCTTGATGATCAGGCCGTCGAGCCGCACCGAGTCGGAGGTCGTGAAGGAAAAGAGCTCCGGCTGCGAGAACTCATGTGTCGCCATCCAGGTCTTCACGCTCTCGTTGCCCGCCACCGTCTTCACCAGCTTCTGGCCGGTGGACCAGAGATCCACCTGCTGGGGCGTCGTCAGTGACGACCACCGGTCGGTGTAGTAACGGGTGTCCGGAGACATGTTGATGTGGTGATTGCCGGCCGTGGTCGTCAGGCGCTTCTTGCCGGTCCCGTCCACGTGGATCTCGTAGAGCTGGCGTTCCAGCGGTGAGACCTCAGTGGACGTGTAGTAGATGAGGCCGCGTGAGGGGTCCATCCCTTCGATGCGCGCAACGATCCACTTGCCCTTCGTGACCTGATTGATGAGGCGGCCCGAGTAGTCGTAGCGATAGATGTGCTGCCAGCCGTCCTCGTCTCCCACCCAGTAGAACTCGGTCCGGCCCGCCGGGAACGTCATCAGGTCGTTGACGCCGGCGTAGAAGTCATAGACGTCGATCCAGGTGCTCGAGGTCTTCGTCAGCACGAGCCGCTTGCCGCCCGTCTTCACGTCGAAGAAGAAGAGCCGCATGGTGTCCTGCTGGCGGTTCAGCGTCACGAGGGCGAGGGTGTCAGGCCTCGAGGTCCAATAGATGCGCGGGATGTAGAAGTCGCCGGTGAGGCCGGGATTGAGCCACGTGTTGGTCCCGGACTTCACGTCCAGCACGCCGATCTTCACCGTGGGGTTCGAATCGCCAGGCTGTGGGATGCGGATCTTGGTCCAGTCCTGGTGCAGGCCCTGGTAGTCCGAGAACTGCACCACTGGCTCGGGGCGCTCATCCACCTGCCAGTATGCGATGTGGCGCGAGTCCGGGGACCAGTTCCAGGCCTGCGCCTGGCCAAATTCCTCTTCATAGACCCAGTCGTAGTGGCCGTTGTAGACCAGCTCCGCCCCGTCCTTGGTCAGCTGCGTCTCGTGCTTCGCGGCGAAGTCGTAGACGTACATGTTGCCGCCGCGCTCGAGACCGAGCATCGAGCCGTCGGGGGACAACTCGGCGGTGCGAGCGTCACGGGTGGCGAGCTTGAGCTTGTGATCGGCGACCGAGTAGACGTAGAAGTCCTGGATGCCGGACCGGCGATAGATCGGACGGAAGTTGGTTTCGAACACCAGGTTTCTGGAGTCCGCGGTCCACTGAAACTGATCGTAGGTGAAGGCGGCGCTCGAGTCGGGGAAGGTCAGGCCCTGGGCGCTGAATACCAGCGTGTCCTTGCCGGTCGCCGGGTCGAAGGCCCGGATTTCCTCGGACCGCTGTTCGCGCTTGATGTAGGAATAGCGTTTTCCACCGTCGATCCACGTAAATCCGGGGAGGCCGAACGCCCCGTTCATCCCGCCGCTCCCCACCAGGGCATCGCGGACGGAGGCAAAGCGAGTCTTCTGCTGCCCGGACAGGGTGGGAGCGACCAGTGACAGCGCGACCACCACCGCCTTACCGACTACCGATGTCTTCACTGGAGACCTCAAAAAGTGGGAGCGACGGCCCGCAAGGACATGCAAAAGCTAGACGGCTAGACGTCTAGCGGTAAGCAGGGGGCAGGGGACAGGACTACTTTCTTACGGATGAGACTCCGCGTCGGGACGTCTGGATACAACTTCGACGAATGGAAGGGGAGCTTCTACCCCGAGAAATTCCCGGCCGCCAAAATGCTCGCGTACTACGCCGAGCGGCTGGAGACGGTCGAGATCAACTACACGTTCTACCGGATGCCTTCGCCCAAGACGGTCGCCGGCTGGGATGCCACGGTGCCCGAGGGCTTCACGTTCGTTCTGAAGGCCTCCCAGAAGATCACGCACTTCAAGCGGCTCAACGAGATCGAAAACGAGCTCAAGTATTTCTGCGACACCGCCCTCGGCTTGAAGGGCAAGCTCGGGCCGCTGCTCTTCCAGCTCCCACCGAACTTCAAAAAGGACGCCGAGCGGCTACGAACGACCCTCGAGCTCATCCCGCCGGAGATTCGCGCCGCCTGGGAATTCCGGAACGTCTCCTGGTTCGACGACGAGGTCTACCAGATCCTCAGGAACAGGAACGCGGCCCTGGTCGTGGCGGATACCGAAGAAGGCACCACCCCCGAGGTCGCGACCGCCGACTGGGGCTACCTGAGACTGCGGGACGAGGGGTACGGCGAAGAGGACCTGAAGCGCTGGGTCGAGCGGATCAAGACGCTCGGCGCCGGGTGGAAGGATGCATACGTGTTCTTCAAGCACGAAGAGGCGGGTCTGGGACCCGCCTTCGCTAAGCAGTTCGTTTCGCTTTTTTCTTAGGAGCGGTGTCGACGTCCTTCCCCTGAGCGATGCTCGCCTTCAGGGCTTCCATCAGGTCGATGATCTGCGTCTTCGGCGCTTCGGTCGGCTCCTCCGTGATTTCCTTCCCGTCGATCTTCCGCTGGATCTGCTCCATGATCCGTTTCTTGGCCACGTCTTCATACGTCTCCGGCCGGAATGCCTCCGCGGTCAGCTGCTTGATCAGCTGCACGGCCATGTCGAGCTCGGCGCTCTTGACCTCGGTCTTCGGGAGCTCGACGTCCTTGATCGAGCGCACTTCGTCCGCATAGCGGAGCTGCTCCATCACGAGGCCGTCCTCGAGAGGCCGGACCATGATGAGGTATTGCTTGCCGCGGGCGACGTACTGGCCGAGGGCCACCAGGTTGGTCGTGGTGAGCGCCTTCGAGAGAAGCGCATAGGCGCGCTCGCCGCCCTTGTCCGGTCCGAGGAAGTAGGCCCGCTCGTAGTAGATGCGATCGACCTTGTCGGCCGAAATGAATTCCCGGATGTCGATGGCGCCCGTCCCCTTCTCCTCCAGCGCCTTGATCTCTTCGACCGTGAACGTGACGTACCGCCCTTTGGTGTACTCCCACCCCTTGATCCGGTCGTCCTTCTCGACCTTCTCGCCGTCCTTGGAGCAGACGTACTCCTGCTTGAGCCTGGCACTGTCCTTCTTGTGGAGCCAATTGAAGGAGATGGCCGCGGCGGATTCGCCGGTGGAGAACATCTTGACCGGCACGGAAACGAGCCCGAAGGACACGTTGGCGGAACCGATTGCATGAGCGCTCATGGGGCTATCATACTTGGACCTCCCCGATGCCCGCAAACCGGAAGGTCCCTGACGACCCGCTAAGCGCTTACCGCGCCAAGCGTTCCCTCGACCGGACGCCGGAGCCGGGGGCGCGTGCGGTGCAGCCTGGTTCCGCGGGCGGACTGTTCGTGGTCCACCAGCACGCGGCCCGTAACCTGCACTTCGATCTGCGGCTGGAGATGAAGGGCGTGCTCACCTCGTGGGCCGTTCCGAAGGGACCCTCGAAGAACCCCGCCGACAAACGGCTCGCGGTGCACGTCGAAGATCACCCGATCGAGTACGGCGACTTCGAGGGGCTCATTCCGGAGGGCAACTACGGCGCGGGCGCCGTGATCGTCTGGGACCGCGGGCGCTGGGTGCCGGTCGAAGATCCGTTCATCGGACTCGAGAAGGGGAAGCTCCTCTTCGAGCTTCACGGCTACAAGCTCAAGGGCCTGTGGACGCTGGTGAAGATCAAGCGCGCCGCCAAGGAGTGGCTCCTCATCAAGGAGCGCGACGGCGAGGTCTCGGAAAATGGCGCGGACTTCCCGCCGAACTCGGTGTTGTCGGGCCTGACCGTCGAAGAGCTCAAGGCCGGTGCCGACCGCGCCGGCCCGATCCGCGATGAGCTCGCGACCCTCAAGCTGCCCCGGCGCGTGGTCACCCCGACCGAGGCTGAGCCGATGCTGGCCGAGACGCGTGAGGGGCCATTCACGAAGGAGGGGTGGCTCTTCGAGCTGAAACTCGACGGCTATCGCGTGCGCGTGGGGAAGGAGAACGGTGTCGCGAAAGTCGTGAGCCGCAACGGCCACGACCTGTCACCGGTCTTCCCCGAGATCGCGCGGGTCGTGGCGGCGCTCCCGTTCGAGGGGTTGGTGCTCGACGGCGAATTGGTAGTGCTCGACGAACGTGGACATCCGACCTTCAACGGCCTGCAGAATCGGGCGCGCATCTCGAGATCATTCGATGTTCGCCGCGCGGCGGTCGAGAACCCCACGACGCTGTACTGCTTCGACCTGCTCGCGTTCGGCGGCTACGACACGAGGGGATTGCCGCTCGAGAAGCGGAAGGAGCTGCTTCGCAAAATCGTCCCTGCCACCGGAGCGCTCAGGTACTCGGAGCACTTCGTCAAAGAAGGCGAAGCGTTGTACCGGCAGGTCGAGCGCCTGGGTCTCGAGGGGATCATGGCGAAGCGGGCCGATTCGACGTATCGGGCCGGCCGTTCTCCCGCGTGGCTGAAAATCCGCGCCGACCGCGCCGACGACTTCGTCGTGGTCGGATTCACGAAAGCCAAAGGCTCCCGCGCCGGATTCGGCGCCCTGCATCTCGGTGCCTATCGGGATGGGGCGCTGGTTTATGTGGGCCGAGCGGGCTCGGGGTTTACGGACAAGGAGCTGAAGGACGTCGCGAAGGCGCTCGAGTCCCTGAAGCGGGACACTCCCGCGGTTACCGGAGCGACTCCAAAGGACAAGGACACCACCTGGATCGAGCCCAAGCTCGTGGCCGAAGTGCGGTTCAAGGAATGGACGCCTGAAGCCCTGCTTCGCCACCCCGTCTTCCTGAGATGGAGGGATGACAAGGAGCCGGAGGAGTGCGTCTTGAAGACGGGAAGTGGGGATGTGGGGGAGTGGGGCTCTCCGAAGAGTGAGGAAGCCCCGCCCTCACCGGCGAGTCCCACACCCCCACAACCCCACGACGTTGTTTTTTCGAACCTGAAGAAGATTTTCTGGCCCGAAGACGGCTACACCAAGGGTGACCTCATCGAGTACTATCGCGCGATCTCGCCCTGGCTCCTGCCGTATCTCGCCGACCGGCCCGTCGTCATGACGCGCTTCCCCGACGGCATCAATGGCAAATCGTTCTTCCAGAAGGATGCGCCGCCCTTTTCGCCCGAATGGCTCCGCACCGAGCGCATGTGGAGTGAGGACACTCAGCGGGAGATCGACTATTTCGTCTGCGACGACCTGGATTCTCTTCTCTATATCGCCAACCTCGGCACTATTCCCCTCCACGTCTGGGGGAGCCGGATCGCGAGCCTCGAGCGTCCCGACTGGTGCATTCTCGATCTCGATCCGAAGGAAGCGCCGTTCACGGACGTGGTGAAGGTCGCGAAGGCCACGAAGAAGCTCTGCGACACCATCGGGCTTCCCGCCTACATCAAGACCTCGGGCTCCACCGGCCTCCACGTCCTCATCCCGATGGGGCGGCAGGTGACCTACGAACAGTGCCGTCAGCTGGGCGGCCTCCTGGCCCGGGTGGTCGCGGCCGAGTTGCCCGACATCGCGACGATTACCCGGGTGGTGGGGAAGCGCGGGGGGCGCGTCTACCTCGACTACGGCCAGAATGGCCATGGCCGCCTGCTGGTCGCGCCGTTCTCCATCAGGCCGCTGCCGGGCGCTCCGGTGTCGATGCCGTTGAAGTGGAGTGAGGTCACCCCCTCGCTCGAGATCGGCCAGTTCACGATCAAGAACGCCCCAGCCCGGATGAAGAAGTTGAAGGGCGATCCCGTGATCCCGGTATTGGACGAGCAACCCGACCTCGTGAAGGCGCTGGGACTCCTTCAGGCACGCGTGTGACCGGCAAACCGCTTTCGATCGGCGTCCCCGAGCTCGGACTCGAAGTGTCGGGGCTCCTGGAGCTTCCGGCGAATGCGCGGGCGGTGTATGTGCTGGCGCACGGCGCGGGGGCGGGGATGCGTCATCCGTTTCTCGAAAAGATCGCGAACGGCCTCGCGGCCGCCGGCATGGGAACGCTCCGGTACCAGTTCCCCTACATGGAACGCGGGAGCGGACGAACGGATGCGCCCGACAAGTGCGTGGCGACGGTCAAAGCGGCGGTCGCCAGTGCGCGCGCTGAAGCGCCTGGGTTGCCGCTCGTGGCGGGCGGGAAATCCTTCGGCGGCCGGATGACGTCGACGGCCCAGTCCCGCGATGCACTGGACCGCGTACGCGGCCTCATTTTCCTGGGCTTTCCGCTCCACGCTCCCGGCAAGCCCGGGATCACGCGGGGCGAGCACCTGGACCTGGTGAAGATCCCGATGCTCTTCCTGCAGGGGACACGGGATGAGTTCGCGCAGCCGGAGCTTCTGCATCAGGTTGTCGCGCGGTTGAAACCCCGGGCTACTTTGCATGAAGTCGACGGCGGGGATCATTCATTCAAAGTCCCCAAGAAGCAGGCGACCGAGGCGAGCATCTTCGAGGATCTCGTCACCACCATCACCGACTGGACCGACCGGAGCGCCGGATGAGCTACTGGATTCTCAAGACCGAACCGACCGCCTACAGCTACGACCGCCTCGAGAAGGAAAAGACCGCGGTCTGGGATGGTGTCGCCAATCCCGTCGCACTGAAGAACCTCAGGGCCATGGAAAAGGGTGACGAGCTGATGATCTATCACACCGGCGCGGAGAAGTCGGTCATCGGCACTGCGTCGGTGGCGAAGGAAGCGTACCCCGATCCAAAGGCCGGCAACCCGTCGATGGTCGTGATCGACATCAAGCTGGGGAAGCGCCTGGCCAAGCCCGTCACGCTCGCGCAGATCAAGGCGGATTCGACCTTCGCGGAGATGGCGCTCGTGCGCCAGGGACGTCTGTCGGTGGTCCCGGCGACGGCCGCTCAGTGGAAGCGGCTCCTGGCGCTGGCGGAGTAGTGTAACGCGGATCACAAAGGCGCCGCCGTTGGCCTCCCCGGCGGCGCGCTCTACCCAAGGTCCGGCGCGCTTCGCCGTCCTCCATTCTCGACCCCCCCTGGCCGTAGTAGACTAAGCCCATGGCCTTTCGTCCCGAGCCCGAGCCACGCGCCCGTTTTTCCTGGAAGATCGTCCTGACGCTCTGGACGATTTACGGCCTGACCACGTCACTGCAGGAGCTGGTCGGGGCGATGGCCTACGGGCGGCACGAGCCGTGGTGGTTCGGCCCCGCGCAGATGATGCCCCAGGCGTATCTCTGGGCGTTGCTCACACCGTTCATTCTGTGGTGGGGGAACCGGTTCCCGCCCCGGGGTCCGGGATGGCCCGGGCGGGTGCTGATTCACGTCGCGACGAGCTTGACGATCGTGACGTGCATGGACTCCGCGTTCGAGCTGTACCTCCCGTTCCTGTCCGCCTGGGCCAAAGTCCCGCTCTCGGATTTGAGCCTCCCCCTGGGATCCCGGGTCGTCCGGGTGCTGGCCTGGTGGCTCGTCTTCGATTCGATGCTCTACTGGGTGGTGCTCTTCATCGGCTCGATGCGGGATGCCGGCGCGCGGGCGCAAGCGAGGGCGATGCGCGAATCGCAGCTCGAGACCCAGCTTGCCCAGGCGGAGCTGCATTCGCTGAAGATGCAGCTGCACCCGCATTTCCTCTTCAATGCGCTGCACACCGTGGGCACCCTGGTGCGCACGGGGAAGTCGGCGCTGGCGGTGCAGGTGGTGGGCCGCCTGGGAGACCTGCTCCGGAGGATGCTGGACGGCGCCGCCACTCAGGAGGTGCCGCTCCGCGAGGAGCTCGAATTCGCGCGCAACTACCTCGACGTGGAACAAGCGCGGTTCTCCGACCGTCTGAAGGTGACGTGGACGGTGGAGCCGGGGGCGCAGGACGCCGCCGTGCCTCACCTCATCCTCCAACCCCTGCTGGAGAACGCCATCCGGCACGGGATTTCCGCGGCCACCGCCTCAGGGATCCTGATCGTCGGTGCCCGGTGTACCAATGGGACGCTGCACCTGACGGTCCGGGATGACGGCCCCGGCATGGCGGACGACCCGAGCCGGAGCGTGGGGTCGAGTGGCGTGGGATTGGCGAACACCCGGCTCAGGCTCGCACGGCTCTACGGAGACCGCGCCGGACTCGAGGTTCTGAATGCGGAAGACGGGGGCGTCACCTCTCACGTCTTTCTGCCCTTCCGCCCCGCCGCTCCGGGGCGCTGACGAATGGAGAGCACGATGCGCGGCATGCGAACCCTGATCGTCGATGATGAACCCGCCGCCCGCGAGGGCCTGCGGCATCTCTTGTCCGCCGACCCGGAGATCGAGGTCGTGGGGGAGTGCCGCGACGGGAAGACGGCGACCGCCGCCATCCGCGATCAGTCACCCGAGCTCGTCTTCCTCGACGTCCAGATGCCTGAGCTCGACGGACTCGGCGTCCTGCGCGACGTGCCTCCCGAACGGCGTCCGGTGGTGGTGTTCGTGACGGGGTACGACCGCTACGCCCTCCAGGCCTTCGAAGTGCACGCGGTCGAGTATCTGCTCAAGCCCTTCACCGACGACCGGTTTCGCGAGGCGTTGAGCCAGGCCAAGCTCCAGGTCCGCCGCACCCGCATGGGTGAGTTGGGCAAGGAGATGGCGACGCTCGCCGGTGGCACCAACGGCGCTTCCACCGTCGTCGAGAAGTCCGCGCCGGCCGCTGGGTACCGCTCGCGTCTGGTAGTGAAGACGGGGGGCAACGTCGTCCTGGTTCCGGTCGAGGACATCGACTGGATCGACGCCGACGGTGACTACGTCCGCATTCACGTCGCCAAGGTGTCGCACACGGTGCGCGAGACCATGCACCACCTCGAGACCGAGCTGGACCCGGCGCGGTTCGTCCGCATTCACCGGTCCACCATCGTGAATCTCGTGCGCGTGAAGGAGCTGCAGCCTTTCTACCGTGGCGAGTTCGTCGCCGTGCTCCACGACGGCACCCGTCTCAAGCTGTCCCGGGGCTGCCGGGACACCCTGGAGGCCCGCCTGGGTCGCCGTTTGTAACGGTTTTTCGTCGCCCCCCCCTGACGGTTGGTCGTCAGGCCCGCGCGGCTCATCGCGCGTGCATTTCCAAGCCCCACAGACGTCTCTAGCGTCACAGCAGCCGCTGCCCCCCGGCATCCCGCCGGGGGCCGGCGTGCCCTTTCAGGTGAGGAGGGTCAGTTGCCGTCTTCGGGGTCCCTGATGGTTCGCACACCGTCTTTGAAAGGAGCACACGCATGTCGTTTTCTGTCCGCTCGTTGTTCGCGTTCACCAGCGTCCTGGTATTGGGTGGCGGGGCGTTAGCGGCGCAAACAACCGGCAAGGTCCAGGGCTCGGTCACCGGGCCCGACGGCGCACCGCTCGCCCACGCACAGGTGACGGTGACGGGTACGTCCTTCGGCGCCGTGTCCGACGACAAGGGTTACTACTTCATCAACAACATCCCGGCCGGCCTCTACCGGATGCAGGCGCAGTACATCGGGATGGCGCCGGGACAGGCTGAGGGCGTCCGCATCCTGGCCGGGCAGACGCTCACGCAGAACTTCCCGCTGCAGAACAAGGCGCTCACGGTCACCGGGATCAACGTGGTGGCCGCGGCGGACGCGGCGGTGCCGCGTGACCAGGTGACTTCGAAGACCATCGTCTCCGGAGACCTGGTGCAGAACCTGCCGGTCCAGAACGTCCGGAACGTGGTGGCGTTGACGCCCGGCGTCGTCGAGTCCGGCAACGGACTGGGCGTATCGATTCGCGGCGGCCGCCCCGGTGAGGAAGCCGTCTACATCGACGGTGCCCCGGCCATCCGTCAGGCCCAGATCGTGGGTGGCGCGATGGGCGCTTCGCCGACGAACCTGGTCCAGACCAACGCGGTGGAAGAGGCGTCGATCACCACGGGCGCCATCGCCATCAATCAGGGCAACGCGCAGTCGGGCGTGATCGCCGTGACCACCCGGTCCGGCGGCGAGAAGCTCTCCGGAGCGTTCTCCGCGCAGAGTGACGGCATGTTCGCCAACACCGTCAGCACCGGCTACAACCGTTTCGAAGGCTCCGTGGGCGGCCCGGTGCCGGGATTCGCCAAGCTCCGGTTCTTCCTGTCGGGCGTCCTGCAGGGTCAGACGTCGCCGTTCCGGTCCTACGGCGCGGCCGACGTTCCGTCCTACACCATGAACGGCGTCGACACCACGGTCCACGTGGTCGGCCCGAGCGGCGCGGAAAGCATCACGCTTCCGAAGTGGGTGCAGTACAGCGGTCAGTGCGACGCGGCGCAGAACGACGGGGTCTCGTGCCAGGGCAACCGCCTGCCGTATGACTGGACGACGAACCTGAACCTGCAGGGCAAGGTCAGCTACTTCTACGGCTCGGGGTCGAGCATCGCGTTGTCGGCGATCGCCGAGGGCGACCAGAACCGCAACTACCCGAACCAGGTGATCGGTGACCCGGCGCTGTACTCGGGCACGCACACCTGGGCCCGGGACGTCGTGCTGAACTGGGACCACTCGATCTTCAAGCAGGCCGATCGCGCGCTCTCCCTGAACCTCAACCTGTCGTACGCCACGAACCAGTCGATCTCGGGCGTCCTCGATCCGGCGACGGAAGTCTCGACCCGGAATCCGATGGGCGGCATGGAGTTCTCCACGCTCAACTTCGGCGGGTTCGGACAGTTCGCGGGTGATTTCTTCAGCAACCCCGAGGCGATCATCCGCAACATCCGGTCGAACGACGGCGAGCGGGTGCCGCTGCCCAATCGCACCGACCTGAACGCCTCGCAGCCTTACCGGATGAACCCCTACGCCATGCAGTCCGGCGGGTTCTTCACCGAGGGCGTGGTCAATGGCGCTCAGCTGAACAACCTGTATACGGAGAAGCGGCTGTACGGCCGGGCGCAGGTCGACTGGCAGGCGAACCGGTATCACCGGTTCAACTTCGGCGGCGAGCTCCAGCGCTCCGACGTGGCTGCGTGGAACGGGATTCTGAACAACCAGATCTTCTCGGATGCCTATCACACCAAGCCGACCAACGGCGCGGCGTGGGTCTCCGACCGCCTCGATCTGGGCGACGTGGTGCTCGAGATGGGCGTGCGGTACGACTACTTCAACAGCAACGCGCTGTTCTCGAACACTCCGGGCTTCACGTTCTCGGATCCGACCTGGAACCAGTCGTCCGCGTTGAACGACACTGCGTATGCCAACTCGCTGGCCCGGACCTACACCCCGGGCGTCGGGCACTCGACGCTGAGCCCGCGCCTCCAGGTGTCGTTCCCGATCACCGACAACACCGACTTCCGGCTGTCCTACTCGCATCAAGTGCAGACGCCGGACGTCAACACCATGCTCCAGGGCATCAACAGCGATCTGACCTTCACCAACTCGAACGACCGGTTCGGGCGTGACGTCGGCTTCGGGAAGACGATCCTGTTCGAGTTCGGCGTGCGGCACGCGTTCACGCCGGACCTGGTGGTGGACCTGTCGGGCTACAACAAGAGCAAGGTCGCTGACCTTTCGTACCGGATCTTCGGGTACAACGACCCGACCAACCCGGGCCGCATCCTGAACATCAACGTCCTGACCAACGGGGACTTCGGGTACGACCGCGGCCTCGATCTCCGGATCGACCGCCGGATGAGCAATTGGCTCACCGCGCAGATCGGGTACACGTTCGAGGTGGCGAACGGCACCGGCTCGTCGCCGTACTCCTACCTCACCACCGCGGCGCGCTCGATTTCGGGCGTCACGGGGAACGTCCTGCCCCCGGCCGAGCAGCCCCGGGCGGTGAACGACCAGCGGACGCACAACATCGTGGGCGCAGTCTCGTTCACGGTGCCGCGTGGCTGGCAGGATGGCACCACGGTTGGCTCCATCCTGAAGGACGTGAGTGCCTTCGCGACCTTCCAGGTCCTTTCCGGTCTGCCCTACACCCCGCTGACCAACGTCGGCGGCGGCGCCACGGCACCGGGAACCAACTTCGGGCTCACCGCGGCGCAGGCGGGGGACATCAATTCGGCCACCACGCCGTGGACCAAGAACCTCGATCTCCGGATCAACAAGGGTCTGAAGCTGGGCCGGCTGGACGTCACGGCGTTTGCGGACATCCGGAACCTGTTCAACTGGAAGAACATCACCGGGCTGTTCGCGGAGACCAACGACGTCACGAACTCGGTCTTCGAGCACAACACGATCGCCAGCGAGTTCACGAACCTGACGAACGAGGCCCAGCGGAACGGTGCGCTGCGTTCCGACGGCTCCGTCTCGCTGTCGAACTGCGCCTCGTGGACCGGCGAGTCCGGCCCCGTGAATTGCGTCGAGCTGCAGCGCGCTGAGGCCCGGTTCGGCAACGGGGACGGCGTGTACTCGGTCGCTGAAGAGAACAAGGCCCTGTCGTCGTACTACAACCTCTTCTTCGGTCCCTACGGCTTCAATGGGCCGGGGCGGAGCATGCGGTTGGGCTTCGAAGTCGCGTTCTAAAGCAGGGTAGTGGCAGGACCCCGGGGCCGGGGGCGACGCCTTTCGAGGCGTCGTTCCCCGGCCTTCGGTTTATTGGGTTACGCCGAACTTGAAGACCGTCCGGGTCCGATACGTCGAGCCCGGGCGCAAGATGGTGGACGGGAACGCCGGATGATTGGGTGAATCCGGGAAATGCTGCGTCTCGAGACAGAAGGCCCCACGATGGACGTAAGTCGTCCCGCCTTTGCCCTTGATGGACCCGTCCAGGAAATTTCCGGAATAGAACTGCAGCCCGGGCTGATCCGTGAAGACGTCGAGGGTCCGCCCCGTCGCCGGCTCCACCACGCGGGCGGCATGCGTCAATCCCGGGCCCCCGTTCAGCACGAAGTTGTGGTCATACCCACCGGCAATCTTGAGCTGGGGATCGGCGTCGCCGATCCGTGCCCCGATGGCGTTCCCCTGCCGGAAATCGAAGGGTGTACCGGCCACGGGAGCCAGGGCCCCGGTGGGGATGAGGGTCGAGTCAACCGGGGTGTAACGCGCCGCGTCGATGGTGACGACGTGTCCGAGAACATCGGATGAGCGGCCCGCCGAGAGATTGAAGTACGAGTGCTGGCTCAGGTTGATGGGCGTCGCCTTGTCGGTCGTGGCGTCATAGTCCACGACCAGGTCATTCGCGCCGGTGAGCGTATAGCGCACCGTGACCTTCAGCGTGCCGGGATACGCTTCCTCGCCGTCAGGACTCACGTAGGACAGCAGGACCCCCACCGAATCCCCGTGCTGAAACGGATCGGCGCTCCAGACCACCTTGTCGAACCCCTTCAGGCCGCCATGCAGGGCATTCTGCCCGTTGTTGACCGCGAGAGCGTATTCCTTTCCGTCGAGGGTGAACTTGCCCCGAGCGATCCGGTTGGCGTAGCGGCCCACGATGGCCCCGAAGTAGGGGCTCTGTTTGACGTAGCCGTCGAGCGAGTCGAAGCCCAGCACCACATCCCCGAGGCGCCCATGGGAGTCCGGCACTTCGACGGACTGAATGATCCCGCCATACGTCAGGATCTTCACCCGCATGCCGCCGGCGTTCGTGAGCGTGTAACTGTCGACGGCCTTCCCATCGGGAAGCACGCCGAACGACGACTTGGTCACTGAGCCACTCCCGGTGAGCGGTGCGTAGAGCCGAGACGCGGCTTGAGCGGCGTCTCGGGGGAGCTTGATGACTCCCCGGTCGTACGTCATGAGCCCGTTCACTTCGACTTCGACGTCGGTGGTCTGCGTGTAGATGGCCGCCGCCAGACCCGTCGCCTCGAGCGCGCGGACTTTCATCAACAGATCACGGTAGCCGCTCCACAGGGAGTCGAGGGTCGGGTACCGCACGTATCCCCAGTTGTCGCGGTTCACCCAGGTGTGGCCGGTCACCGGGAAGCCGAGTCCGCCGAACTCCCCGAGAACGCGGGCGCGTGTGGAATCGGCGGCGGGAATCTCGGGCCCCGGGTAGCTGTGGACGTCCGAGACGTCGCCGGCGCCGCGGTCAGTCCACCCCGACGCGTCATCCACCAATCGGCTCGGATCCGTGCGCTTCACCCACTCGGCCGTGGCTCGCGTGTCGTGCTGTCCCCACCCCTCGTTGAAGGGCACCCACATCACGATGCTGGGGTGGTTGCGGAGGGCGGCCAACATCCGCTGCAGCTCGACCCGATACTCCGCGCGTCCTGAGTCAGAGTCGATATCGCCACTCGGCATGTCCTGCCAGATCAGCACGCCCATGGAGTCCGCGTCGAAGTACCACCGCTCGGGCTCCACCTTCACGTGCTTCC
Organism: Gemmatimonadales bacterium; assembly: GCA_035553475.1. Taxonomy (GTDB): domain Bacteria; phylum Gemmatimonadota; class Gemmatimonadetes; order Gemmatimonadales; family GWC2-71-9; genus 40CM-2-70-7. The sequence continues at coordinate 15,933 of DATNDQ010000056.1, forward strand.
GCATCATGTTGAAGCCAAGATCCTTGAGTACGATGAAGTCGTTGCGACGAGCGTCTTCGGTCGGCGCCGTGTACAGCCCGTCGGGCCACCAGCCCTGATCCAGCGTGCCGTACTCGAAGAGTGGTTGGTTGTTGAGGAAGAGCCGCAACGCACCGGAGGAGTCACGGGCCACCGCGATCTTCCGCATCCCGAAGTAGCTCCCGACCGAGTCCCCGCCCGCCGTGATTCGAACGTGGTAAAGGAAGGGGTCAGCCGGCGACCACAGGTGGGCGTTCGGAATCGGGACCGACACCGCGCGGCCGGTGACTCCGCTCGCGACGGCGACGCTGGCGTCTCCCGCGCGGACCTCGATACGGACGGGCGTCGCGGCTCCCTTGCCCGTCGCGGTCACGCGGACCAGTCCGGCATCGATATCCGGAGTGATGGACAGGTCGTCAATGTGCGTGCGCGGGACGGATTCGAGCCACACGGTCTGCCAGATGCCCGTGACGGCCGTGTACCAGATGCTGCCCGGCTTCAGGACCTGCTTGCCTCGTGGCTCTTCGCCCGCGTCGGTCGGGTCCCACACGTTCACCGTCAGCTCGTGGGTCGTGCCGGGCTTCAATGCGTCCGTGATGTCGAACGAAAACGGATCGTAGCCGCCCCGATGCCGGCCGACCCGATGACCGTCGACGGTAACGGTGGCGTCCCAGTCGACGGCACCGAAGTGGAGCAGCCAGTGGCGGCCCGGTGACTGGGGAGAAAGCGTGAAGCGCCGGTGATACCACAGGCGCTGCACCGGTGTGACGGCGCGAGTGACCCGGGACAGCTGCGACTGGATCGGGAACGGCACGAGAATGGCGCCGTCATACGAATCGGGTGCGGGCGCCCCTGAATCCCGTACCGCATAGTCCCACAAGCCGTTCAGGTTGACCCAGGAGGTCCGGACCATCTGCGGCCGCGGGTACTCAGGGAGAACCCGGTCAGGCGTGACATCCTGCGCCCAGCGGGTCTCCAGATGGGACGACTGGGAGCGCAGTGGTGAGTAAGGGAGGGCAACGAGCCCAAGGATTGCAACAATGGCGTGACGGCGCATTTGGCTATGACCGGTTGCTGACAGAGAGGACTAGAACCTACGCGTGCCGCGGGACTGGGGAACCCCTCCGAATGCAACCTTTCGCAAAGTGGTGCCGTCTGATATTCCAATGAACCCGACCACGCTGCTCCTCCTGGCCGTCAGTGTCAGTCCCCAGGGTCCCGCATCCAAGCCGGATTCTCCGGCGGCGCCCGTCCCGACGGCCGTAGCAGCCGTGCGCGCGACGGTCCCTCCGGTGCTCAATCGTTTCGATACCGATCCTGCCTGGGCCTCCGCGCCCGTGATTTCCGAGTTCCGGGTCTTCCGCCCGACCGATGGTGCGCAGCCCAAGTTCCGGACCGAGGCCAAGGTCATCTATGACGCGCGGGACCTGTATGTGCTGGTCCGCGCGTACGATCCGCACCCCGATAGCATCGTGGGCTTGCTCGCCCGGCGTGACGTCCAGACGCCGAGTGACATGATTACCGTCTTCATCGACTCCTATCATGACCGGCGCACCGGCTACGAGTTCGACGTGAACCCGGTGGGCGTGAAGACCGACTACGCGATCTACCAGGATGGGAACGAAGACGGTGCGTGGGACGGCATTTGGGACGTCGCCACCAAAGTCGACTCCCTCGGCTGGATCGCCGTGTTCAGGTTCCCGCTGTCCCAGATGCGCTTCGCCGTGGGCCCCAGCAACACGTTCGGATTCACCATCGCGCGGCAGGTGGAGCGGACCGGCGAGCAGGACAGCTGGCCTCCGTACCACACCAACAAGCCCGGCTTGTCGTCTCAGCTCGGCGAGCTCACGGGCCTGAGCGATTTGGCTCCGCCGCGCCGGTTTGAGCTCGCTCCCTACATGGTCACGAAGAATGTGTCGGTGGCGCAGGGAGGCGGATTCGGACGGGATCAGCAGGCGAGTATCGGCGCGGATTTCAAAGTCGCGGTGGCCTCGAACCTGACGCTCACCGGGACGGTGAACCCGGATTTCGGCCAGGTCGAATCGGACCCGGCCGTCCTGAACCTCGGCGCGTTCGAGACGTTCTTCCAGGAACGCCGGCCCTTCTTTGTCGAGGGCAACGGCCTCTTCCAGTTCAACGTGAATTGCAGCCAGGTCAACTGCAGCGGCGAAGAGTTGTTTTATTCCCGGCGCATCGGAGCCACTCCGCAACTGGGTGACGGCACTGGGTCTACGACCATCCTGGGCGCGGGCAAGCTCACGGGGCGTCTGCCGGGCGGACTCAATCTCGGCGTGATCGACGCAGTCACCCAGCACGAAACGGGACCGGGCGGCATCACCACCGAGCCGGGGTCGAATTACGGCGTGATCCGGATGACCCAGGACCTCCGGAACGGCAACAGCGGCGTGGGCTTCATGTTCACCGGCGTGAACCGGAATCTCGATTCCGCCAGCTCACCCTATCTGGCGCACAGCGCCTACGTGGGCGCGGTGGACACGCGGCACCGCTTCCTCAACAATCGCTTCGAAGTCTCTGCCTCCGTGGACTGGAGCCAGATCAACGGTTCTCCGGCGGACATTACGGCCTTGCAGATGAACCCGGTTCACTATTTCCAGCGTCCCGGCGGCCCCCTGCACGTGGATTCGACGGCGACCTCCCTCTCGGGCAATGCCGAAGAAGTGCACCTCGGCAAGGTGTCGGGGTCGGTCATGGGCGAGACGAGCTACCTGCGGCGTTCTCCGGGATTCGACCCCAACGATCTGGGATTCATGTTCCAGGCCGACCAGCAGACCTGGAATAACTGGATGGGGATCTTCTGGCGGAAGCCGACCAAGATCTACAACCAGCTCCAATGGAACTTCAACTGGTGGCAATGGTGGTCTGCGGCCGGCCTGTCCACGGAGCGCGCGGCGAACACGAACGTCCACGTCAAGTTCGCCAACCTGTGGTGGTTGCACGCCGGCGGGACCTACGGCCAGTTGGGCACTACGTGGTGCGACCGGTGTGCACGGGGCGGCCCCGCGGTGCGGCAGGATCCCTATCTGGCGCCCTGGTGGGGCTTCCAGGGGGACGACCGGCACAAGCTGATTCCGTCCTTCTTTTCGAACATGTTCTTCGGGGACGCGGGGCACAACTCGTCCATCAATCTGCAGCCGCAGCTGACGTACAACGCGTCGACGAGCTTCAACGTGTCGATCGGTGCGAACATCACGACGCAGCACGCCGACAACCAGTGGTTCGGTCAGTACGACACTCTGCTCGCTACCGGCCAGCAACACTACACCTTCGCGCACCTCGATCAGCGCACCGTGGGCCTCACGGCGGACCTCGGCTATACCATCACGACGAACCTTTCGGTGCAGTGGCACATAGCGCCGTTCGTGAGCCGCGGGACCTACTCGAACATCCGCGAGCTGGCGAATCCCGCGTCGAGCTCTTACGACGCGCGCTATCAGCCCTACGCCGACACGTCGGTCGCGAATCATCCCGGCGGGCTCGACTTCAAGCAGTTCAATTCCAACCTGGTCGTCCGCTGGGAGTACCGGCCCGGATCCACGATCTTCGTGGTGTGGACGCAGGGGCGTCAGGACTTCCAATCGCTGGCGGGCCCCGACGGGTTGCGGGGCGACTTCAACAACCTGTTCAATCTCCACCCGAACAACACCTTCCTCGTGAAGGCCTCCTACTGGCTGAACTGGTAGGGTAGCCGCCCAGAAACCCAGCAGGCACAAGGCTCGTCTGGATGGGTAGAGACGGGGCACTCGGGGTATAACATCCCGAGCCCCGACCCTCCCCGGAGCCGTCCCCGTGTCGAAGACGACGATCGTTCAATCCTTCCTCGCCAGCATCGCACTGGCGGGGCTTTTCGCGTGCGCTCATTCCGTCATGCGGGTGTCGCCACCCGCGGCGAATCACTTCCCGGCCAACTGCGTGGCCGCGGGCACACCCGGTGCGCCACGCGACTCCATTCGCGTCGTCGAGGACGGCCCGGTGGAGAGTCAGGACGCGCCGGTCCCGCACTCTGCCGCGGAGCGCATAGCCTTCGGGCTCGCGTATGAGACGCTGGTCAAAGTCGACTGCCAGGGAAATCTGCTCCCCGGACTGGCGGCTTCGTGGCGCAATGGCAGTAACGGCGTGGAGCTCGTGCTGCGCAAGGACGCGCGCTTCTGGGATGGAGCGCCCGTGCTCGCCGCCGACGTGAGAAGCTCGTGGCGCCTGTCGGACTCCGTCCTCGCTGAGCGGACGACCGTCGACGGCGACACGCTGATCCGGGTCGCGACGGGAAGTGGCGATGCGCTGGCGGCTGTGCTGGCGCCTTCGGCGGCCGTCACCAAGCCCGCGCCCGATCACGGATGGCCAATCGGGACGGGGAGCCGATGGCTCACGAACCCGGCGACCGACGCCGACGATGCCGTGTTGCAGCCGACCACTCCGGGCACGGCACCGCGGATCACCTTTGCGCGCGGGACCGGGGACGCCCGCGACGCGCTCGAGAGTCACGCGGACGTCGTGATCACCCGTGACCGGGCGGCCCTGGCGTTCGCCGCCACCCGGCCCCGGTTCGCGATTCTTCCGATGGCCTGGAACGAGGAGTACGTGCTGATCGCTCCCGAGGGGATCTCGGCGGATCGGAGCGACCTCGTGGCCGCGGTCCGCACGGACGCGACGCCAGCGGAGAATGACGGCTGTCCCGCAACCACAGGCCGCCAGGCCAAGCTCTCCGGCCCTCATCGCGTCGCCTATCGCCGCGGCGACCCGACGGGAGAAGCCCTGGCCGCCAGGCTGATCGGCAGCGGGGCCCTGGGACATGGCGTGTTCGCGGTGGCGCTTTCACCTGTGGGGTGGGACCGGGCGGTCGAGACCGGGAGCGAGTGGGCGATGATCGCCCGCCGTGCCGCCGGCGCTCCGTGCGGACCCTCGTGGGGCCAGTCCACCCCGCTGATCGCCGTCCGTGCGAGCGTCGTGCTGGACAAGAGTCTGCTCCCGGTGCGTCTGGGTGGCGACGGCGCTCCCCGCCTGGGCGATGCCCGGATGGCCCCGTGACCTTCCGCGCGCGCCTCGCGGCTGCGTTCCTGCCCGCGGTTCTCCTCCCACTCGTGGTGTTCGGGTGGGGGGTGCGGCGCGCGGTCGGCAGCAGGCTGGAGGCGATGTTCGAGAGACGGGCCGACGCGGCGCTGGATCACGTCCGAGCGCGGGTGGTGGGCGCGAACGCCGACCTCGCCCGGCGCCTGGCAGGGGTCCGGCGTGCCGCCGGGTCCGATCTTCACCTGCGCGCCGCCCTCGCGGCCGACTCGGGTGACGACTACGTCAGGGACTTTGCGGGCACCGCCATGCGGGTGTCGGGCCTCGCGAGCCTCCAGATCCTTTCGCCCGACGGCACCGTGCTCTCGTCCGGGCACTTCCGCAATGCCTACGGCTGGGGGGAGCCGAGCCTGCCGGCACACCTCCGCGCGGCCCCCGACTCGATCATGCTCATGCGCGTGCGGTCGGCGGAGTCGACGTTCGTGACCCTGGCCCGGCTCGATTCTCTGCGCATCGGGGAGCGGGAATTCCCGATCGTGGGGGGCATCGGACTCGATTCGGAGTGGATGGCGCGTTCGGCGCCCGATGCCGACGTCACCGTCGCTCTCGCCGACAGCGTGGTTCCCGGCGCGCACGTGATGCCGCTGCCATTTCTGCCGTCGGAAGACGCGGACTCGGTCGGCAGCGCGAGCCTGGTGGTCAATCAGTCTCTCGCGCCGCTGACGGCCATTTCGGGCAGCGTGAACCGGTGGCTTGCGCTGGCACTCCTCACCACTGCGTTGACAGGGCTGGCGCTCGCCCTCTGGCTGGCCGGGAGGCTTTCGAGGCCACTCGCGGACCTCACGGCGCGGGCGGAGGACCTGGATCCGGAGCATCCGGAGGGGGCCTTCGATACGCCGCGTCTGGCCCCGCGGGACGAGGTCGGAAAACTGGCCGGTGTGCTGAGCACCATGACTGCCCGTCTGCGCGAAAGCGCCGAGGTCGCGCGGCGGGCCGAGCGTCGAGCGGCGCTGGGAGACCTGGCGCGGCAGGTGAATCACGACATCCGGAATGGCCTCACACCGATCCGGAACGTCTTTCGCCATTGGAGCGATGCGGCGGGTGAGAGTCCCGCCGAGCTCGCGCGGGTGTTCGCGGAACGGCAGGGAACGGTCGAGTCCAGCATCACCTATCTCCACGCCCTCGCCGGGGAGTACGCCCGGCTGGCGGTCCCGGGTGTCGTGGAGCCCTGCGATTTGAACGTGGCTGTTCAGAGCGCGGCTCAACGGCTTGCGGGAGACGAAGGAGTGACGGTGCAGGTCGAGCTGGCCGAGCCGGCGCCGGTGGTCCGGACCGATCCGCTGGCGCTCCGGCGGGTGATCGACAACCTCGCGAGCAACGCGCGCGAGAGCCTGGTGAACGGACGAGGAGTCGTGACGCTGCGGACCAGGGGCGGCGAGCACGTCTGCTTGCAGGTGATCGACACCGGGGCTGGCATGAGCCGTGCACAGCTGGAGCAGGCGTTGTCGGGATTTCACTCGACCAAGCCATTGGGGTCGGGGCTCGGGCTGACGATCGTGCGCAGGCTGGTGGGAGATGCCGGAGGAGCTCTCCGGGTGGACACCGCACCGGGAGCAGGGTCCTCATTTACGGTGGAATTCCCGCGCCTCGAGACCGCGGGAGTCGCAGGAGAAGAGAAAGAAGGTGACCGATGACTACGGTCCTGGTGGTAGACGACGTTCCGGCCATGGCGGAGCAGTACGCCTACGATCTGCGCCGGCTCGGGAAGTACCAGACCCTGGTCGCCGCCGGAGGGCAGGCCGCGATCGACGTCATCGAGCGGGAGGCCATCGACGTGATGATCCTCGATCTCGAAATGCCGGTCCTGGACGGCTTCGCGGTCCTCAAGTCGGTCGGGCGCCGCGTGCCCGTGATCGTGTACACGGGGACCGGGAGCTACGACCGGTGCCTCCAGGCCGTACAGCTCGGCGCCCGGAGTTTTCTGGACAAGGCCGAACCGATGGAGCGCGTGGTGCGTGAGGTAGAGCACGTGCTCGAGCGGGAGCGCCTGACTCGCGAGGTCGCTACGCTCCGCGCCTCCGAAGGAGCGCTCGTGGGCACGTCGACGGCCCTCATGCGGGTCCGGGAGCAGCTCGCCCGTTTGGCCCCGATTCCCAGTGCCGTCCTGGTCCTGGGGGATTCAGGCACCGGCAAAGAGCTCGTCGCCCGCGAGATCCACCGCATCTCGGCGCGGAAGGGATTGCTGGTGGCGGTGAACTGCGCCGCACTGCCGAGCGAGCTGGTGGAGAGCGAGCTCTTCGGCCACGAGCGGGGCGCGTTTACCGGCGCGCACACGATGCGGAAGGGCGCGTTCGAGACGGCGGCGGGGGGGACGTTATTCCTGGATGAGGTGGGCGAGTTGCCCCTCGCGGCTCAGGCCAAGCTCCTGCGGGTGCTCGAGCAGCGGGAGATCACGCGCGTCGGCGGAAACCGGCCCATTCCGGTCGACGCGCGAGTGGTTGCGGCCACCAATCGCCAGTTGGAGCAGGAGGTCCAGGCGGGCCGTTTCCGGCTCGATCTGTACTACCGGTTGTGCGTGCACGTCGTACGCGTGCCGGCGTTGGCGGAAAGGCGTTCGGACATCCCGGCGCTGGTGGAACACCTGATCAGCGTGGTGGGGTCGCGGTTCGGCATGCGCCCCAAGCCCATCGAACCGGACGCGGTGGAAGTGCTCACGCGAGCCGATTGGTCGCGGAACAACGTTCGCGAGCTGAAGAACGT
>DATNDQ010000057.1:0-7483 GCA_035553475.1 Gemmatimonadales bacterium
GAGCCAGAAGTTGCGGCGGGTGTCATCCTCGATCTTCTCGAGCGGCTGACCAGTCTGGTCCGCGAGGACCTTGTTCAAGCGGTCCCGCATCTTGAGAATCTCCCGCGCCTCGATCTCGATATCCGCCGCCGAGCCGCCCGCGCCACCCGCCGGCTGGTGCAACAGAAACCGGGTGTTGGGCAGGCAGTACCGGTCCTCCTTGGGCACCGCGACAAAGATCAGCGCCGCAATGCTCGCGACCCACCCGGTGCCGACCATCCGCACCCGCGGCGTGAGGAAACGCACCATGTCGTGAATCGTGTCCCCGGCTTCCACGTGCCCACCCTGCGAATTGATGTAGCACGTGATGTCTTCATTCGACTCGGCCGCGAGCGCCAGAAGCTGGCTGATCACGTTGGCCGCGACCTTCTGATTGATCTCCCCCGAAATGACGACCGTTCGTGCCTTGAACAGCCGCTCGGCCACCAGCATCCCGTGGCCCGCGCCATCCCGCTCCCGCTCCGGCCGATCCTCGTCCATCGTTACCACCGTACCTCCCGCACGAGTTGCTCCACCAGGTCCGCCGCCGTTCGTCCGGCGGCCTCTGCGGCAAAGTTAATCACTATCCGGTGCGCCAGGACGGTGGGCGCCACCGCCTTGAGATCCTCGAAATCCGCCATCGGACGCCCGTCGAGCGCGGCGCGAGCCTTCGCGCCCAGGACCAGGTACTGCGATGCCCGTGGACCGGCACCCCAGGTCACGTATTCCTTGATGAAGTCCGGCGCGTCACCCTCGCCGGGCCGGGTCGCCCGCACCAGCCCCACCGCCCGCTTCACCAGCGGATCACCGACCGGAATCCGCCTGACCAGGTGCTGCATGGCCAGCACGTCGCCCGCCGAGAGCGCGGGCTTCACTTCGACACCCGCATCGCCGGTCGTGGAGGTGACGATCTTTTCCTCTTCTTCGCGACTCGGGTACCCCACCCGCAACTCGAACATGAACCGGTCGAGCTGGGCTTCGGGGAGGGGATACGTCCCCTCCTGCTCGATCGGGTTCTGCGTGGCCAGGACGAAGAATGGGGCCGGGAGCGCGTGGGTCTGACCCGCCGCCGTCACCTGATGCTCCTGCATGGCTTGGAGCAACGCCGCCTGAGTCTTGGGGGGCGTCCGGTTCACCTCGTCCGCCAGGACGATGTTCGCGAAGACGGGCCCAGGGACGAACCGGAAGGCGCGCTTCCCGGTGGTCCGGTCTTCATCGATGATCTCGGTGCCGGTGATGTCCGAGGGCATGAGATCAGGAGTGAACTGGATCCGCGAGAATTTGAGGTCGAGCGTCTCCGCCACCGTCTGCACCATCAGCGTCTTGGCGAGGCCGGGGACGCCGACCAGCAGCGCGTGCCCCCCGGAGAAAATGGCGGTCAGGATACCGTCCAAGACCTCGGCCTGACCGACGATGCGGCGGCCCACCTGCGCCAACAAATCCTGCCGGGCGGTCGCGAGACGTTCGAGGAGTTCGACGTCCCCGTGAGCGTGGGATTGGGGATTCGGGATTGGGGATTGGGGCATGGTCGACATGGCGTTCGGGGCGAAGGTTACCACGTTCTACTCACAAGCGCCACATAAGGTTGCATCGTCAGGGGTTTGCTTGCGAAATTTTTCACAAGCGGGTAAGTTTTGCCCGCTCGATGCCTGACAAGAACGACCAGAGGGACTTGGCCCGGGGCTTTGGCGAGGGCTATTCGTATGTCGCCGCGGGGTTCACGTTTGCCTTCGCGATTCTGGCGTTCGGCGCTCTGGGGTGGCTTCTGGACGGGTGGATCCACACCCGGCCCCTCTTCGCGGTGGTGCTCGGACTCCTGGGCGGCGCGGCAGCGTTCCTCAATCTCTATTACCGCGTCCAGCGGGACATCGAGGCGGGGAAAAAGCGGGACGCCCTAAAGGACGAGACGGGAAGCGGGAAGCGGGGAACGTGAGACCCTACCTGCTCCTGATCCTGGTCGGACTTGGGCTCTCGGTGATCGTGACGGTGTTTGGCGGCTGGTCGGCGGGGGTGGGAGGAGTGGTCGCGGTCGTGGCACAGACCGGAGCGGTCTTCCTGATACACCCCGTGATCGGCGCCCCGAACAAAGAGTTCGTGCCGCGCTGGCTCGCAGGGATGGCTCTCCGCGCGGTACTCGTGATAGGACTGGTAGTCTTTGCCGCCTTGCACCGGAGCACGTTGTCTCCGTTGCCGGCGGCGCTGGGATGCCTGGGCGTACTCTTGCCCCTGCTGTTCACGGAGACTCACTTCCTGAAATGATGGCGCTTCTGCAGCAGCCCGACATCGGGCGCCTGATCTTCGAGCACACGGCCGACAGCCACATCGTCGAGCTGCCGTTCGGCCTGGGTGAGTGGCACCTCCCCACCGGCTGGACGCTCTTCGGCATCGACGTCTCCCCGACGCGCCACGTTGTCTTCATGATCCTTGCGGCGGTCTGCGTCTTTCTGTCGGTGATGATCGCGAAGCGTTCCATCGTCAAGCGTCATCGCGAGAACCGGGCACCCGGCGGCTTCGGCACGGCCATCGAAGCGATGGTCATCTTCGTCCGGGACGACATTGTGATGCCCGCGATGGGGCATGGCGGCGAGCGGTACCTGCCGTACATCCTGACGCTCTTCTTCTTCATCATGTTCTGCAACTTCTTCGGACTCCTGCCCTGGGGTGCCACCGCGACCGGCAACATCGCCGTCACCGCGGGCCTGGCGCTGATCTCGTTCGCCGTGATCGAAGTCTCGGGGATGATTGCACTGGGACCGAGGGGCTACCTCAAGACCATCGTCATGGTGCCCCCCGGCATGTCGGGGATCGGTGCCGTCGCCATGGCGTTCATCCTGACGCCGATCGAAATCATCGGCAAGCTGGTCAAGCCGTTCGCCCTCTGCCTCCGGCTCTTCGCGAACATGACGGGCGGCCACTTCGTCATCCTGTCACTGATGGGCCTGATCTTCATCTTCGGCAGCTGGCTGGTCGCTGGCGGATCAGTCCTGATGATCCTGTTCATGCTGTCGCTGGAGCTCCTGGTGGCGCTCCTGCAGGCCTACATCTTTGCGTTGTTGACGTCGGTTTTCATCGGCATGATGCTGCACGAGCACTAAAGACTAGACGGTTAGACGGTTAGACGGTTAGACGGTTAGGTGGGGAAGTTCAACAACAATGAACGGGGACTGACATGATCCACATGCTGCTTCAAGTGTCGGACGCTGCCACCGCTGTCGCCGTGGCCAAGAGCACCAACGCCCTTCTGGGCGCCGGCATCGGGCTCGGCCTCGCGGCCATCGGCGCCGGCATCGGCGTCGGACTGATCGGCTCGCGGGCCACCGAGGCGATCGCCCGGCAGCCCCAGGCGTCTGGTGACATTCGCGGCGCGATGATTCTGACCGCCGCGCTGGTCGAAGGCGTGGCGCTCGTCGCCTGCGTATTCGCCCTGCTCTTCAAGATTCTGGCCTAGTACGATGCTGGGGCTGTACGTCCTGCAGGAGGCCGCCGAGAAGGTCGCGACCCCGTTCGACATCAACGGGGGCGTGATCCTCTGGACCGTCGGAATCTTCGTGATTCTGCTCGGTCTGCTCTGGTGGTTGGGGTGGCCCGAGATCCTCAAGATGGTCGAGGAGCGGGAGCACCGGATCCAGAAGCAGCTGGACGAGGCCGAGAAGGCCCGGGCTGAGGCACAGGCGCTGCTCGAGGAGCACAAGAAGCTCGTCGCGCAGGGCAAGGCCTCGGCTCAGGAGATCCTCGCCACCGCCAAGTCCGCCGCCGGCAAGGAGCGGGAAGCGCTGCTGGCGAAGACCCGCGAAGAGCAGGAGCAGATGATCGAGCGGGCCCGCCAGGAAATCACCGCCGAGAAGGAAAAGGCAGTGCAGGCCCTGCGGCGGGAGGCGGTGGAGCTGTCCATCGCCGCCGCGTCCAAGCTCATCGAGAAGAACCTGACCACCGATTCGAACAAGAAGCTGGTGTCCGACTATCTGGCGGGAATCGGGAAGGATAAGTGAAGAGTACCACGGTCGCCCGGAACTACGCGGAGGCGCTCTTCGCCGCCGCCCAGGCGTTGCGCAAGACCGAGCGTTTCGGTGAGCTGATGGACGCCGTGGCCGGTGCCGTGTCGGCGGATGAGCGGATCGCCGCAGCGCTCGAGTCCCCGCGGGTGGCCAAGGCGGTGAAGTCCCAGTTGCTCAAGGACGCGCTCGAAGATGTCGCACCGCGGGAGTTCGTGAACTTCCTGCAGGCCGTCGTCCGCCGCGGCCGCCAGGGCCTGCTCAGCGAGATCTCCACGGAGTATCAGGGATTGCTGGATGTCTCCCTGAACCGGGTGCACGCGGGTGTCACGCTGGCGGAGGATGCGGACACCTCCCTCCGGAACGACATCGTGAAGCGCTTGGAGAAATCCCTGGGCAAGGACGTCCGAGCGCACTTCCGCTCGGATGAGCAGATACTCGGCGGCGTCGTCGTGAAGGTCGGCGACCGGGTGTATGACGGGTCGCTCAGACGGCGATTGATGGTGCTCAAGCGGAAGATGATGACGGGCGAGTAGGATGTAACTAACCCCGGGCGTGAGCCCGGGGTGGACTAAGTGCCAAGCGGCCCCAGGGGGATCCCCCGGGGCCGCCTTGCTTTCACTCCGCTTCGCTAGTGGTACCTCAATCCGATACTCACACTCGGCCGCACCATCGCTCGCCGCTCGAACGGCGTATCCAGTTCACTCGCATCAAAAAGCGACGGGGTGACCGACAGGCCAGCCTGAATGCTCCCGAGAAACCGACCGGCGAAAGGCCACTCGTACGCCGCGGTCACGTGGCCACCCAGCCGGACCCGACTGTCGCTCCCCGAGATGCTCCAGACCAGCACATCCCCACCGACCCCGGCCCTCAACGCGCCACCGGCTCCGATCGGCAGTACCCGCACCGTGATCTCCGGCGACCCGGAGTAGAAGTGCATCGCCTTGGTATCGATGAACGCGCCACCCGGGATCTCCACCGCGAGGCCGGGTGAGCCGTATCCCAGTCCCAGGTCGGCCCGAACGGCACCCCACTCGTGTCCGACACTCAGGGTGACCATCGTCGGCCGCCCGGGATGCACGGACCCGGGCTCCGAGTCCGCGGTGGAGACGGCGCCACCGAAATGCCTCGCCACGCCTACCGACAGTCCCACGCTCCACTGGGCGCTGAGGGACGAGGATACGACAAGGAGCGTGGCGACGGTCAGGATGCCCGGTGCGCGCATCAGTGCATCTCCAGATTGATCCAGCCGTTGGTGATGTTGTGGTCCCCTTTGAGGAACCAGTTGTAGCCGGGGTAGAATTGCCCGACCACCGCGTCCTGGACTCCGTTGCCCACGGGATCGTCATTCGAGTTGATCAAGGAGGCGAGGGCCGTCAGCAGGTCTTCACCGATGCGCTCGTACTTGAAGATCTTGGTGAGCTTCAGCGTCGAGTCCAACCCGCCACTCAAGAACCGTGACGCGCTGTCGACCGCCACCAGGATGGCGTGGGTCCGATCCAAATCCATCTTCAGCACGCAGGCCTGGTCGTCGTCTTCCACCACGAACACGCGAACGCTCTGCTTCGGGTGTTCGAGCTTGTAGCGGTTGAGCTGGTCCTGGCTGAAGATCAGCACGCTCCCCCACCAATCGGTCGCGTTCTGGTCGTACGTGTACGGCCCCCCGGCATGCTCGCCGGCGCACTGGTAGTCGGTCAGCTGATCGGTCGCTCCCATCTGACCGAGGATGTGCACCTCAAACTCGGGATCCCCTTTCAACCAGCCTTCAAACTGGCCCACGTTCGGGATATGCGACGCGGTCATGAACAGGCCGGTCGGGGGAGGCAGCGGGTCTCCGCCGCCTCCAGCACCGCATGTCTCCTGGGTGCATTGCACCCGTGCGGGAGGAGGGTTGAAGTCCGTCTCCACCGGCACCAGCGCCAGCACCGGCGTCTCCGGCGGATGCTCGGCGTCCAGGACATGGCGGCGGCCCCGGGTGTCGAACGCCACCGGCGCCTCATGATCGGCGACGGCCGTGGCGACCAGCACGTTCTCGTCCGCGTGCCACTTGGCGAGGTGGGCCTTTACCGGCATGTAGAACTCGAGGGGCTGGGCCTGCGCCGCCTGGGCCAGCACCGCGTCGTCGGAGTCCCCGGCCGCCTGCGCGATGGAGTGCAGGGCCCGCCAGTTGAGGGCGGCGAGGAAATGCTGGAACTGGAGCTTGTGCTCGCGGATGGGCGAGTGCTCGATCTGGGCCCAGACGTACGCCCGGAACCCGGGATTGCCGAGGGCGATCGCGACTCGTCGAGCCAGCCACTCGTTCCGGGCCGGAGTGGCACCCGGATGAGCGCTGTCCGGGGGAACGCCACCGAACGTCGGACCTGTCGGCTGGGTCTCGCCGCAGCCGATCGCGATTCCCGCCACACCGAGGGCGATCATCACGAAGGGGATGCAATACCGAATGCGCATACACGCCTCCTGAAGCGTGAAGAGGGGAAGCGAGTATGAAGGAGGGAAGAGAAAAAACCGGGACCAAACCCCCGCGTCCCGGTACGGATTTACGCGGAGTCTGCGATCGGCTCCGGCGGATTGTCCGGTTCGGAGAGCGTGATGATGCGGCGGAAGAGCCGGCGGAGCTGCGCCACCGCCAGGAGGAGGGGCGGCAAGAGGACAACCCAGGTCGCCGCCAGCACGACCATCAGCAGGCCGCCTTGCAGGTTGAGATGCCGGGCCAGCACGAGCGGCAAGGCGACGACACCCACCGCCACGAGATACAGCGGCGCCAGGACGGCCCACCGCCGGCCCCAGGTCAGGGCTTTGCGGATCCTGGTCGCGTGGAGCGGTGCAACCGGTGCCCCGGCGAGCCCGTCGGCGATGTGGGTTCCACTCTGGGGTCGCCGCTCCGGGTCCTTTTCCAAACAGCGGTCAATCAGGGCGGCGACCACAGGGAAGGTTTTCGGGGCGACGGTGGCCAGAGCGGGGGGAAGGTTGGTGACGTGGTTCGACATCACGACGTACGGATCTTCGGCATCGAAGGGCAACCGGCCGGAAGCGGCGTAATAGCCCACGACGCCGAGGGAGTAGAGGTCGGAGCGGGCGTCGAGCGCCAGCCCGCGGGCCTGTTCCGGGCTCATGAACTCCGGGGTGCCCAGGACGGTGCGGGACCCCGAGATGGGGCCGACGCCGAAGCGGGCGATACCGAAGTCAGTCACGAACGACGACCCCGTCGCGCGGTCGATCAGGATGTTGTCGGGCTTCACGTCCCGGTGGACCACGCCCTGATCGTGGGCGTGGGCCAGCGCGAGGGCCGTTTCGCGCAGCACCCGGACCGTGTCGGGCCCTGACAGGGGGCCCCGGGTCCGGACGCGGTGTCCGAGGGTGTAGCCCGGGACATACGCCATTACGAAGAAGACGATGTCGCCCAGTTCCCCGACGGAGAAAATCGGCACGATGTGCGGGTGCGACAGCCGCGCCGCGATCCGCGCTTCCCGCAG
>DATNDQ010000058.1:0-2975 GCA_035553475.1 Gemmatimonadales bacterium
TGGCCATCTCCCGCGTTCTCGGACGGGCGTGAGCTTCTTCGACGCGTTGCGCCATCGTCTCCGCCCGTTCCTCCGGCACGGCGACGTCGACCGCGAGATGGACGAGGAATTCCGCCATCACCAGGACCTCTCGGCCCAGGAGTTCCCGGGGGCACAATCCAAATTCGGCAGCCACGCCTATTACAAGGAAGAGACTCGGACATTGACCCTGCTTGGCTGGATCGATCCGCTGCTCCAGGATCTGCGGTATGCGGTACGTACGCTCCGGCGGACTCCGGCGTTCACGGTCGTCGTCGTCGCCACCCTCGCGCTCGGGATCGGTGCCAACACCGCGATTTTCTCGGTCGTGAAGGGCGTCCTTCTGACCCCCCTCCCGTACCGGGACCCATCCCGTCTCGTCGTCGTGTGGGAGAGCAAGGGCACGTCCGCCCGCAACGTGGTGTGTCCGTGCAACTATCTGGATTGGCACGATCGCGCGACCAGCTTCAGCGGTCTGGCGTTGATGACGTGGGTGGGCATCACCTTCACCGATGGGCAGGCCGAGCGGGTGCCCGGCCGGGCGGTGACGCCGGACTTCTTCGATGTGGTCGGCGCGGCCCCGGCGCTGGGCCGGGTCTTCAACGCCGAGGAGTCACGGCCCAACGGGGCGCGGGTGATCATCTTGAGCGACGGCCTATGGCGGCGGCGGTTCGGCGCCGATCCGGCCATCGTCGGGCGGGACGTGGCGGTCGCCGGCGGAACGGCGCGCGTAGTGGGCGTGATGCCGTCGAGTTTCCGCCGGATGCCTCTGGGCCACGAGGAGTATTGGGAACCCCTGCCGCTCGATTGGTCGAACCGGTCGCGGGCCGGTCGCTACGCGATGGTCGTGGGGCGGCTCAAGGACGGCGTCACCCTCGAGAGCGCGCAGCGCGACATGTCACGCATCGCTCGTCAGCTGGAGGTGGAAGCTCCCGACTTCGACACGGGATGGGGTGTGACCCTGGTGCCGCTGATGGAGCAGGTCGTCGGCGACTCACAGCGGACGCTTCTTCTGGTGCTCGGCGCGGTGTCACTGGTCTTGCTCATCGCGTGTGCCAATGTCGCCAACCTGATGCTCTCGCGGGCCGCGTCGCGTGAACGCGAGATGGCGGTGCGGGCGTCGCTCGGGGCCTCGCGCTGGCGGCTGGCTCGCCAGTCGCTGGTGGAGAGCGTCACTCTGGCCCTGGCGGGAGGCGCGGCCGGAGCCTTCCTGGCGAGCCGCGGTGTCCGCCTGCTCGTGGCGGCCGCGCCCGCCGAGCTGCCACGTGTGACCGATATCCACGTCGACCTCACGGTCCTCGCCGTCACGGGTCTGGTGTGCATTGCTGCCGGCGTGCTGTTCGGCCTGCCTGCGGCCCTGGGTCGCTCGGGAGCCGCGATCCAGGGTGTGCCCGCGGCGACGACCCGGGTCACGGCGGGCCGGCCGGCGACGCGGTTGCGCGGCGCGCTCGTCATCGCGCAGATGTCCTTGGCGATTGTCCTCCTGATCGGTGCCGGACTCATGGTTCGCTCGCTGCGCCGGCTGATCGCGGTCGACCCCGGATTCGATCCCGTCAACTTGTCGGCGGTGGACATCACTCTGCCGGACGCGACCTACCCCGACAGCGTGCGCCGCGTCGCGTTCTATGACCAGCTGCTCGAACGCCTCCGGAGCGCTCCCGGCGTGCAGGCGGCGGGGATCACCAGCTGGCTGCCGATGACGCCGGGGAATTCGACGACGTCCCTCGCCGTCGTCGGCCGCCCCGAGCCCCCCGCGGGGCAGAGGCCGGTGGTCGCCATCCGGACCGTGGACCCCGGGTATTTCGAGGCCATGCACATCCCGCTCAAGCGGGGCCGCTTGCTCGCCCCGACCGACCGGCTGGGCAGCGTGCCTGTCGCGGTGATCAGTGCGGCGATGGCGAACCAGCTGTGGCCGGGGCAGGACCCGATCGGTCAGTACGTGAAAGTCGATTGGTGGCACCCGAATGTTTCGGTCGAAGTCGTGGGGGTGGTGGGGGATTCCCACCACGATGGGCTTGATGCTCCGGTCGAGCCGACGTTGTTCTATCCCTTCGCGCAGGAATCGCAGGGGGGAATGAGCGTCGTCTTGCGCAGTCCCCTCTCGGCAGGGGCGCTGACCCGTACGGTTCGGACCATCGTATCCGAGATCGACAAGACCCTTCCCGTCGCTGACGCGGAGACGATGTACCACCACATCGCCGAGATGATGTCCGACCGCCGTTACCCGGCGTTCGTGCTGGGACTCTTCGCGGCGCTCGCGCTCGTGCTGGCGGCCGTGGGGATTTATGGTGTGTTGTCGTATACCGTCGGCCAGCGCACGCGCGAGATCGGCGTGCGCCTCGCGCTGGGCGCGAAGCCCGCCGATGTGCTTCGCACGGTGCTCGGCGGCGGGCTCCGGCTCACCCTGATCGGCGTGGGGTTGGGGGCGTTGGCCGCGGGGTTGGTCGCCGGAACGCTCAGCAAGCTCCTCTACGGTGTGCGCCCGTTGGATCCCGTGACGTTCGCGGTCGTGAGCCTGGTGTTAGTCGGCGTGGCGCTGCTCGCGATGACCGTTCCCGCCCGTCGCGCGGCGAGAGTGGATCCCATGGTGGCGCTGAGAAGCGAATAGGTCCTGGTCAGATGTCATTCCTCGACGCCATTCGCCACCGTCTCCGCCCGCTCCTCCGGCGCGGCGACTTCGACCGCGACATGGACGAGGAGTTCCGCCACCACGAGGAACTCTCGACGCAGGAGTTTCCGGGAACGCAATCCCGATTCGGCAGCCACGCCTATTACAAGGAAGAGACGCGAGGGAGGACCCTGCTCGGCTGGATCGATCCCCTGACCCAGGACCTCAAGTACGCCCTGCGGAATCTCTTGCGGACGCCCGGATTCACCGTGGTCGCGGTGCTATCGCTCGCCATCGGCATCGGGGCCAACTCGGCCATCTTCAGCCTCATCTATTCGATCCTGCTCCG
>DATNDQ010000059.1:0-6187 GCA_035553475.1 Gemmatimonadales bacterium
GCGAACGTCGAATCGCCGAAGGCGAGCGACGCGCTCCCGGTGCCGCCGAGATAGAGGCCCTGCTGATCGATGGTCACCGTGTCCGGTGCCACCGCCAGGAACGATGATCCTGCCGGCCGTGCGGCAGTGGGCGAGTACACGCCCCAGTCGAGGGACCCATTGTTGATCCCGACACCCAGGGCGAAATGGCTGAGGATGGTCACGCTGCCGCCGGACACCTTGAGGTCCGGGAGACTCAGCGTGAAGCCGTTGAACTGCGCGGTGACCTGCGCGCCATCCTTGGTACCCAGCGAACCCTGCCCGGCGAAGTGAAGGCCGCCGGCATCGAGCGTCGCCTGCGAGACCGTAAACCCGAGGTACGGATTGTTGTCGGGCGGCCGGTACCGGAAGGGTGTGGTGAGCGAGAGCGATCCAGAGATCCATCGTCCCTGGAGCGCATCGAAGTTGATGGTCCCCTTGGCCGAAGACGTGTCAGTGGCATTGACCCCCGGGAACTTCACGGTGGCCGCCAGCGCGACCTGGATCGACCGGGCGGTGTTCGCACCTGACCCCGTCGTGCCGAACGTCACTTGGGACTGATCGAATGAGAACGTGAAGGGGCCAAGGTTGCCGTTGCAGGCGGGCACGATGCCGGAGAGGGTGCCCGAGACCCATCCATCACTGGTGATCGACAGCTCGTTCCCGGTCTTCTTGAGCGAGGCGCCGGCGCCCTGGCAGATGGGCAGCGCGGCCGAAAGATCGAGGTCGAAGTCGGCGGTCAGCGTGAAGGCCGACCCGTCGGCGGGGATCTGGCCGGAAAGCGCGGTGAGCTGGCCGATGCCCAGGTTGATGGGCGTCCCGAAGGACACCCGCTCCAGGGTCCCCGACAGTCGTCCGTTGTGAAGTCCGCCGTTGAGAAGGCGGATCTTCGCGTTGGCGAGCTCCGCCGGGATGCCGGTCATCAGCGTCCCGAACCCGAGCTCCAGATCGAATCCGAACCCCCAATCGGCGGGTGCCTGGCCCGTGAACCAGTTGTAGCTCACCGGGCTCATGCGGAAGGCAAGGAGCGTGGCGTTGAACCCGCTCACCGGGGAGACCGGCAGGTTCAGGTCGGGCACCTGGTACGCCGGGAGCGCGAAGCCCGTGTTCGAGAGCGACACGTCCGTGATCGGCGGCAAGGTCGTCCCCAGACTGGGGAACTTGAGCAGGACGTCACACAGCATCTGGAACGAGAAGCCTGCCTGCGGACTGTACGAGAGCCGCGGGATCCGGAGGTGACGGACGCCCAGCTGGAAGGCCGTGAGGTCCAAGTACTGCGCGCTATCGCCGCCGGGATAGGTCAGGCTGGAGACCTCAACGCCCCGATCGGAGACGGCGAGGGTTGCCGCGACCTGATAGTCCTGTCCCGTGCCGAACGCGAGATCAACGCCACCCTTCACGTTCAACTGGAACTGGAGGTTTCTGGATGGCAGGTCGGCGTCGAAGGATCCGTCAATGTGCGCCACCGTGAGGCTGAGTTTCTGGGATCCCGGCACGAGTGGCACGGTCTGGTTGGGATCCAGCGACACCGTACCGGTGAGTCGGCCCGTCCCGTCGAGCGTCAGCTGCACCTGCCCGCTCCCAGGCTCTTGCCGCTGACCGAACAGCATCAAGGCCCCCGACAATGACCATTGGTAGGTACCGCCGGCACCTTTCTGATAACCGAGTGACTCGAGCGCGACTGGAACGCCCTGGCCGGAGAGATCGAAGGCGTCCTGCGATCCCGCCGGGACCGTCGCGGTGATGGACCCCAGGCTCACGCCCTGCCCGAGCGGATCGAGGGTGAGATCGAGGGTGACGTCCACCCGGGGCGTGGTAGGCTTGCCCAACTGCAGGCCGGGGAGAACGAGTGGCACGGTGGCGCCGGGCGCCGTGAAGATGTGGACCCCGTTGCTCGTGTTTTCTGCCGTCACCCGCAGGTTGCCTTGGGCATCCCGCAGCTCGAGATACGCGACGGAGACCGTCGGCAACGGCAGTTGCGCCGGCAGGGCGGCGCTCGCGAAGTAGGCGAAGTTCGGGTGGAAGCCCGTGGCGTCGATCGTCGCGATGCTGACGCCTTGCCGCTCGATGTCGACTGCCCCCTTCGACACCCCCGGCGGGGACAATCCCAGTGCGAATCCGCTCGAGAACTGCGTGGTGAGCGAATCGACGTCCTTCCCCCCGAACACCAGATGCGCGCCGCCACTCCCGGAGGCACTGAACCCCGACCTCGAAAGGGCGATCTGCGTGGGCAAGTCCACGCGCATGCCGGTCTGTACGGTAAGGGGCGCGCCACGGGGCATCGCTCCCCACGTGAGCGACCCGTCTGTTGCGATCCCGACTTGAAGGGCGAAGGACGAATCGAACAGCACCTGCCCCGAGCTAATGGTGACCGTCTGCGGATTGACGGTCAGGTGGTCGAACGTGGCGTTGAGTGGCGTCCCACCCGACAGCTGCAGCTGCGCTCGGCCGTCCACGTGGAGTCCCGCGGAATCGAGGGCGATCGACGGAAGGACGAAGGAGAGCACGGGCGACTGGCGCGGAATGGCGAATGGAATCGGACCCTGAAATGCGAGGGACCCGGAGAGCAGGCGGCCGTGCAGGATGTCGATCGAGACCGACCCCTGCCCCGTCACCGGCGCGGTGGTCATCGTGAAGGTCGCCGAGGCGGCGGCGTCGAGGACGATGGACTGGGCGCCCGGCGCCGTGCTGAAGGTCAGATTCGCCTGGGTGACGGTGACGCTCACCGCCGCCAGGTCGATCGGACATGACGGCAGGAAGCCGATGATGGTCCCATCCACCTGACCGTGCGGACCGAATCGGAGCTTCGACTGGAGGGGCGTCTGCTTCTTCGAGCTGTCGGGACAGTCGAAGATCGCGGGCAGGATGATGTTGCCTTCGATGGTCGGCGTCTCGCGCACGACGAGCAGGGGCGAAAACGCGACCGCCAGGGTTCCTCCGAATCCGGTGATCTGGAGCGTGACTCCGCTGCCTCCGCTCGCCGATGAGTCGGCGGGGGGTGAACTCGGACGCGTCGTCGAGGGCGAGTACCCCCTGCCGGGGTCAGGAGGTGGACCACCTCCCGCGGCGGCGCCCGCGTGGTTCTTCGCCAGGGTGAGGCACTCGGCGACGCTGGGCGTGGAGGCGTCGGCTGATACGACGCCCAGCTCCTCCTGGCGCTCGACGGCGAGGAGCGAGTAGATCGCGTATTGCTTGTACGCCAGAGTGGTCATCGAGTCATGGCACCCGATGGTCGCCTCCGCCACCGCTTCCGTGTGGCACTCCGCCACGATTTTGTTGAACGCATCCATGCCGATGTTGCTGTTGCCTCCAAACCCGAGCTGGTCCTGCCGATGGTAGGCAAGAATCTGCTGCATGTCGTACTTGGCTTCGTTCCCACAGTCGATGCCCTGCGGCGGAATGCGCATCCGGCCCACCAGGGCCGTCATTGCGCTGTCCACATTGGGGGCGCTGGCGCACGGGCTCGTTACCGGGTGCAGGGAGTCGTCGCTCATGCCCGTCAACTGCTGCTGCCGGCTGGCACCGAGGCACTTCGACCAGGCGGCCTGCACCTTCCACAGATCCCGTTCCTGCCATTTGGCGAAAGTGGCTCCCTGCAGGCTGTCCCAGGTGTATTTCAGTTTGCGCTGACACGCCGTGTCACAGTTCGGGTCTTGCAGTCCCACCTTGTAGCGCGCCTCGGCCGAATCCATCGCTTCGTCTTCCGTGTGCTGCAACGCGTCGGCGGCCTTCGGGTCCGCGGGCCAACTCTCAGGTTGTTTCCCCGGCGCCACTGACGTCTTGGGCTGCTTGAGTCCCCCATAGGGGTCGCTCAAAATCGAATCGTCTGCGGCCCCGGCCCCCGCGCCGGCGCCGGTGTCCGCTAGCGTCTTCGTGCTGTCCGCGCTGCTCGAAGGCACCGCGAGTGTCAGTGAGCAAGGCGGGTTGAACTGCTTCTCCCCGAGGGTGGCGGTAAAGGCGCCTCCGGCGAGCGTCGCATTGGTGATCGAGATCGTTTGCGCGGAGAGACACCCGGCCGTCCCCGCCGGCAACTCGGGGAACGACACCTCGGCGTCCACCGAATACGTGAAGCCCGTCGCCGCACCGATGGACCAGTCCCCCCACGAGAGCGTGAAAGCCGGAAGGCGGACGTGGGTCACGCGGAGCCCGAACCCCGCCAGCCGGAACGGCTGCTGGGTGAAACCCACGTCCAGCGCCGGGACGCCCAGTCCGGCAGGCGTTATGGTGACGCCGGCGGATGCGGGAAGCGTCAGGCCGGAGACCGCCGGCACCCATGGGGCCATGTCGACGGTGAGGGCAAAGTCGAACCCCTTCCCCGGGACATAGCTGAACTTCTGCAGGGCAAGTGACGAGAGCTTGGCGTGCAGCCATCCCAGATCGGCGTCCCCCTCCCCCGCGTCACATCGCGGCGTGAAGGCGGACGGAGTGACGGCGTCGTTCGCAACATCGAGGGAGAAGGTCCCGCCGCAGTTCGCATTGCCGGTGGTGGTGCCGAATGCCGATGCGACCCCGGCGTCGAGACGGAATTCCGTCGAAGCCGTGAGATGGTAAGCAGTGCTGGAAAAGGATCCGGTGAGTGCGTGCAGAATCAACTGCGCGCGCGACTGCCCGGTCACCAGCTGCACCGGCTTGGCGGGAAGACAGCTGACGCTGGCGCTGAGTGAGCCATCCGCCGCGAAGGTCGCAGTCAATCCGGTGCACCCGACATCCTGGCCGAAGGCGTTCAGGGCTCCGGTAAGGGACACCGCACCACCGGGCAGCGTGACCTGCGCGCCGGTGACCAGCAGCTGGGCGGGATCCTGCCCGACGGTGAGCAAGGCCGCGCCGGGTGCCGCCTGTGCGCTGAGCGTTCCGTAGAGCCCGGCCGCCGTGACCTGCACCGTGCCGGTAAGAGGCGCCGTGCCTGATCCGCCTGGCAGCGTGAGCTGTCCGCTCAGCGTGAGGCCGGTCCCCACCGTGTAGTCGATGGTGGAGAACGAAAGGGACGGTCCGGTGAGGTTCGCCGGCACGGTGCCGCTGGCTACGGTCCCATGCACCGTCCCGCTCCTCACGAGGGCCCCGCCGGCAGTGACACTCGCCTGATCGATTGCCAAATCCTGCGCGGTGACCCGAAGCCGGGCGGGAAATGGCGCCGCCAGCTCGAGGAAGATCGATCCATTCACGACGTAGGCACCCGCGGACGCCTGTACGTCCGCGGTCTTGAGGCCTGTGAGTCGTGCCGTTCCAGGGATGAGCTCGATGGTATCAGGCAGCGAGGAGACAACGGTGCCGCCGCCCCCGGGCGCGCCGGGTGCGAAGGTCCAGAGCTCGCTGGCTTTCCCGCCGCGGGTGACTGGATTCCCGCTGCCGTCCAGGACCTCGACCTGCCAGGCATACTGCTTCGCCGGATCGAGCGGGAGTCCGTCGAGCGGGTAGACCAGTACCGGTGGGCCGGTGAGGTCGGTCGTGAACCAGGTGGGGTTGGCGGCCATGGCCGTCGCCGGATTCTGACCGGCGTAGACCTCGACGACCTTCACCCGGTAGGTGACACCGATCTCGGGCGGGAGGAGCACCGGCGTCCATTGAAACACGGGCTGCGCGACACTCACCACGGAGCCATTGAGCGGGAAGATCAGCTGCGGCGGGTCGGGCAACACGATGGTCACCGTCTGGCAGGCGGAGGCGAGCGTGTTCTTGGCGTTGTCCACGACGTTCGTGCAGATCTGGAGCGGGCCCTCGGGAATCATCCCGGTCCGCTGCGCGATATCGATGTATTGCTGATTCCTGAAAACCGTGGCCCAGTCCAGGATATCGGCGGAGGTGAAGATCTGCGTTACCGGGCCACTCCCGAGCGAGAGGGGCGGGCTGATGACCTGAGCCAGTTCACCCCGGTCAGGGCTCGAGACCGTCGCCTCCACCCGGTAGCTCTGCGGACCCGTGCCACTATAAAGGAGGGTGAGCACGGCCGTCTGCGGGTTCCGTTGCCAGTCGGCGATGAAGGCCGACGGATAGGGCTGCACGAGGAGCGAGGCGGTCCAGCCCTGTCCGGCCAACGGGGCCGCGATCACGAGGAGCGAGGCGGTGAGGATCCGGTTCGTCATGGTGTGGGGTTCCCCACCGCATCCAGTCGGGTCCGCAGGACCGTCAACTCCACCCGCAGGGAGTCGAGCTCCGCCCACTCGGCCCGGGC
>DATNDQ010000060.1:0-4818 GCA_035553475.1 Gemmatimonadales bacterium
ACGAGCTTCTTGCCGCGCGCGATGATGCAGACCCCGTCACAGAGCTGCTCCGCCTGCTCCATGATGTGCGTGGACAGGAGGATCGTCTTTCCCTTGTTCCTCAAGTCCAAGACGGTGTCCTTCAGAACCTGCGCGTTGACGGGATCGAGCCCGGAGAAGGGTTCATCGAGGACCAGGAGATCGGGCTCATGGAGCAGGGTCGAGATGACCTGCACCTTCTGCTGCATGCCCTTCGAGAGCTCGTTGACCTTTCGCATCTTCCAGTCCGCCAGCCCCAGCCGCTCGAGCCACTCCAGCGCCAGGGTCCGCGCCCTCCGCCGGTCCACTCCCTTCATCTCGGCCAGAAAAACCAGGACATCGAGCACCCGCATTTTGGGATAGAGACCCCGCTCTTCGGGCAGGTACCCGATACGGGAGGACTGTTCGCGTCCGGTCTTCCCATCCTCGCCGAAGAGACGGACGGTCCCTTCATCGGGGATGTGGATGTGCATCAGCATCCGGATCGACGTGCTCTTCCCGGCACCATTGGGGCCGAGGAGGCCGTAGATCGATCCGGACGGCACCTGCAGGGAAAGGGAGTCGACGGCGACGTGGCCGGCGAAGCGTTTGGTGATGCGGTCAAGCTGGACGGCGGGAGCAGCCATGGGTTCAGGGGCCAGGTGTCGGGTGTGAGGGAACGACCGAGACGGCGACGAATTCTACGGCGAAAAGCGGCGAGAAGTTACTCGGTGCTGATGGGGGTTTGGTCAGCCTGCAGGGCGGCGTGGAGGGTGTGCCATGCGAGATTCGCGCACTTCACACGGGCGGGGAACTGCTTCACGCCCGCGAAAGCCGCGAGCTTCCCCAGGGTGGCGGGATCGGCTGGAGCCGCGTCCCCTCCTGCCACCATATCATGGAAAGCCTTGAAGAGCCGCTCGGCATCGGCGGGGCTCTTGCCCATGACCGCCGAGGTCATGAGGGAAGCCGAGGCTCGGGAAATGGCGCACCCCGAGCCCTGGAATCCGACTTCCTTGATCACGCCGCCATCCACCGTGAGCTGAAGGCTGATCTGGTCCCCGCAGAGGGGGTTGTTGCCGTCGGCGTGATGCGTCGGATACTCGAGCGTCTTGAAGTTCCGGGGACTCCGGTTGTGCTCGACGATCGTCTGCTGGTAGAGCTCGGACAGGTCCGCCATCAGCCGAACACCTTTCGCACGCCCTTGAGCGCCTCGACCAGGATGTCCACCTCTGCCCGCGTATTGTAGAAGGCGAAGGATGCCCGGGCCGTGGCAGGGACCTCGAAGAACTCCATCACCGGCTGCGTGCAGTGGTGCCCCGTTCGGATCGCGACTCCCGCCTGGTCCACGATCGTCCCGACGTCGTGGGCGTGAATGCCATCCAGCACGAATGAGATGACGCTGGCCTTGTGAGCGGCCGTGCCGACGATCCGCAGTCCGGGGACCGTCCCGAGCTGTTTGGTCGCGTACTCGAGCAGGTCCTGCTCATAGGCAGCGGCGGCGTTCCGATCCAACGCGCCGAGGTAATCCACCGCGGCGCCCAGTCCGACCACGCCACCGATGTCCGGGGTTCCCGCCTCGAATTTCGCGGGGATGGGAGCGTAGGTGGTCTTGGCGAACGTCACCGAACGGATCATGTCGCCGCCACCCTGATAGGGAGGCATCGCCTCGAGATGGACGGCCTTGCCGTAGAGCACGCCGACACCCGTCGGCCCGAACATCTTGTGCCCGGACACCGTGTAGAAGTCGCAGTCGAGATCCTGCACATCCACCACGACGTGCGGAGCGCCCTGTGCCCCATCCACGAGAACCGGAACGCCCTTCGCGTGCGCCAGCTTCACCATCTCCTTGATGGGGTTGATGGTCCCCAGGGAGTTGGAGATGTGGGCGACCGCGACGATTCTCGCCTTCGGCGTCAGGAGCTTCTGGTACTCATCCAGCTTGAGCTCGCCCCGCTCGTTCATCGGAATCACCTGCAACGCGGCGCCCGTCTGCTCAGCCAGAATCTGCCAGGGAACGATGTTCGAATGATGCTCCATGGCGGAGACTAGAATCTCGTCACCCGCCTTCACCTTCAGTCGACCGAAGCTCGACGCGACCAGATTGATCGCCTCGGTGGTCCCGCGGACGTAAATGATTTCGCGGTCTTCGCGAGCACTCAGGAACCGGGCGATCTTGGCGCGCGTCCCCTCATACGCCGCCGTCGCCGACTCGCTCAGCGCGTAGACGCCCCGGTGGACGTTGGCATTCCCTGATTCGTAGTAATGGCTGACGGCGTCGATGACCGACTGGGGCTTCTGGCTCGTAGCACCGTTGTCGAGGTACACGAGCGGCTTGCCATGGGCCTGTGTGGCCAGGATCGGGAAGTCGCGGCGGACCCGGGCAACGTCCCAGGTCGTGGTGGTGCTCATGCGGCCGCCAACGACTCCACGCCGAGCCGGCCGCGGATCACGCGGTCCAGGTCTTCGCGAACCGGCGCGACGGCGATGCGGGTCAGGACGTCCGCGGCGAACCCGTAGGTCAGCAGGCTCCTGGCCGTCGCGGGCGACAGGCCGCGGCTCTGAAGGTAGAAGAGGGCAGTCGGATCCAGGGGGCCGAGGGTGGCGCCGTGGGTGCACTTCACGTCGTCGGCATAGATCTCGAGTTGGGGCTGCGAATCGGCGCGCGCCTCACCCGAGAGCAGGAGGTTGTTGTTGGTCTGCTTCGAGTCGGTCCGCTGCGCGCCGGGCCTGACGATGATCCTGCCGTTAAAGACGCCGCGCGCGTGCTGGTCGAACACTCCATTGAAGAGCTCGTGGCTCTCACAGTGCGGCTGGGCGTGATCGATGGTGGTGTGGTAGTCGACGTGCTGCCGGCCGGAGATCACCGACAAGCCGTTGAGCGTCAACGACCCGCCCGTTCCCGCCAGCACGGCTCCGAGGTCATGCCGGGTCAGTCCGGCGCCCAGTGCGATCGAGGTCGAACGCAACACGCTGTCCCGGCCCTGGTGGGACTGGGTGGTGGCGATGTGGCTCGTCTTCGTTCCTTCGCGCTGGACCCGGACGTAGTCGAGTATCGCGCCGTCACCCAGGACGATCTCAGTCACGCCGTTCGACAATGCCGACTCGATCCCGGAATCTTCGTGGGTCTCGATGACCGTCGCGCGGGCCTGGTCGCCCAGGACGATGAGGACCCTTGGCGTAGCCATGACGGCGCCATTTCCCTCGAACCGGTGCGACAGCCGAATCGGTGCGGTCACTTCAGTCTTGGCGGGTACCGAAATCACCTGGACGGTATCCAGGAACGCTGTTGCCAGGGCGGTGAAGGGATTCGCGGCGACGTCAGCGTACCGGCCCAGGTGAGCCTGTGCGATGTCCCCGGCCTTCGAGAGGTCACCGGTCACCAGGCCCTTGGCGCCATTGGCCTCCACGCTCCACCGGGACATCGCCTTGCCGTACGAGGTCTCGGCGATCGGCCTGACATCCGTGAACCGCCACGCTTCCTGCTTCGTGGTGGGGAAGCCGACTTCCGCAAAGCGCGCCGCCCCACGCTCCCGCAATTCAGTGAGCCAGTTCACACGCCCACGTAGCCCTTCTCTTCGAGCTCCAGTGCCAACTCCTTGCCACCCGACTTCACGATCCGTCCACCGGCCAGCACGTGCACGCGATCGGGGACGATGTAGTTGAGCAGACGCTGATAGTGCGTCACGACTACCGTCGCCGAGTCCGGACGTCGCAACGCGTTCACCGCCTCGGCGACCGTCTTCAGCGCGTCGATGTCGAGCCCCGAGTCGGTCTCGTCGAGGATCGCGAGGGTCGGCTCGAGGATGGCCATCTGGAGGATCTCATTCCGCTTCTTTTCGCCGCCCGAGAACCCGTCATTCACCGCGCGATTCAGGAACGAGTCATCCCAGCCGATCTGCTTGAGCTTCTTCTCCAGTACCGACAGGAAATCGAGCGGGTCGAGCTCTTCCTGCCCGCGATGCTTCCGAACCGCGTTCAGGGCCGAGCGCAGGAAGTAGGAGTTCGTGATGCCGCGGATCGCGACCGGATACTGGAACGCGAGGAACACGCCCTCGCGCGCGCGCTCCTCGGGATCCATGTCGAGAAGATCATTGCCCTTGTAGGTCACCGAGCCAGCGGTCACGGTGTACGCCGGATGACCGGCGAGGACCGCCGCGAGGGTGCTTTTGCCGGAGCCGTTGGGGCCCATGATCGCGTGGACTTCCCCGGCGCGAACGGTGAGATCCAACCCCTTCAGGATCTCCTTTTTCGCGTCCGTGGAGACGGTCGCATGAAGTCCCTTGACCTCGAGGATTACGCTTCCCGCTTCACTCTTCCCGTTTCCCTTGCTCACCCAACGCTCCCTTCAAGTGAGATGCCGAGGAGGTTCTGGGCTTCGACGGCGAACTCCATCGGCAGCTCCTTGAACACTTCCTTGCAGAATCCGCTGACGATCATCGACACCGCCTGCTCGGCGGACAGCCCGCGCTGCTTGAGGTAGAAGATCTGGTCCTCGCCGATCTTCGACGTGCTCGCCTCGTGCTCGACGATCGCGCTGTTGTTGCCGACTTCGACGTATGGAAAGGTGTGCGCCCCGCACCGGTTGCCGACGAGCATCGAGTCGCACTGCGTGTAGTTGCGCGCGCCGTCCGCCTTCGGCAGCACGTGCACGCGGCCGCGATACGAGTTGTTCCCCTGGCCCGCCGAGATGCCCTTGGACACGATCGTCGACTTCGTGTTGCGGCCGATGTGGATCATCTTCGTCCCCGTGTCGGCCTGCTGGTGGTTGTTCACCACCGCCACGCTGTAGAACTCGCCGACCGCGTTGTCGCCCTGGAGGAT
>DATNDQ010000061.1:0-13512 GCA_035553475.1 Gemmatimonadales bacterium
TCGCGCCGGGGGATTATCATATGCGGGTGGAGCCGGGGCCCGACGGACCGATCATCGCGCTCGACCAGTCGGCGCCCATCTGGGGTGTGCGTCCCGCGGCGGATCCGTTGTTTCGTTCGGTCGCGAAGGCATTCGGGAACAAGGCGTTGGGCGTCGTGCTCACCGGCATGGGCCGGGATGGGGCTGATGGGTTGCGGGCCGTGCATGATGCCGGCGGAATGGGGATCGCTCAGAGCAAGGAGACCTGTGTGATCGGCGGCATGCCGGGGGCTGCCGTGCAGGCGGGCGGGGTCGACGCGGTGCTGCCCCTGCCGGAGATCGCCGACCGGGTGTCCGGTGAGCTGACCCGCCGGGCGGCGCGCGCATGAAGGGACGCGGCGTCGGATACGTCATGGTTCGCGTTGGTGGCCGACCCTACGGGCTTCCGCTCGGGCCGGTGCTCGAAGTGGGAGATCTGGGCGAAGTCCTCGACGTGCCCCGGGCCTTGCCGGCGGTGCGCGGTCTCACTCCGGTGCGCGGGCGGCTGGTGCCGCTGATTCACCTGGGCGCGCTGCTCAAGAATCAGACGCCTCCCGCCGAACGCGGCGGCGCGATGGTGCTGGTCACCATCGGCGGACGGCTGGTGGAGTTCGAAGTGGATGATGCCGACGAAGTGGTCCGGGAGGCGCCCCTGCCGGTGCCGCCCGGGGAATCGTTGCCGTGGGCGTCCGGCATGGGCCGCCGGGACGGCGGTCTGGTCCCAATACTCGACCTCGAGGCACTGGGGGAACGGATCCAATGAGCGCGGGCGATGATGTCCAGCTGGTGACGTTCCGGGTGGCCGGCCAGGACTTCGCCTTCCACATCTTCCAGGTGGAGCGGATCCTCCGGTACGAGCGTCCGGCGCCCCTCCCGAAGGCGCCGGAGTTCCTCGAAGGCGTGCTGCGGTATGAAGGGGCTGCCGTTCCCGTGATCGACCTCCGCAAACGGCTCGGAGTCCCGGCACCCGTGCGCGACGACACCCGCACAGTGATCCTGGAGTACGATGGCGGGAAGATCGGCCTCGTGGTGGATGTGGTCACCGAAGTGTTGCAAGTGGGCGCTGAAGAAGTGACGCCGCCCCCGAGAATCGTGAAGGGTCTGGCAGCCGCCTACGTCACCGGTCTGGTGGTGACGGGGGGTCGAACGATCATCGTGCTGAACACGGCGCAACTGCTCGCGTCGAAGGAGAAGGTCGCCCTGGAAGCTGCCTTGACGGAAAAGGCCAGCGCCTGATGGCCGACTCACCGGTCGTCCTCCTGCGGGCGCAGTACGATGCCATCGCCCGCAAGCTCGACACCGCCAAGGCCACCGCCGAGCAAGAGGCGGTGAAGCGCGAGATTATCGCGTTCTTCAAGCACGTGGATGGCCTGCTGGGTGACTTGGGCCAGTTGAAAGAGGACATCCGTCAGCTGGTGGAGAAGTACAAACAGGTGTCGGCCTCGGCGGCGGAAGCGTCGGCTCCGGAGTTCACCGGGACACGGCCCGCGGTGCATGCGGACCACATCGGCGCGTCGACCTTCATCGAAAAGGGCTGGAGTCTGATCTCGCTGGGCGATCACGCGGGGGCGATTCAGGCGCTGCAGAAAGCGTTGACTCTGTCACCCGGCGAGACGCAGGCGGAGTCGATGCTCGGCTGGGCGCAGATGCTTCACGAGGACTACGACGACGCGCTCGCCACGTTCCAGAAGGTCTTGATGAAGGAGCCGGCGAATTCGCTGGCCCGCATCAACGTCGGATATATCTGCCTCAAGAAGAAGATCTTCGGTGAGGCGATCGAGCATCTCTCGAAAGCCATCCGGCTCGACAACGACAAGAAGGCCACGCTCTACGCCCATTTCTACCTCGGCCTCGTGTACCTCCAGCGCGAGATGTACGAGGACGCGGTCACGTTCTTCCAGAAGACCCTGAAGCTCGGTCCCAATCTGATCGAGGCGTACTACGAAGTGGGGCGCGCGTTCTGGTTTGCGGGGGATCAGGCGCAGGCCAAACAGTGGTGGCAGGACGGGTTCAAGGCCAACAAGTTCAATCCCTGGGGCAAGCGCTGCCAGGAAATGCTCGAGGCGGTGGGCCGTGGCGAGGAGCCCCCGCGGCCCTAGCGCTCCCGGCCGTCCTGGCCCTGTCGGCCATCCTGCTTCAGGGGCCGCAGGTGACCGTCGTCGGCAACGTCACCGTGGTGTGGTGGCCGCCGCAGGGGAATCTTGCGGCCGCCCTGGCCGACGAAGCTGACCGCCCGAATCCATTTCCGGGCATCGATCCGCAGCCCGACCGGTCCCTCCGGATTTTCCTCGCCCCCAATCGCGCGATCTACGACTCGCTCACGCGGGGGCGGCTGCCGAGCTGGAGTGAAGGCGCGGCCTTCCCGGGTTCGGGCGCGATCGTCCTCTGGTCGGTCGGCTCACCTTCCGATCTTCGCGTGTCCCTCCGGCACGAGCTGGCGCACGTGGCCCTGCGCCGGCGGGTCCGGCACTCGTTGCCGCTCTGGTTCGAGGAGGGGTACGCGGCCGTGGCGGCGGGGGAGTGGAACCGCACGCAGGCCTTTGAGCTCGACTGGCACCTGCTCGGGGGTCCGGCGCTCGAGCTCGACAGTGTGGACCGGGCGTTGCGTGGACGCGCCGGCGAAGCGGCGGGCGCCTACGCGCTCGCGACGACTGCAGTCTCCATGCTGCAACGGTGGGGCGGGCCCGCCGGGCTCCATCCCTTCATCGACGCCCTCACCACGCAGCCGACCTTCGATGACGCGATGCGATCGACGTATCATGTCACGCTCGACCACTTCGAAGAGCTCTGGGCGCAGGATGTGCACCGGCGATATGGGTGGCTTGCCGGACTGGGCGCGGCGACGCTGTTCTGGGGTGTCGTCGGAGTATTACTCGTGGGGCTCGTGTGGCGCCGCCGGAAGCGTGACGCCCCCCGGCGGGCGGCTCTGGACGAGGGGTGGGTCATACCCCCAGACGAGCCAAATCCTTGACGGAAAAGCGATTGCGGGGTACTATGCGAGCCGCCAATGCCTGATACACAATCTCGCGAACGCCTGCATTTCGGCCCCCGGAACTACGCCGCCTTCGGGGCGGCGCTCGTCTGCCTCGCCGCGGGGTATGTGTCATTGAATGCCGGATCGACTACCCTGGCACCGGTGCTGTTGGTGCTGGGCTATCTGGTATTCATTCCGGTAGGGCTCGCCCTCTAGGGGTTGTTGGACGGGCGAATAGCTCAGCTGGTTCAGAGCGCCTGCCTTACACGCAGGATGTCGGGGGTTCGAATCCCTCTTCGCCCATCGGTGTAGTTAGCAGCACGACCCTAAACGGAGGACCTGCGTGAGAGTGTTCCGTCTGGTGGCCGTAATGGTGATGGGGGCCGCGTCAGTCGCGTCGGCTCAGCTCGCCATCACCCAGCCGACCGAGAAACTTCTGCTGTTGCCGCTCCCCGGTGCCGCCGCCGGAGACTCCGCGGCCAGCATTGCCGTCATGGATCTCGCCCGTGACCGCGTCCAGCAGCTCGCGCGCTACAAGGTCCAGAATATTCCGAAGAGCAAGATCTGCGAAGCGTACCAGTCCTTCGGATTTGCCTGCGATCCCGCCCCCTCGGGCGCGATGTACATCGTTGATCAATCCCAGGCCGGACAGTTCGCCAAGTCGGTCGGGGTGAATTCCTACGACGTCGGCACGTTCTCGCATACAGGTAGTCTCTATATCGCCCACGTCCGCCTGATTTCCGGCGGTTCGGGATTCGCCTCGGCCTTCACGGTGTCGGGCGCCAGTCCGCCGGCGGTGGCCGAATCGCTGGGCCAGCGCCTCGTCACGGTAATCAAGGCGGCCGAGTTCGCGCGCGAGTGCGACGACCGCCGCTCGCACGGCAACCTGAACGGGGCGCTGGAATCGGCCAAGAAGGCCTTCGCGATCGAGCCCAACCTCACGGCCGCACACCTCTGCGTCCTGACCGTCTATGAAGCCCAGCGGCAGCCCCCCGACAGCATCATCGCGGCCGGGTACCGGGCGCTGAAGGGCGATTCGATGAGTACGACGGCTTACTCCCGCATTTGCGGCGCCGAGCAGCAAAAAGCCGACAGCCTCAAGTGGCTGGACTGCCTGCAGAGCTGGGCCGGCGTGGAGCCTGACAACATCCCGCTGCAGTTGAGTGTCGCCGACCAGTTGATGAAGAGCCACCAGTATCCGAAAGCCACGGTCCTGCTCAAGACCGTGTCCGCGCGCGCGCCCACCAACGCCGCCGCGAAAGACATGCTCCGCCGCTCCTGCATCGAGGGGAGCCAGTGGCGCTGCGTGCTGGATATCGGCGCGGCTGAAGAAAAAGACTCCGCGGCCAAGCTGAATGACTCGACCGAGCTCAAGATCATGATCGGGGCCGCGAACGCGCTCCCCGATACACAGGCGTGGGTGCACTACACGAACATTGCGTTCAAGGATTTCCCGAAGAACCCCGGATTCTGCAACATCCGCGGTCAGGCGCTCGAAGCGGTGGGACAAGTGGATTCCGCCATCGCCGATTACAAGGCGTGCGCGGCGCTCGCGCCCAATGATGCCCGCCCGGCGCTTCTCGTCGCCGCGACGATCATCAATCACAACGTGTACGACAGTACGAAGGCCGGCCCTGACAGCGCGCACAAACAGGCGTACCGGACCGCGTACGCGGACCGGTTCGACCAGGCGAAGCCGTTCCTTCAGCCCGCCATCAGCGGGACCGACTCGGTACTGAAGATCAACGCCGCGGCCTTGATGCTGCAGGCAGCGTCCGGGATCGCCCGGAGCGCTCAGCTCTGGGACCGCGCCTACCCCTGGTCCATGGACCTCCTGGCCCTGATCCCGCAGGCGGGTCCCGCCGATACCGCTGGAGCAAAGCAGCAAATCCGCATCCAGGGGAACTTCTGGTATGGCGTGTCGTCCGTCCTGTCCCTTGGGGGGCCGTACAAGGACATGACGGATCACAAGAGCTGTTCGGAGGCGAAGGACATCAACGAGCGCATCGGCAAGACCCGGGATGCCCTGTTCCTGGGGGGCAAGGTGTCCCCGCCCTTCGCTCAGCAGATGCTCGGGATCCTGGACAAGTACGCGAAGGCCATGCCGCAGGTGAAGGCGGCATTCAAGTGCTCCAACTTCTGAGCCATTGAATTGACCCCGGCGCGCGTCTACATTTCCGCGCTCGATATCAGGGGCTGTAGCTCAGCTGGTTAGAGTGCCGGTCTGTCACACCGGAGGTCGCGGGTTCGAGCCCCGTCAGCCCCGCCTGAACCCGCTTCGCGGGACGCTATTCCCGGCTTCGCCTGCTTCGGCACGCGGAGCCGGTGTCTTTTTCAGGAGCCCATGAGCTTCCACGATCCCGTTCTCGCCGACGTCATCCGCAGCTGGGCCGCGGGGAGCACGCGCGCCGTCGACGCCACCGCCGGGGGCGGGGGACACACGGCCATTCTGAGGGGATCGGGCGCGCTGGTGCTGGCGATCGATCGGGACCCAGAGGCGCTGGCCGAAGCCCAGGCACGCATCACCGATGACGGTGTGACCTGGCTGGCGGCGCCCTTCGGAGCTCCCAAGACTCTCGACGCCGTCCGCGCCTTCCAGCCCGACCGCATTCTACTCGACCTCGGCGTTTCCTCGCACCAGCTCGACGCGCAGGCCCGGGGGTTCACGTTCCGCCCGGGCGCTGCGCTCGACATGAGAATGACGCCCGATGTGGGCGTGTCGGCCGCGGACATCCTCAATACCTGGGGGGAGGAGAGGCTCGCGAAAGCGTTCGCTGAGGACGCCGATGAACCGAAGGCGCGGCGCCTGGCCCGCAGCATCACCCGCCGCCGCGAGCGCGGACCCTTCATGACGAGCGACGACTTCGTGAACGCGATCCGCGAGGCGTTGGGGCCGAGGTCGGGTCCGCCGGACTTCGCCCGACTCTTCCAGGCGCTCCGCATGGCGGTGAATGGAGAGAAGGAGCAGCTCACCGCCGCGCTCCCCGCCTTCCGGGACGCTCTGACCAAAGGGGGTCGTTTGGGCGTCATAGCGTATCATTCAGGGGAGGACCGGATCGTGAAGCACGCGTTCCGGGAGTGGGCCCGGGAGTGCATCTGTCCCCCCGGACAGCCGGTCTGCACCTGCCGCGGGCACGCGCTCGGGATCCTGCGCACCCGGAAGGCGGTCACACCCGGTCCGGCGGAGATGGCGGTGAATCCGCGATCCCGCTCCGCGCACTTTCGCGACTTCGAGGTGGCCTGAGTGGTGCTCAAGGGTCGGCACTGGGTGATGATCTGGCTGTTGGCATTTCTGGTGGCCGCGGGATCCGTCGTGGCCCGGCAGACCGCGGCACTTCGTATCGCCCGGGCCCTGAATCAGACCCGCGACTCGTTGTCCTCCCTCCAGAGCCGCCGCGCCGAGTACGAGCGCCGGATCCGTCAGGCCGCCAGCCGCTCCGTGCTCGTTCCCAGGGCCCAGGCATTGGGCCTGCGTCTACCCGCCGATTCCGAAATCGTGATCCAGCCCGTTCCCGACACGAGCGGGCCCTGACGTGGCGAAGCTGACCACCCGGGTCTCGTTCATCGAGGGCTCGCTGGGCGTGTTGCTCCTGGCGCTGCTCGTCCGCTCCGCGCAGGTCCAGCTTTTTCAGGGCGCGCGCTGGTCCGCCGAGGCGAAGCAGGCGCGCACCGAGCACGTCGTGTTGGAAGCGCCCCGTGGCGCGCTCCTCGACCGGCACGGCACGCCGATCGCGCTGACGCAGGAGACGTATCACGTGGGCATCGCACCCAACGAGCTCCGCGATCCCGATCACGATCCCGAAGCGATCGCCCGCGCGTTGCACCTGCCGTTCATGAAGGTCGAGGATGAGCTGAGCCGGCACTACGCCTACTTCGCGGGACCGTTCACGGCGGGCACGGTGCAGGGGCTCCGGGACGTTCGCGGCGTGCACCTCGAGCCGGTGCTGAACCGTTTCTATCCCTCACCTGACTTCGCGCGCGCGTTCATCGGCCGCGCGGGCGAAGGGGGGCAGAAACCCTCGGGGCTCGAGCGGACGCTCGACACGCTTCTGGCGGGAACACCCGGCGCGGCCGTCGTACTGAAGGACCGCGCGGGCCGTGAGTATGACTCGCCGGCTCGTCGCCTCCAGTCGCCGGTGCCGGGGAACGACGTGGAGCTGACGCTCGACGCCGAGCTCCAGGAGATCGCGCAACGATCGTTGCGTCTCGCGCTCGAGAAGATGGACGCCGATGGCGGCGATGTCGTGATGCTCGATCCCGCGACGGGGGAAGTTCTGGCGGTCGCGTCCGAGCGCCGGGATGGCGTCTCCCGGCCATCCGCGTTCATCGACGCGTACGAACCGGGATCGGTGGCCAAGATCTTCACGGCCGGCGCCCTGATCGCCGATCACCGCATCAGCCTGACCGACCGGGTGTCCGGGGAAAACGGGAAGTACAAAATGCAGGACCGGACGCTGGTGGATGACCACCCGCTGCCCACGCTGAATCTGGCCGACGCCATCCGGGTCTCCTCCAACATCGCGATGGCCAAATTCGTCACCCGGCTCGATCACGACGACGAATACGGGATGCTGCGGGATTTCGGCCTCGGGACCCCCACGGGGATCGAATTTCCCGCTGAAGCGTCGGGCCGGCTCGCGTTGCCGAAGGACTGGTCCCGCCCGACGCCGACCTCCCTCGCCATCGGGTACGAGGTCTCGGTGACCCCCCTTCAGATCGCCGCGGCGTATGGCGCGATCGCCAATGACGGGGTGCTGCTCGAGCCTACCCTCGTCCGCGAGGTCCGCGCTCCGAACGGCGAAATCCTCTACCGCCATCAGCCGGAACCGGTTCGGCGCGTCGTGTCCCCCGAGGTGGCCCGGGAGCTCCGGCAGCTCCTCGCGGGCGTGGTATCGAGCGGTGGCACGGGGGCCAGTGCGGCCCTCGCGACCTTCACGCTCGCCGCCAAGACCGGGACCTCGAGGCAGGTCGTGAATGGCCACTACAAGGCGGGGGCCTACAACGCCTCGTTCGCGGCCCTGTTTCCCGCCGACCACCCCCAGCTCGTGGTGGTGGTGAAGGTCGAGAATCCCCGGAAGGGGAGCTACTTCGCGGCCGAGACCGCCGCGCCGGTGACCCGCGCGATGCTCGAGCAGGCCCTGGCGTCCCGCACCGTCGCGCTCGATCGCGCACGGCTCTCCGCCGTCGCCCCGGCCGCTGGCGTCGGGGAGCTCGAAGAAGATCCCGGTGTGGCTCCCTACGTGGTGAGTTGGCCACCCGCGCATGACACCGCGGCTCCCGCGCCTCCGCGGCCCGTGCCGGACGTTTCGGGGCGGACGCTGCGTGACGCGGTCCGCCTCTTGCACCGTCGTGGGTTCCACGTGGTGATCAAGGGATGGGGCAACGTCCAGAAGACGTGGCCCGCCGCGGGGGCAGAGGCCGCCGCCGGATCGCTCGTTACAGTCTTTGGAGACACGCCGCAGTGATCGAGTTGAACGACATCGTCGCCGCTCTGCGCGAGCGCGGACTCCTGGTCCACGCGCCCGTCGCCCTGCCTGCCATTACCGGGGTCACCGCGGACACGCGCAAGATCGAGAAGGGCATGCTGTACTGCGCCGTCCGCGGAGCGGTGCAGGACGGACACACGTACGTGTCCCAGGCGACCGAGCAGGGCGCGGCGGCCGCGCTCGTCGAGACACCACAGCCGGGATCGTTGCCCCAGGTCGTCGTGAAAGACGGCCGGCGCGCGGCGGCGGTGGCCGCCGAGGTGTGGTTCGGGTTTCCGGCCAGAAAACTCAATCTCGTGGGAGTCACAGGGACCAACGGGAAAACCACGTCGGTCACGCTGGGGCGGCACGTCCTGTCGTTGCTGTGGCCGACGGGGTCGATCGGGACGCTGGGCGCGTTCGCGCCGGATGGCACGCCGGTCGAGAGCGAAGCCGGGAACCTGACGACGCCGGGACCCATCGACCTGCAGGAAACGCTCGCCCTGCTGGTGGAACGGGGCGCCCGCGGGGCGGCTATGGAGGTGTCGTCCCACAGCCTCGATCAGGGACGGGTCGACGGTCTGGTCTATCGCGCGGCGATCTTCACGAACCTCACCCGCGACCATCTCGACTACCACAAGACGTTCGAGCATTACTTCCAGGCCAAGGCGAGGCTGTCGAGCTATCTCGCGCCTGACGGCATCCAGGTCGTCAATGCCGAAGATCCCGCGTGGCAAAACCTGCCCGCCGGACACCGGCGCATCACCTTCGGTGAGTCGAAGGGGGACGTGCGGGCGGAGCGAGTGAAGACCGACGGGATGGGGTCGCGATTCACCCTGGTGAGCCCGGAGGGCCGCGCTGACGTGAACCTGCCCTTGCTCGGCGCGTTCAACGTGGCCAACGCCCTTGGCGTCGCCGCGTGCGCGTTGGGTCTGGGTGCGCCCGTCGACGGTGTGGCCGAGCGCCTGACTCGCGCCCCGCAGGTGCCAGGGCGCATGGAGCGCATCGCCTCCAAGCCCTGCGTGGTCCTTCGCGATTACGCGCATACGCCAGACGCGCTCGAACGGGCACTGGAAACGGTCCGGCCACTCACGGCGGGGAAGGTGATCGCGGTCTTCGGGGCCGGTGGTGACCGCGACCGCGGGAAGCGGGCGCCGATGGGGGACATCGCGTCCCGTCTCGCCGACGTGGTGATTGCGACCTCCGACAATCCGCGGACGGAGGACCCGAACCGGATTCTCGACGACGTCGAGCAGGGCATGCAGGGGCGTCCGCATCACCGAGAAGCCGACCGTCGGAAGGCCATCGCTCTGGCGCTGTCGCTCGCGCATGCCAAGGACACCGTGATTCTCGCCGGGAAAGGACACGAGACCTACCAGGTGATCGGCCACGAGAAGCAGCCGTTCGACGAACGCCAGGTGGTCAGGGAGCTGGGGGCATCGTGAAGAGCGAGACCCCCGTTCCGGCCGCGCCTCCTGAGCCGTGGACGGCAGCCCAGGTAAGCGACGCGCTCGGAGTGAAGGTGACGGCACCTGGCCCCTTCAGCGGGGTCTCGACTGACACCCGGTCCCTGACCCCTGGCGCCTTGTTTCTCGCCCTCGCCGGCGAGCGCTTCGACGCGCACGCGTTTCTCGATCAGGCCAGGGCGGGGGGCGCCGGCGCTGCAGTCGTCCGTCGTGGCACCCCCAAAATCGAAGGTCTCCCCTTCATTGAAGTACCGGACACGCTTGTGGCCCTCGGCGCTCTGGCCCGGGCCCGCCGCCGGCGGCTCGCCAGCGGGTCGCCGGTGGTTGCGGTCACCGGATCGAGCGGCAAGACCAGCACCAAGGAGCTGATCCGGGCGGCATTGGGCGTCCGCTATCACGTGCACGCGACTGCGGGGAACCTCAACAAC
This sequence comes from Gemmatimonadales bacterium, assembly GCA_035553475.1. Lineage (GTDB taxonomy): Bacteria > Gemmatimonadota > Gemmatimonadetes > Gemmatimonadales > GWC2-71-9 > 40CM-2-70-7. The sequence goes on from DATNDQ010000061.1 coordinate 10,352, forward strand.
CTGATTGGTGTGCCGCTGTCGATTCTCGCAGCCCCCGCGGGAACTGACGCCATGGTGATCGAAGCTGGGGCGAATCTCCCCGGGGAGATTCCCAGACTGCGCGATATCATCGAGCCCACCATCGCCGTGGTGACCAACGTGGGGTACGCCCACGTCGAGGGCTTCGGCTCCCTCGAGGGCGTGATGCGGGAGAAGGTGTCGCTCGTGGAGAAAGCGGACGTGGCGGTGGTCGGCACCGAACCCCCCGGTCTCGCCGTGGCCGCGCGGGCGAAGACCCGGACGATCGTCGCCGGCGCCGGAGCCGGGACCGACATGCATCCGGATGCGGCCGACCTGGACGAGTCAGGTCACCCGCGCATCCGGTGGGGCGGGCGCGAAGTCACCGTGCCGGTGACGGGCTTCCACCAGATCGACAACGCCGCGATCGCCGTAGCCGTCGCGCGGGAGGCCGGGATCCGTCCCGGAGATGCGTTGCAGGGGCTGACGGCCGCACGGGTGCCCGGAGGCCGCGGAGCGGTCACGGAGGTGCGCGGCCTGACCGTGATTGACGACAGCTACAACGCCAACCCCGGATCACTGCGGCGGGCCGTCGAGTTCGCCCGCTGGCTGGCCGACCAGCGCGCCCGCCCGCTCGTGGTGGTGGTCGGGACGATGTTGGAGTTGGGGGCGGAGAGTGACAAATTGCATCGGGCGGCGGCTGAGGAGATCGTCGCCGCGGCGCCCGCGCTGGTGGGCGCAGTCGGCGCGTTCGAAGCCGCCTTCTCGCCGTTTGCGGCAGCGCTCAAGGACCGTCTCGTCGTCGCACCGGATGCCGAGCGGCTGGGTCCGCTGCTGAAGCAGCGGCTCACGGGCAATGAAGTGGTACTGCTCAAGGCGTCACGGGGAGTCGCGCTGGAGCGGGTGCTGCGCCACCTCAACTGAGGGCGGAAATCGGGCCGTGCTCTATCACCTGTTCGCGCCACTCGCGAAGAAGTACATCCTCTTCAATCTCTTCAACTACATCACGTTCCGGATCGCCGGGGCCACGGCGACGGCGTTGATCGTGGCGTTCCTCATAGGCCCCTGGATCATCGACATCCTGCGGCGCCGCAATGTCGGACAGGTGGTGCGTGCCGAGGGACCGGCGAGCCATCAGGGGAAGCGGGGCACGCCCACGATGGGCGGTCTCATCATCATCATCGCCACCGTCATTCCCACGCTGCTGTGGGCGCGGCTCGATACGCGCTACGTGCTCGTCGCCGTGGTCGCCACGCTCTGGATGGGCGCGATCGGCTTTCTCGACGACTACCTGAAGATCGTCCGGGGCAAGTCGCAGGGACTTGTGGCCCGGTGGAAGCTGGTGGGGCAGGTCACCTTCGGGATCGCGCTCGGCACCTTCCTCGTTCTCTGGCCCTTCGTGTTCGAATGGAGAACCGCGACGCAGGTGCCGCTCTTCAAGTACTGGTTTCTCGTATTGCCGTGGCCGATCTACATCGCCTTCGTGACCCTGGTCGTCACGGGGTCGTCGAACGCCGTGAACCTCACGGACGGTCTGGACGGCCTCGCGACCGGCCTCACGGCCATCGTCGCGGGATCATTCACCATCTTCGCGTACGTCTTCGGCCGTGCCGATTACTCGAAGTACCTGGGCGTGCTCTATTCGCCCGGCGCGGGTGAGCTCGCCGTGTTTTGCGCCGCGCTCCTCGGGGCGAGTCTGGGATTCCTCTGGTACAACGCGCACCCCGCCAAGGTCTTCATGGGAGATACGGGGTCGCTGGCCATTGGCGGGGCCCTCGGCGCCATCGCGATCATGCTCAAGGCGGAGTTTCTCCTGCTGATCGCGGGGGCCGTGTTCGTCGCCGAGACGCTGTCCGTGATGATTCAGGTCAACGTGTACCGCTGGAACCGGAAGCGGCGAGGCAAGGAGTACGCGGACGCTCACCGGGTATTCCGGATGGCTCCGTTGCACCACCACTTCGAGAAGATGGGGTGGGCGGAGCCGCTGGTGGTGATGCGGTTCTACATCCTGGGCGTGCTGTGCGCGGCCATCGCGCTCGCGACGCTCAAGGTGCGATGAAGCTCCCGGAATCCTGGCGGCACGGCACAGTCGCGGTGATCGGGCTGGGGAAGAGCGGGGTCGCGGCGACGCGTCTCCTGGCCCGCGAGCATGTGAAGGTCTATGCGTCCGACGGCTCGAAGCACCCCTACGCGGAAGACGCCCTGCAGGCGCTGGGCGCTCTGCCGGGTGTCGAGGTCGAAATCGGGCATCACAACCTCGCGCGGATTCAGCACGCCGCCGGAGTTGTGGTGTCGCCCGGCGTTCCGCCCGATGCGCCCCCCCTCAGGACGGCGCGGGAAGCCGGAATCCCGATTGTCTCCGAGCTCGACGTGGGATGTCGTGCCCTCGAGGACACGCGCGTCATCGCCATTACCGGCACCAACGGCAAGACCACGACGACGGCCCTGATCGCCCACTTGCTGCGATCGGCGGGACTGCCGGCCGAGGCGGTGGGGAATATCGGAAGACCAGTGTCCGACATGGCGCTGTCGTCCCCGCATCCCGAGCTCCTGGCGATCGAAGTCTCTTCATTCCAGCTGCACGACTCACCCTACTTCGCTCCCGACATCGGCGTCCTGACGAACCTCGCTCCCGATCACCTCGACCGGTACGCCTCGGTGGATGAGTACTACGCCGACAAGGCGATGCTTTTCCGGAATGCCGGGGGGAAGAACGCCTGGGTGGTGAATGGTGACGACCGGGCCGTCCTCGACATGGTGAAGAGCGTCACGGGAACCAAGCTGCAGTTCTCACTCGAGTGGAAGGCCGATGCCTGGTACGACGCCTCAGCCGGCGCGCTGATGCTGAATAACGCCGTCCTGCTCCAGCGCCAGGCCCTCATGCTCCTCGGTGCTCACAACGTGGCGAACGCGTTGGCGGCTGCCCTGGCGGTCCATCGGGCGGGAGTCGCTCCGGCGGCGATCGCCGAGGGTCTCAAATCCTTCCGGGCGCTGCCACACCGGCTCGAGCCGGTCCGCGAGGTCGGCGGCGTGCAGTGGATCAACGACTCCAAGGCGACGAACATCGCGTCGACGGTCGTCGCCGTCGAAGCCATGACTCGCCCCTACGTGCTCCTGCTCGGTGGCCGGCACAAGGGCGAGCCCTATACGCGGCTCGGTCCGCT
>DATNDQ010000062.1:0-64658 GCA_035553475.1 Gemmatimonadales bacterium
CTTGGTCGCCGTGACCGGGAAGGTGGCGGTGTACGTGCCGACCGGGAACGTGTCGAGCGAGACCGACAGGACGATGGTGTCGGGAGCCGTCCCGGAGGAGGATGTGAGGGACAGCCAGCCGGTGTCGGGCCCGGTGTACACGGGGTTCCCGGTGGAGAGGCCCGTCAGGAAGCCGGCCGATCCGTTGGTGATGACGACCTTCTGCGTGGCCGGCAGGGGACCACGCGCGACCGCGGCGAAGCCGATGCTGTCGGCTGACGTCGCGATGGCGGCCGGCGGCGTGACGGTCACCTGCGCACTCGCCGATTTCCCGCCCGCCGAGGCGGTGACGGTGGAGCTGCCGACGGCCAGCGAGATGAGATGACCATCGGCCGTGATGGTGACGACCGACGGATTGCTCGATGTCCACGAGATCTTCTCGCCGATGTACTGGACGCCCCGGCTGTCGGTGGCGACTCCCTCGAGGAGAATCGTATCGCCGACCGGCATCACGACGGTGTCGGGCTCGATGACGAGCACGGCCACGTCCTTGGGACCGATCAGGGTGTCAGTGGTGCAGGCGAAGATCACGGCGGTGGCGATTGCCACCAGCCACGGGATCCGCTTCAGCGAACGGCTTCGAGTCGCCACGTGCCCCCCGTCCTGGTCAAGGACGCGGTATAGGGGAGGGGAGTCTCCTGATGTTTGCCTTTATAGTCGAACTGCAGGGTGCCGGTGACCGAAACGGTCGCCTGATCGCCCACTGCAGGCTGAATCGTTCCCAGCTTATACGTCGCCTTGATGTTCTTGCCGTCCTGGAAGAGCCCGGACCACTGGTCCGCCTGAGCTGGCGTCATGCCCGGGTACGCCGCGCGCACCCGGTCGAGTTTCCCGGACTCAATGGCAGTTTCATACGTCGCGATCACCGCCGCGATGTCGCTCGCCAGGATCGGCTGCGGCTGCGGAGGTGTCGGTGCCGGTGCTGGTGTGGTCACCGGTGCCGGCTCGGGCTTCGTTTGCTGCTGTTGTGTTTGCGGCGTGGTCTGCACCGGCACCTGGATCACGGTCTTCGGCGTGTCCTTGGCCGCGACGGTCGACGGGCGCCCAGCGGTCGGCCCCGGCCGGTGCGCGGGATTGCTCGGCTGTGACGGTTTGCTCTGCGCCGGCGTGTTGGCGGGCGGGGTGTTCTGCGCCACCTGGCTCGCGGGGTTCGAGTCGGTCTTCGGCGGCGTTCCCGGTGGCACCACCGCCTGCTGCTGGGTCGCGGTCGTGTTCGGATCATTGGTCGGCTTCGGGGCCCAGGGCTTGAGCACCGCAAGCGCGATTCCGGCCGCCACGAGGATCCCGCCGCCGATGAACAGCCCCTTCTTCGACCGATGCCCTTCCGCGGGCGTGACCGTGATGGTGGCGGTGGCGCTCGCACCCTCGCACGTACACGTGATCAGGACTTCGCCCTCGGCGATCGCGTTCACGAGGCCCTGGGGCGTGATGGTGGCGATCTCCGGCGCCGTCGACGCCCAGGTCACCCGGGGACCGACGAGCGTCTTGCCGCCGGTGCCCTTCAGCTTGGCGGTGAGCTGCACGGCGCCGCCGGCGGCAACCGATACCTGCTGCGGCACGATACCGAAGCCCGTGCCACCAGTGGTCGACACCGTGGCTTTGCCGGCCTGCGTCCGTCCGGGCATCGACACCGGCGTCGTCAGGCGCTTCAGCATTTCGGTGTTCTTGTTCGACGCCGCGAGCGTCATCAGCTGCGTCCGCACCGGATCGTCGGGCGTCATCGCCGGCACGCCGATGGCCGAGATGGCGTCTTCGACGGTGGGGAAGCGGTCAGCGGGCTCTTTGGCGAGCATCCGCATGACCGCCGTCACGATTTCCGGCGGGCAGTCGGGGCGCACCTCATCGATGGGCGGCGGCGGATCGTTGAAGTGCGAGTACATGATCGCCATGATGGAATCCGCGTTGAACGGCAGCTTCCCGGCGAGCATCTCGTACGCCATCACCCCGAGCGAATACTGATCTGATGCGCCCGTCAGCTCCTTGGCGGCGCACTGCTCGGGACTCATGTACGACGGCGTGCCGACCGTGGCACCCGTCATGGTGAGTCCCTTGGTCTCGGTGACCTTGGCGATGCCGAAGTCGGTGACGACGGCCCAGCCCTCGGTATCCACCATGACGTTCGCCGGCTTCACGTCGCGGTGAATGATCCCGCGCTTGTGCGCGTAGCCGAGCCCCGCGCCCACCTGCTGAAGGATCTGCTGGACCATCTGGATCGGGAGCTTGCCCGTCTCTTTGATGATGGAATCCAGCGGCCGACCTTCGACGAACTTCATCACGAAGTAGACGATCTGGTCGCCTTCCTTGACGGCGTAGATCGGAATGATGTTCGGATGCGAGAGCGACGCCGCGGTGCGGGCCTCGCGCTTGAAGCGCTCGACCATGCCATCACCGGTAAGGAGCGCGGGGGACATCACCTTGATGGCGACCTTGCGGTCGAGCGCGATGTCGTGCCCGAGGTACACCGTCGCCATGCCGCCCCGGCCCAACTCAGCCAGGATCTCGTATTCGCCGATCGTCGCGTGCCGGACGACGTCGTGCAGGGCGGTCTGGCTCATGGTGGCGCGGACCATGTCCTGCTTCGGAACGAATGCCGTGGCGACGTTCCCCTGTTGCCCGGACACGTCGGCGCCGCAGCCCGCGCAGAAGCGTTGCCCGGGCGCGATAGGCGTTCCGCATTTGCTGCAGTTCGCGGGCGCGTTCACAGGCTCATCCGGGTGGCCGGGGGGTGGGGCATAAGGGGAGATAATATACCGCCCCACAACGACTTGGGCAGTGTCAGGGGGGGTAACGTAGCGGTGACGAAGCGCACCGGGCCCGAGTGGCCCTTCCCACTCTAAAGAGTGGGCTCGGCGTTACGCTGCGCTTAAGCGCAGGGCCTGGCCGAGCCCACCCTTCAGGGTGGGGGAGATTACTTCCCTGCGGCGCAGGTCACCGTGATCGAGATGGGCGTGTAGATGTCGAAGGTCACGAAGGCCACCAGCATGTTCACGAAGCTGTGCTGGGTCTCGACCTTGGAGACGCCACGGGCCCCGCATTTGGCCTTGGTGTCGACCGCGTCCGGGGGGATCAGGCCGAAGATCCATCCTGAGGCGAAGGGCTTTTCGATCACGGTGGCGGACGGTGCCAGGCCCGTTTCGATGGTCGCGTGGAAGCAGGCGGCGGTGGAGACGAGCAGGGCGGCGCAGGTGATGGCGGCGATCGGACGCATGGGTCCCTCGGTAGTTGGGGAGGAGAGTCGGCGCCAATATGCCCGCCCCCGGGGGACCCCGCAAATCAGTCAGTTTCGAGCAGGGGCCGCCGAGGTCTGCGCCCGCCGGAACGCGGGGAGAGCGTGGGAGAATTGGATCCAGATGACGGCGCCCAGGATCAACGCCATCGCGCCGAAGGTGCGCGCCGAGACGGGCTCGCCCAGGAGAAGCCAGCCCAGGAGGACGGCAATCACGGGATTCACGTAGGCGTACGTCCCGACGATGGTCGCTGGGGCGTGCTTCAACGCATACGAGTAGGCGCTGTATCCGACCAGAGATCCAAAAATTACGAGATAAAAGAGGGCTTCGAGACCCGTCGCGGTGATATGCACCCGGGGGCCCTCGCCCAGTGCCAGCCCCAGCACGCTGACGACGGCGCCCCCCGCCAGCATCTGAATCGACGCCGCGATGTACGGGCTCGCGGCGGGATGTTGCCGCTTGTAGAAGATCGAGCCGAACGCCCAGGAGGCACTCGCCCCGGTCAACGCGATCGGCCCACGGAGGTCGGCGTGCAGGAGCGCGGCCGGACTCGCACCCACCAGCAGAATGGTCCCGGCAAACCCCACCAGCAGGCCGGCGATGACGCGCAGCGAGATACGGCCCGCACCACCGGGGATGACGGCATCGAAGAACGCCATCCACAGGGCCACCGTCACCACGAAAATGCTCGCCACGCCGGAGGGCGTGTATTGCTCGGCCCACACGACCATCGCGTTGCCGCCCGTCAACAGGAAGAGCCCGACGACCGACAACACGATCCAGTCCTTCAGTGATCCGGGAAGCTTGTCACCGAAGAGCAGGGCTCCCGTGAGCAGGAGGACGCCCGCGATGAAGAAGCGCACCCCGGCGAACAGAAAGGGCGGGAACACGCCGACGCCGATCCGGATCGCCAGGTAGGTCGATCCCCAGAAGAGGCAGACGAGCAGGTACGCGACGAGCGCTTTGCCACGGAGGGCCGCCATGTCAGTCGTTCTCCGGAGGCAGAGTGAGTGACGCCTTCTCGAACAGGGTGCTGAGCACAATGGTGGTCTTGGTGTTCAACTGTTTCGGCGACCCCGCGAGTGTCCGCAGGATGTCCTGGATCCCCTCGAGATCACGCGCGGCGACCTTGAGGACATAGCAGTCATCGCCTGCCACGTGGTGGGCTTCGAGGACTCCGGGATGCTTGAGGAGTGACCGCATGCGCGGCTCATCGCCGACGTATCCCGAGCTGCCGTAGCGGACCGCGACGAACGCGGTGACGGGGACCCCCGCCTTCGCGCGGTCGAGCTGGGCCGAGTAGCCGGTGATGATGCCGGCGCTTTCGAGCCGCCGGACCCGCTCCATCACCGCGGGGCGGGAGAGTCCGACTTCATCCGCGAGGGCCTGGAAGCTGGCCCGCCCGTTGTCGGCGAGGAGGCGGAGCAGCTGGCGATCCACCGCATCGATCGGTCGTTTGCCCGACATTTCGCTAGCTCCTCGGAATCAGGACTGACGATTAGTAGGCGACGGAGATAGTTAGATAACGTTTCATCATAGTAATTGGTTTCCGCGAACTGGACTATCCGGTTCCGGTCCCGAAACTCCGGGGTACGTCCCCACCTCCGCCTCACTACTATTCGGCCATGAGTCTGACTCGCCTGCGCGAGGTGGTGCGCGCCTATCCGACCGCTCTGCTCGGCTACTCCGGTGGAGTCGACTCCGCCCTGCTCGCCGTGGTGCTCCGCCAGGAGCTGGGACGCGACCGGATGCTCGCCGCTATCGGACGCAGCGATTCGTATCCCGAAGAACAGTGGCGCGTGGCGCACGACATCGCGGGCCGTTTCGATGTGCCAGTCCTCGAGGTCGCGACGCACGAGCTGGAAGATTCCCGTTACCTCGCCAACCCCACCAACCGCTGCTTCTACTGTAAGACGGAGCTGTGGGCGCGTCTGTCGCGCGTGGCGGCAGAGCGGGGGCTCGCGGTGATCTGCGACGGGACGAACGCCGACGACCTCGGCGAGCATCGCCCCGGGCGGGCCGCGGGGATGGCCGCCGGCGTTCGCTCCCCGCTCGCGGAGGCGGGTCTGACGAAGGCGGAGATTCGCGCCGCCTCCGCGGAGCTTGGCCTCCCCAACTGGGATGCCCCGGCGGCTCCCTGCTTGTCGTCGCGGATCCAGTATGGACTGAACATCACCCCCACTCGCTTGAAACAGGTCGAAGCCGGCGAGGCGTACCTCCGGGCCGAGGGTGTCACGGGTGATCTGCGGGTGCGGCACACCGGCACGGCGGCGCGCATCGAAGTCGACCCGGCGGCCATCGCCCTCGTGGAGGCCCGGATCGAGACGATTCGCTCACGCTTCCTGGATCTGGGGTTCACCACCGTCGAGGTCGACCCCCGCGGCTATCGCCGGGGCAGTCTCCTGCTCGATCGCGCCGCGACGTGAGATTGTTCGTGGCCGTCAACTTCCCGGCCACGTTGCGCGCGCGCTTGTGGGAGGCCACTGAGCGGCTGCGGGCGATGCACCTCCCCGTCCGCTGGGTGGCCCAGGACGGCATGCACCTGACCCTCAAGTTTCTCGGCGAGACGGACGAGCAGCGCCTCGGGGAGCTGGGAGATGCGCTCGACCGGGCGGTGGCAGGCGTGCGCTCGATGCCCGTGACCGTTGAGGGGTTCGGCGCCTTTCCTGACGCCGCCCATCCCTCCGTGATCTGGGCCGGCGTCGTCAGCGATCCCGCGCTCGAGCTGCTGCAGCATGGAGTGGAGCAGGCGTTCGGTCCGCTGGGGTTCCCTCCGGAAGGGCGACCGTTCAGGCCCCACGTCACCCTGGGCCGGTCCCGGCGAGACAGCCCCAAGGGGGCCTTTCGGGTACTGGAAGAGGCCCTGGACGCTCTCGTCTGGAGTGAAACCGCGGAAGTGACCTCCGTCGAATTGATGAAGAGCACCACCACGAAGGGCGGGGCGGTGTACGAGGAGGTACGGCATGGACGGCTGTCTTAAAGCCATCGGGCGTCTCGGTTGCCTGCTCGCGATCCTTATCGTGGCGGGTGTCGCGTACTGGTTCCGGGCGCCGATCATGCACACCGCCTCCAGATACCTGGGGCCCCATTCGACCCGGTTGCCACCTGTTTCCGACACGTCGGTCGGCGCTCCCACCCCGGGAGCCGTGCGCACCGCGGCCGCGAAACTGGCATCCCTCGGCGCCCCTGGGGGCCCCGATTCGGTGGTACTGACGCCGAACGAGATGGCGTCGCTGATCGGCGGGGGGATCGACTGGACCGTACGGAAGGGGTTCGACTCCCTTCGGGTGGAGCTGATGAACGGCAGTATCGCCGTGGACGCGCGGCTCGATACGCGCGTCCTGCCCCGCGACGCGCTGGGGCCAGCGGAGCACGTGCTCGCGACGTATGAGCCATTACGGATGGCGGGGCCGGTGACCATTGGGACGCCCGGTGTGGCGCACTGGAAGATCCAGGAGCTGTCGGTCCACGGATTCCCGTTCCCGTCGCCGGCCGTGAACCGGCTGGCGAAGCTCGTCGCCGGGGCCGACGACGGCAGTGTGCCGGTGCTCGTCCCGACGACCATCCGCCGGATCGAGATCAACCCCACGGGTGTGGTGTGCTACCGGAGGCCCAAGGCGTGAGTCAGCGCGTACTGGTGGCCGATGACGAGAAAGGGATTCGCGAGGCGCTGACCCAGCTCCTCGAGTTCGAGGAGCTCGAGGTCATGAGCTGCTCGTCCGGCGGCGACCTGCTCCTCAAGTATCCGGAGTTCCGCCCCCACCTCGTTTTCCTCGACGTGAAGATGCAGGGGATGGATGGGCTCGAGACCCTGCGCAAGTTGCGGGAGCTCGATCCTCATGCGCAGGTGGTCATGATCTCCGGTCACGGTACCGTCCAGACGGCCGTCGAAGCCACGCAGTTGGGCGCGTATGACTTCCTGGAAAAGCCCCTCGACACCGACCGCGTGCTCCTCACCTTGCGCAACGCGCTGCAGCATGGCGCGCTGGCGGACGAGAACGTCCGCCTGAAGGCGGAAGTCCAGTCTCGGCACCAGATCGTCGGGTCGTCCAAGGCCATCAAGCAGGTACTGGACACCATCGAGAAGGTGGCGCCCACGCCCGCCCGGGTCCTGATCACGGGCGAGAACGGGACGGGCAAGGAGCTCGTCGCCCGGGCGATCCACACCCTGTCTCCGCGCGCCGACGGCCCCTTCGTGGAAGTGAATTGCGCGGCCATTCCGACCGAGCTGATCGAAAGCGAGCTCTTCGGGCACGTGAAGGGTTCGTTCACGGGTGCGGTGGGGGACCGCGCGGGCAAGTTCGAGCTGGCCGATGGCGGCACGCTCTTCCTCGACGAGATCGGTGACATGAGCCTCTCGGCGCAGGCGAAGGTGCTGCGCGTGCTCCAGGAGGGCGTGATCTCCCGGGTCGGATCGGGCAAGACACTGGCGGTGGACGTGCGGGTGATCGCTGCGACCAACAAGAAGCTCGACTCGGAAATCGCGGCGGGACGTTTCCGGGAAGATCTGCTCTATCGTCTGAACGTCGTACCCATCGTCGTGCCACCGCTGCGCGAGCGGCGCGGCGACATCCCCCAGCTCGTCAGACATTTTGTCGAAGAGCTGGGCCGGGCTACCGGCCTTCCGTCGCGTGGCTTCGAGGAAGGGGCGCTCGAGCATCTGGCGGAGCATGACTGGCCCGGCAACATTCGCGAGCTGAAGAACGCGGTGGAGCGGTTGCTCATTCTCGCGCCTGGGCGGGCGGTGACGCCTGCCGACGTGGAGCGGATCGCCACGGGCCCCAGTGGGGGAACGGGGGCGGGCGTGGGCGTCGTGGGAGGGAATGGCGGCGCGCTGTTCGAGTCCGCCACCTTCGAGGAGTTCAAGCTGGCCGCGGAGAAGGCGTTCCTCGTCGCCAAGCTCCAGGAGCACGACTGGAATGTCTCCGAAACGGCGCGCACATTGGAGATGCCGCGCAGCAACCTCTACAAGAAAATCGAGCGCTACGGTCTAGTACGGGAGGGCTGAGTGCCTGGGAAGGATGAGCGCGACCGCGATTGGGACAAGGAGCTGGCCGAGGTGGACCGGCTGCTCAACAACATGCCGGGGCACCCGCCGGCCCCCGCCCCCATCAAACCGGCCGGTGGTTACCCTCCTCCCGGTCAGGCCCACGCCGGCCACGCCCCCCGCGTGCTCTCCACGCGGGAATGGGCCGGCACCTGGATCCGGGTGGGACTCGGCCTCCTCATCGGCATCGGGATGACGCAGTGGCCGTACACGCACGGCTGCGGATTCAAGCTCTGGTTCTATCTGGTGGGCGTCGCCGCGGTGCTCACCGCGGGAGTCTGGAGCTCGATCTCCTCCTGGCGCCGTCACCTCGCCTGGGCACACATCTTCTCGCAGGGTCTGATCATCTGGGGCCTGGTCCTGGCTGCCCGTGAGGTGCTGCCTCGAGTAGGTTACGCGTTGCACGCGGCGACCTGGCTGTGCCCGTAGCACCCCCACACTGACTGAGGTCCGACGTCTGATGTCCGACTTTAAGAATTTCATCGCCGGCGCCTGGGTTCCCCCCACCACCGGCGACTACTTCGAGAACACCAATCCCGCCGACACCTCCGACCTGATCGGGCGATTTCCCCAGTCCGGGGCCGAGGACGTCGCCCGTGCCGCGGCGTCGGCCAAGAAGGGTTTCGCCGCCTGGTCCAGAACCCCGGCACCCATCCGGGGCCAGGTACTCCAGCGCGTCGGTGATCTCCTGGTCAAGAAGAAGGAAGATTTCGCCCGGGCGATGACGCGCGAGATGGGGAAAGTGCTGCTCGAGACCCGCGGGGACGTGCAGGAGGGCATCGACACCGCCTACTACGCGCATACCGAGGGCCGCCGGCTCTACGGGAAAACCGTCCCGTCGGAGCTCCGGAACAAGTGGGCGATGAGTTTCCGCCGCCCCATCGGCACCGTCGGCGTCATCACGCCCTTCAACTTTCCGCTCGCCGTGCCGACGTGGAAAATCTTCCCGGCCCTGCTGTGCGGCAATGCGGTGATCTGGAAGCCCTCCGAGGACGTGCCGCATACTGCCCATCTGCTGGTCGAGCTGCTGCTCGAGGCGGGTCTCCCCCCCGAAGTGATCCAGCTGGTGCATGGCGGCGGCGCGGCGGGGAAGGCGCTCGTCGAGCACCCCGATGTCGGCGTGATCTCGTTCACCGGGTCGACGGAGACCGGCGCCCTGATCGGCGCGACCTGCGGCCGGATGCACAAGCGTCTGTCGCTCGAGATGGGCGGCAAGAACGCGATGATCGTCATGGACGACGCCGACCTCGAGCTCGCCCTCGACGGCGTGCTCTGGGGCGCGTTCGGCACCACCGGACAGCGCTGCACGGCCACCAGCCGGCTCATCCTCCAATCCGGCATCCACGACCGTTTCGTCAAGATGGTGGCGGACCGCGCGCAGAAGCTGCGGCTCGGTCCCGGGCTCGACGCACAGACCGAAGTGGGACCGCTCATTCATGAAGCCTCCCGCAACAAGGTCGAAGAGTACGTCGGCATCGCGAAAGAGCAGGGCGCGGCGGTCCTGATCGGCGGGGCCAAGGCGACTGGCAAAGGGCTCGAACGCGGCTGGTTCTATCAGCCCACGCTGTTCGTGGGCGTGAAACCCGGCATGCGGGTGGAGCAGGAAGAGATCTTCGGGCCCGCCCTGTCGGTGATCAAGGTCAAGGACCTGGATGAGGCGATCCGGGTCAACAACGATGTCGCGTACGGGCTCTCCAGTGCTCTCTACTCCCGCGACGTGAACGCGGCTTTCCGCGCACTCAACGAGCTCGACAACGGCATCACCTACGTGAACGCCCCCACCATCGGCGCCGAGGCGCACCTCCCGTTCGGTGGCGTGAAGCAGACGGGGAACGGGCACCGCGAGGGCGGGTGGGCGGTCTACGATTTCTACTCGGAGATCAAGGTCGGCTACGTCGACTACTCCGGGAAGCTCCAGCGCGCACAGATCGACACGGAAGCGTGAAGCGCGTCGCGGGGATGTGCCTGGCGCTGATCGTCGCGTCGTGCGTGCGGCGTCAGGCACCCGCCGCATGGACGGATACGTCCCCGCATACCGTCACGTTCGTCTCCGTGGCGCCCGACGTCCGGCTCGAAGTACTCGATTGGGGCGGCACCGGTCCGAATCTGGTCTTCCTCTCCGGGCTCGACGACGTCGCCCACGGCTTCGACGATTTCGCGCCACAGTTCCGGGATGCATTCCATGTCGTCGCCATCACCCGGCGAGGGTTTGGGGCCTCGACGCAAACGCCCTCCGGCTATGACCTCGCTACCCGGATTCAGGATCTGACCGCGGCACTCGACTCCCTCAACATCGGGAAAGTGATCCTCGTGGGGCATTCGATGGCGGGGGACGAGCTGACGGGATTCGCGGGCGCCCATCCGGACCGGGTGACGGCGCTCGTCTATTTCGACGCCGCGTACGACCACTCCGTGCTGGGAGACCTGATCGGCTCCTACCCTCAGCAGCCGCCTTCCCGCGCGGACTCCGCTTCGCCGAAGGCGTTTCAGCACTACCTGCTCACCACCTTCGGGATGCTGATCCCCGAGTCCCAGATCCGGGCTACCGAAGTGTTCGACGGGAACGGCCACCTTCGGTCCGACGTCACACCCGCGACCGTCGATTCGCAGATGCTCGCGGGGGCGGGGCACCCGGACTACTCGAAGGTGCACGCGCCGGCGCTGGCCATCGACGCGGTGGTGGACTCCGCTCCGCAGCTCTTCCCCCGCTGGAGCAAGTTTGACGATTCGACCAGGGCTCAGGGGAGGCGGTTCACGACCAGGATCACGGCGTGGGGGGCCGCCCAACGAGTGATGTTCAGGCAGGCGATGCCGCGGGCGAAGGTGGTCGAGCTGCATGGTGCCAACCACTACGTCTTCTATTCCAACCGGATCGACGTCGTAGGGGAAATGCGGGCATTCCTCGCGACGGCGAAATAGGACGTTTTTCGGTACCATCCCGCACGAATCGGGTGCAGGTGAGTCTCCGCACGCGCCGCATTGTGTGTCGTGGCGCACACTCCCTTCGAGTCCCTCGTCATCATTTTGAATGCCGGCGGCTCACCGCTCGAGGATGACGCGCTTCGCGCGTTCGACGGTGTGTCACCGGTGTGGGTCAGAGTCGAGCGCGAGGGATCGGTCGCGTGCCTCGCCGCCCGCATCCGTCACGTCGAGTCGTTCGACGACCTCGGGGTCCGGATTCGGGGGTGGGGGGGTGCCCGGGGGTGGACAGTGACTGTTGCGCCGTGCGGGCCCCTCCGCTAACGTACGATACATGCACGACTTGGGGGCTCCCCAGAGTTCGCCCAGCGCGCCACTCCCGCGTGAGTCCTCGCATCCCCCAAAAAATCGCCGTTCGTTCTTCGCCCGATGGTTCGACGCCTGGATGCGCACGTTGGGTATGGCGTTCGTGTTGTTCATCCTCCTGCACACCTTCGTTCTTGAAGCGTTCCAGATTCCGAGCGGCAGCATGGAGCACACGCTGCTCATCGGCGACTTCCTCTTCGTGAACAAAGCCGTGTACGGTGCCGTGATTCCCGGCACGCACACGCGTCTGCCCGGTTTCGCGACTCCGCATCGCGGTGATGTGGTGGTCTTCCCGTACCCCCGGCATCCCGACACGACCTTCGTCAAGCGCATCGTCGGCGTCGGCGGGGACACGCTCCAGATGGTCGAAGGGCACATGATCGTGAACGGGGTCCGGAGCGCCGAGCCGTACGTCGAGCGCACGGACTCGCTGCGGAACGATTGCGACGAGTCCTTCGAATGGCAGGTGGCGTACCTGGTGGACACTTCGGCCGCGGCGCGCGCCAGCTATCATGGGTGCCGCGACGATTGGGGCCCGCTGGTCGTGCCGCCGCACAAGTTCTTCGTGATGGGGGACAACCGCGACATCTCGCTCGATTCCCGCTACTGGGGATTCGTGGACGAGAGTACGATTCGTGGCCGGCCCCTCATCGTGTACTGGAGCGTCGACCGGGACGCGCACGATCATTTTCCGTGGCTTAACGACATCAGATGGTCGCGATTGGGTTCGCTGATTCACTGAAGTCTTCGTTCATGCACGGAGGAAGAGGGACCCCATGCAACTGAACACGGCGAGGCGCGCTTCGTTCGACGAAGGCTCACTGGACCAGTATCTCCGTGAGATCAGTCAGTATCCGCTGATCACCCGGGAAGAGGAGGTACTCCTCGCGCAGAAGATCAAGCTGGCCGACGAGGAGGCCCTCGACAAGCTGGTCCGATCGAATCTCCGGTTCGTGGTTTCGGTCGCGAAGAAGTACCAGAACCAGGGAGTCTCGCTCGCCGACCTGATCAACGAGGGCAACCTCGGTCTGATCCGCGCGGCGCACAAGTTCGACGAGACCAAGGGCATCAAGTTCATCTCCTACGCGGTCTGGTGGATCCGCCAGGCCATCCTGCAGGCCCTGGCCGAGCAGTCGCGCATCGTCCGCGTGCCGCTCAACCGGGCGGGCACACTGCACCGGATCGGCAAGCGCTCGTCGGCGCTGCTCCAGGAGCTGGGACGCGAGCCGACCGTCGAGGAAATCGCCGAGGGGATGGACATCTCGGAAGAGGAAGTCGCGAAGACGATGTCGATCTCGCAGGCGCACCTCTCCCTGGACGCGCCCCTCACTCCCGGTGAAGACAACAAGCTGCTGGACTACCTGCCCGACACGCAGAACCCCGGTCCCGACGACGAGATCTTCGAGCACGCGCTCACCGAGTCCGTGGAGAAGGTGCTCGGCACGCTGAAGGACCGCGAAGCCCTGATTCTCCGCCTCTATTTCGGCCTCGAAACCCCGGAGCCCCTCACGCTCGAAGAGATCGGGGCGAGGCTCGGCATCACGCGGGAGCGGGTCCGGCAAATCAAGGAGAAGGCGCTGGCGAGGCTCCGGCACGTCTCGCGGGCCCGGGCGCTCGACTCGTTCCTGTTCTAGCACCGTCCGTCCAAGGAAAGCCCCGCCCGATTGGGCGGGGCTTTCTATTTATATTCCGGCCCATGGCCTCCCAATCGTCGTTCGACGTCTCGACGGGCGCCGACCTCCAGGAAGTCGACAACGCCGTGAACCAGGCGACCAAAGAGGTCACGCAGCGGTATGACTTCAAGGGGTCGAAAGCCTCGATCACCTTCGACCGGACCAAGGGGCTCCTGACCCTGGTCGCGGACGACGACTACAAGATGAAAGCGCTGTTCGACGTCCTGCAGGGCAAGATGATCAAGCGCGGGGTCCCGGTGAAAAACCTGCAGCTGGGGGAGATCGTGCCGGCGACGGGGGACACGGTCCGCCGCGAGATCACCCTCACGCAGGGCATCCCGCAGGACAAGGCCAAGGCCATCGTGAAGGCCATCAAGGACAAGAAGTTCAAGAAGGCCCAAGCCTCCATTCAGGGAGAGGAAATCCGGGTGCAGTCACCCTCGAAGGACGAGCTTCAGGAGGTCATGGCCTTCCTGCGCACCCAGGACTTCGGCATCGAGCTGAAGTACGGGAACTACCGCGGATGAAGCTCGGCGTCATCTCCCTCGGGTGTGACAAGGCGACGGTCGACTCCGAGCGCCTGGTGGGGGACCTGGTAGGCCATGGGGCGGTCGTGACCCCCGACCTGCCGCATTCGGACGTCATCCTGGTCAACACCTGCGGGTTCATCGACGCCGCAAAGCAGGAATCCATCAACGCCATCCTCGGCGCCGCCCGCTTGAAGCAGGACGGGGACGTGAAGGCGGTAGTCGCCGTCGGATGCCTCGTCCAGCGCTACAAGACCGAGCTCGCCGCCGAGATGCCTGAGGTGGATCTCTTCCTCGGATTCTCAGACCTCCATCATCTGGTCCCCGAGCTCGCCAAGCGCGGACTGATCGCCGACCCGGTGACGGATCATCCGGGCGTGCGGCAGTTCCTGGGCGACCAGCCGCACGTCCGCTATCTCAAGATCTCGGAAGGCTGCGATCACACCTGCGCCTTTTGCGCCATCCCGCTCATGCGCGGGAAGCATCGCTCCGAGCCGGTGGAGCGCCTGGTGCGCGAGGCGCAGGCCCTCGAAGCCCAGGGCGCCGTGGAAATCAACCTCGTCGCGCAGGACCTGGGACACTTCGGACGCGATCTGGGGCTCGGTGGTCCCAAACTCCCCGATCTCCTGGAAGCGCTCCTCTCGGCAACGTCGGTGCCGTGGTACCGGCTCCTGTACGTCTATTCCGCGGGGTTGTCGGAGCGCCTGGTGCGCGTGATCGCGGACAACCCGCGCATCGTTCCCTACATCGATATGCCCATCCAGCACGCCAACGACCAGATGCTGGAGAAGATGCGCCGCCCGGAACGGAAGCGGACCATCGTCGAGAAGCTGGCTTGGCTGCGCGCCGCCGTGCCCGACCTCGCCGTGCGGACCACGTGCCTCGTAGGATTTCCGGGTGAGACCGACGAGCAATTCCGCGAGCTCGTCGAATTCATCGAAGAGGCACAGTTCGACCGCATGGGTGCGTTCACGTATTCGCCGCAGGAGGGCACCCGGGCGATGCAGTACCCGGACGATGTGCCCGAGGAAGTGAAGCGCGAGCGCCTGGAAGAGCTCATGGAAGTCCAGCGCGCGGTGTCGGGGGACCGGCTCGCGCGGTTCGTCGGACGCGAGGTGGACGTGCTCATCGACCGGGTGGCCGATCCTCTGGACGGAGGCGCAACCCACGTCGGGCGGGTGCCCTGGCAGGCAGACGATGTGGACGGCGTCACCTACGTCGCGGCGGGGGGTTGGGCCCGCCCCGGCAAGATGATCCGGGCGCGCGTCACGGAGAGCGAAGACTACGATTTCCGGGCGGTCGCGCTGGCGTGAGGCCAGCCCTCGCCCGACGCGTCCTCGCGGCCGTGGCGCTCCTCGGCGCCGCGGCCTGCAATCCCCACCGTCCGCCCCCACTCCCCGGGGCCGAACCTGAGCTCCGCATCGGCATCGCCGACGGCCTGAAGCGGATCACCCTGGGTGGCGACGCTCAGGTCCTTGTCACTGACGACGCCAATGGGTCCGCAGTGGCCGGCATCCCCGCCGGTTCCGTCTGGTCCATCGTGCCCGACTCGGGCGCCCTGGTGCTGATCGCGCCCGATGGCGCCCGCACCGGCCGTCATCAGGGCATCTCCGCGGTCAGCGCCACCGACAATCATTTCGTCGCGGCGGACGGGAAGCGCTACCGGGGCAGGGTCAATGTGGTCCGCACGGGCACGGGGCTGCAGCTCATCAACCGCATCGGGCTGGAAGGGTATGTGGCCGCCGTCATCGGGCCGGAGATGGGGCCGCGGCGCCAGGACGAGCTTCAGGCCCTCGACGCCCAGGCGATCGTGTCCCGCACCTTCGCGCTGAAGAACCGGGGTCGCTGGGAGGCCCAAGGGTTCGACCTGACGGACGACACGCGGGACCAGGTGTACGGGGGCGTGGCGGCAGAGACACAACAGGCCTGGGCCGCCGTGCGACGGACCGCCGGGCTGGTCGTGATGTACCACGGGGACCTGATCGACGCGTTTTTCCACTCGACCTGCGGGTTCCGGACCGCGGACGCGACCGAGGCGTTCCGGAACGGCGTTGCCCGTCCGTACCTCCGTCCGGTGTCGGACGCGTCGGGGGGCGGGCACTACTACTGCGACATTTCCCCGCGGTTCCGGTGGCGCGAAGAATGGGATGGCGCCACGCTCCGCACTATATTGGCCCGCAGCATCCCCGATCTGCAGCGGATCGTCAACATCGAGGTCTCGAAGACGTCGCCGTCGGGGCGCGTGGCGGAGCTGCGGATCGTGTTCCCCCACGGCGAGGCACGGATACCGGAGCCGGACGTCCGTAGCGTGCTCCGGTCCGCCTCGGGATCGCTGTTGCAGAGCGCCGCGTTCCAGGTGTTCGTCACCACCGACTCGGGGCAGGTCACCAGCCTCGTCGCGGCGGGCGCCGGGTCCGGACACGGTGTGGGGTTCTGCCAGTGGGGTGCCATCGGTCGCGCCCGCGCGGGGCAGGGGTATCACGACATCATCACGACGTACTTTCCGGGGACCGACATTGAAAAACTTTACTAACAACAAGTCGGTTAGACGGCTAGTTCGTAGTCGGTTAGTGGCGCTCCTGATGGGAGGGCTGGCACTAACCGCCTATCCGCCTAACCGCCTAACCGCCCAGTCCTTTTTAGAGCAGTTCTCCTACGACAACCTGCAACCCACGGGCCTGCGGTTCGAGCTCGGTGCCCTCGGCGCCAGCCGGCTCCGGGGCGCCATGGTGGGCGCTTTCCGGTTCGACGCCGGCAACATCGCCCCCCGGGTGCGGGTACTGCTGGGACTCTCGTATTTCCGGTCCAACTTCAGCCAGAGCTCGCTCAACGACTTCGCGAACAAGATCCGGGCGCTGGTCAATGACCCGGACTCGAACTTTACGGTGAACGTCGGCCAGATCCGGTGGTCGGACCTCGCGGGAGATCTGGACCTGCAGTACGCCTTCCCTCAGAGCCAGACCCTCACCACGTTTCTGGGGGCCGGCGTCGGCGTGCATCTGCGCCACGGCTCCGGTTCGGCCATCAACGGCACGTTCGTGCAGGACGCACTCGATGGCCTCTTTCCAGCAGCCAACGTGACCGTGGGCGTCGAAGCCCGGCTCACTTCGCAAGTGGCCCTGTCCGCCGAGGGCCGTGGCGTCGTGTCGCAGGGGTTGTCCACCGCGTCACTGTCCGTCGGACTCATGTACCGGTTTCACGGAGCGGGAGGCCCGCGTTGAACGATCCGGTCCGGGTTGCCATCATCGGTGCAGGCGGGATTGCGCAAGTCGCGCACCTGCCCGTGTTGCGCAAGCTGCCCGGCGTCGAGATTGCGGCGATCTGTGACAACGATCTCTCCAAAGCGCAGGCACTCGCCTCCCGGTTCGACGTCAAGAACACCTACGACGACATCGAAGAGGTCCTGAAATACGCCGAGGCGGATGCGGTGGTGCTCTGCACGCCGAATCATCTGCACGAAATCCACGCCGTCGCCGCCCTGTCGGCGGGCGCGCATGTCCTGTGCGAACGGCCCCTGGCGCTCAAGACTGAAGGCGTGGAGGTCGTCCTCCAGGCGGCGGAACGGTATGGCAAGCGGATCATGGTGGGGATGAATCACCGGTTCCGCACCGACGTACAGGCCGTGCGCAACTTCGTGAACGGCGGCGAGCTGGGGACCGTCGATGCCATCCGCGGCGGGTGGTACACCTTCCAGCCCTCCCGGCAGCAGCTGGGATGGCGGCTCCATCGCCCGGAGGCGGGCGGGGGCGCGATCCTCGACCTCGGCATGCCGCTGATCGACCTGGGGCTCTGGCTCACAGGGTGGCCCCTGCCCAAGCGGGTGTCCGCGAACGTCCTGGGGCGCTCCGCGGGAGGCGTGGAGGACCTGGGCTCCGCACTGATCGTCTGCGAGAATGGCACCGCGATCTCGGTGGACGTCAGCTGGCGCCACATGGGGGCGGGCGAGCGCTTCTGGTTCGACGTGGTGGGGAAGAAGGGCGCCGCCTCGATCCAGCCGCTCCGCGTGTTCAAGGACGTGCACGGGACGCCGACCGATGTGACGCCCACGGGCGCGAGCTCGCGGGAGACGGTCTTCCAGCAGTCGTATCGCGCGGAGTGGACCTACTTCCTGGCGGTGCTTCGCGGTGACGTGAACGCACCCCCTCCCAAGGACCAGTTGGCGCTGCAGCGCGTCATGGATGCCCTCTACCGGTCCGCCGAAGAGGGACGCGACGTGCTCCTGTGAGCCGGGCGCGCGTGGCCCTTCTGGTGGGCCTGGGCGCCGTCCTCCTGCTGTTCGCGTACCCTCCGTTCCACGTCCCAATACTCTCGTTCGTCGTCCTCGCCCCGGCGGTCCTGCTCCTCCGGGAGCTCGAGTCGCGCGGCGATACCCGTCTCGCCTTCAAGTGGGGCTGGTGGTACGGGTTCGTCAGCCAGGGAGTGGTGCTCTACTGGTTGGTGGTGGCGCTCTGGCACTTCACGCCCCTCTCCGGCCTCGGGTACCTCGTCACCATCGTGATGATGGGGGTGTTCACCGGGGGTGTGTTCTGGCTGCTCACGAGGCTCCGGATGACGGCGCCGATGGTGCCGCTCTGGGTGACCCTCCCACTCGTCTGGACCACGCTGGAGTGGGCGGTCGGTCACGCCGGCGACGTGGCGTTCCCGTGGCTGGGGATCGGCTCGTCACTCACCGATGCGCCCGTGCTCGTGCAGTGGGCCGACCTGGCGGGCGCGCGCGGGATCGGTGTTTGGCTGATGTGGTGCTCGGTCCTGCTGGTCGAGGCCGCGCATTCCGTTCGCGGCCACGTCCGGTCCGCGGCGTGGCGGGGTGCCGCCGTGATCGCGACCGTCGCCGCCTCCTGGGCGTACGGAGCGCACCGGATGACCACGTTGCGGCTGCGGCCGGCCGGCGTGGTGGGACTGGTTCAGCCCAACATCGGCTTCCACGAGAAGTGGGACCCGTCCGAGATCCAGCGGGAAGTCGATCTCCTGATGAGTCTCTCGCGCCGTGTGCGGGCGATGTCCCGCGCGGACGTCATCGCGTGGCCGGAGGCGGCCTTGCCCGGATTCCTCCAGCAGGAGCCGGCCTGGGACTCCGCGCTGTCGCGCTTCGCGCGCGAGAGCCACACCGCGATGGTCATCGGAGGGTTGTACTACACGGGTGTCCCCAGCTCCGACCCCGCTTCGTACCAGATGTACAATGCCGCGTTCTACATGGACTCGGCGGGGCATTGGAGCCTGTATCCGGTCTACGAAAAGCGGTACCTGGTCCCGGTGGTGGAACGGACGCCGTTCGTTCCGCTGAGCTGGTTCAAGGCCATTCCCGGAATCGCCAACTGGTCCGGCCGCTTTCATCCGGGGACCAAGCTCCCCCTCTATCCCACGCCCGTCGGCAAGGCCGGGGTCATCGTCTGCTACGAATCCGCTTTTGAGTATCTGACGCGGGCGTACCGCGCCGAGGGCGCGGACGTGGTGTTCAACATCACGAACGACGCGTGGTATGGGGAAACCACCGCACCCTACCAGCACGCCGCGCACCTGATCATGCGCGCGATCGAAACCCGGATGGGGATCGCCCGTGCAGCCAATGATGGAGTGTCGGAGTTCGTGGACCCCCTGGGCCAGGTGTCGGACGCGACAGTGCTGGGGACCCAGGACGCCGTCGCGGGGCGGCTCGTCACCAGCGATGTCGTGCCGCTCTACGTGCGGTGGGGGGACTGGGTAGGGACGGGGGCCGCGATTCTGACGCTCGGATTCATTGGATTTGCCGTGTTTCCGCGGAAATAAAAGGCGGGATTAGGGATTGGGGATTCGTGGCGGCTCTTGACCAATCCCGAATCCCCAATCCCCCATCCCCGACTAGATTCGTCCCACCAGACTCCCCAGCAGTATCAGCAGGACCACGAGCGTAATGACCTGATACTTTCTGTCTCGCTCCATCAGGAATCCCACCAGCGAAAGCGCGACCCGCGCCACCGGGGTCGCGATCAACAGCAGCAGCCCCAATTGCGTCAGCGCCCGCGGTTCCAGGTGCAAGGACCCACGCAGGATGCCCACGAGCGACGACAGCTCAGGGGGCTCACCCCGAAAGACGGCGTAGTGAACGGGCTCGCCGCCGTGCTGCGCCAGAAAGAGCGCTCCTCCCACCGCCGCCACGAAGGCCGCGGTCAGCACTCCGAACCGGAGCACGGACCCGACGGCCCGCTGGACCTTGGCGTCGTCCCAGCGGACCATCAGATCGTCCCCTGGATGGCGCGATACACCATCTCGATGGCCAGTGCCACGATGACGACGCTGAACACAAGGCGCAGATGCTTGGGGTGTGTCCGCGTGAGGATCCGGGCGCCGAGGAGGGCGCCGGCCAGCACACCGAGCATGACGGGGAAGGAGAGCACCGGGTCGATGTAGCCGCGCCGGAGGTAGACCCCCGCGCTCGCGGCGGCGGTCACGCCGATCATGAAGTTCGAGGTGGTCGTCGAAACCTTGAAGGGAAGGCGCATCGCGTTATCCATCGCCAGCACCTTCACCGCGCCCGACCCGATGCCCAGAAGCCCGGACAGAATGCCCGCCACGAACATGAGAGAGAAGCCGGTGGCCACCCGCTGGACGCCGTACGGCTGGAGCCCATCCGGCGTGGGGTACGTGCCGTTCAAGCGCAGGGAGCGGGCCAGGGGATCGGACAGGTCCTGGGTGACATGCTCGACCCGGGGCCGGGCGGACAGCCATGCGGAATACAGCAAGACCGCGGCAAAGACGATGGCGATGGCACTGGTGGAGATCATCCCGGCGAGGAACGCGCCGCCGAGCGCGCCCACGGTGGTCGCGATTTCCAGGAACATCCCGATCCGGATGTTGGTGTAGCCCTCACGGACGTACGCGGCAGCCGCGCCCGAGCTCGTCGCGATCACGCTGATGAGGGAGGCACCGATGGCGTACTGCAGATTGACCCCGAACCCGATGGCGAGGAGAGGCACGATCACCATCCCACCTCCCAGCCCCGTCAACGAACCCAGCAGTCCCGCCAGAAAAGAGCCGCCGAAGAGGAGGGCGGCGAATAGCGCCGCGCTCACCCGTCCCCGCGCGCCGCGGCCGGCTCGAACACTTTCCCTTCGACGAAGAGGCGGTAGAGCTCGCCGTCCAGCTGCCCCTGGGTGACTTCCTGCTTCATGATGTCGAGGGCGCGCTCCGCCGGAACGGCCCGCTTGTAGGGACGGTCCTGCGCGGTGAGGGCGTCGAAGATGTCCGAGATGGTCATCATGCGCGTCTGAATCGGGATCGCTTCGCCCTGGATCTTTCGGGGGTAACCCCGGCCGTCGAGCTTCTCGTGATGGCCGTACGCGATGTCCGGGATGCGCTTCAGCTCACGGGTCCAGGGGATTTCCTTCAGGAAGTTGAACGTGTGGGTGACGTGACTCTCGATCTCAAGGCGCTCGGCTTCGTCCAGCGATCCCTTCGGGATGGTCAGGTATCGCACTTCGTCAGGCGTCAGGAGCGGCTGCGGAGCACCCGCCAGGTCGGCGTAGGTCCGCCGCGCGAATTCCGACAGATCGTGCTTGCTCTGTTCGGGCAGGAGTGAAGGCTCGTTCGACTGCAAGACGGTCTCCAGGAACCGGTCGAGATCGGCGAGGGACTTCCGGTGTTCCTCGTCCAGCTTCTCCTGGAATGCCGGATACCCCTTCTTGCCGTGCTCCTCGAGGAACTCCGTGCGTCGCTGCCAGAAGTCCCGCTCCAGCGAACGGCGTACAAAGGCGTGCCGCTGGCGGATGAGGTCCAGGTCGGGCGGATAGAGCTTCTTCGCCTTGACCAGAACCTGCTCCCGGACGCCGACCTTGCCGAAGTCGTGCAGGAGGCCGGCGTACCGGATCTCCCGGACCTGCTCGCGCGTGAACCGGATGGCCTTGTACGGGCCCTGTACGGCGCGGTCCACCACGGAGGCGAGGGAAACCGTGTAGTCGGCCACGCGGCCGGAGTGACCGAAGGTGGTCGGGTCCCGTTGCTCGATGGCCTGAACGGATGCGCGGACGAATCCTTCGAACAACCGCTCGATCTCCTGATACAGCCGGCTGTTTTCGATGGCGACCGCCGCCTGGGCCGCGAGGGCGGTCACCAGCTCCACGCTCCGGCGGGAGTAGGGCACCACCTCGCGCTCGACGTCCGCCGCCGTCCCCAGGACCGCGTCGGAGTTCCGCTTCCGGTTGATCAGCTGCAGCACGCCGATGCGCTGGTCCCGGTGATCCTTCATGGGGATGACGAGCATGGACTTCGACCGGTAGCCGTACCGTTCGTCGAACGAGCGGTTGATCGAATACTCGACATCCGGGGGGAGATAGTAGGCGTCGTCGATGACCAGGGGGTCACCGGTGACCGCCGTGTAGCCCGCGAGGCTCGAGCGGTCCATCGGGATGGTGAACTCGACGAACGGCGCTTCGGGTTTGGAAAATGTCTGAGCGAGAGAGAAGCGCAAACGCGGGGACCCGCTGTCGGCCGCCTCCACCAGATACAACGAGCCGGCATCTGACTGGGTGATGCGGCGCGCTTGCGTGAGGATGAGCTCGAGCAGCGTCTTCAGATCCCGCTCGGTCCCGAGCGCCGCGCCGATCCGGGTGAATTCGCCGATTTCCTGGGAGCGTTGCTCCGCCTGGGCCATGGCGCGGGCCGCCTCCCGTCGCGCCGCCGCTTCCCGCAGGCCGCTGCGGACCGCGATCAGGAGCTGACGGGGACCGATGGGGTGGCGGACGAACGCCGCGAGGAGCTCCGTGGCGAAGGGCTCCGGGACGTCCAGCTCACCCTCTCGTCCCAGCGCGATGATCGCGCCTCCCGCATCAACGAACCCCCGCTGGGCGTCGAGCGGGAAGGCGGAGCGGGACCCCCCATCCAGGAGGAACACCGTGGGCCGCTCATCCACCTCGAGCTGGAGCGGTCCGGAAATGGGCCGCGCCTCGATCTGGGCGCCGGCGAGGGCGTCCAGCACGATCGCCGGCGACCAGCCGGTGGGGTGCAGGAGGACGTAGCGCGCGCTCATGGCTTGGTCGAGTCCTTGGGTGGATCCGCCTTGTCCGGAGGCAGCGGGGTCACACCGGTCAGGAAACGATAGGGCCGCCGGGATACCGCGTCGGCGAAGTGATTCAGCTGACGCGACAGCTCCGCCAGGTTTGTCGCCGTTGCCCGGAGATCGCCCCGGTTTTCGCTGGCCATGACCTGCGCGCTCTGGACCACGGAGTCCAAATGGACCAGCAACCGGTTCGACGAGGCCAGCGTGGCGGTCACCGAATCCGCGATGCCGGGCGGAATCCGGCGGGTGATCGAGTCGATCCGGGCCATGCTCGACGAGACGCTGGTGACCGCGGCGGACAGGCTCGGCGTCATGCTCTGGATCGTGCTGTTCGCGGACGCCAGCGTGCGCTGCACCCCCACCAGGGCGTCACGCGCCCTCAGCAGGACGTCGTGTACGTCACTCGACAGGCTGGTCACCACGACCTTCAGCGAGTCGAGGGCCGAGGAGGGGCGATCGGAATTGATGGTGTCGCCGGCGCCGAGCGTGCGGGCGATCCCATGGGTCGAGTCGGGGAGGATCAGGACGATTTCCGACGCCGACGAGATCTGGGACACCGATGCAATCGACGCCTTGGTGCCGAGCGGCAACAGCAGCTTCGAGCCGTTTTCGAATTCCTGCGCGAGGGAGAGGCGCGCGATGAACGACACCCGGCGGCTGGTGGGGTCGACGCGCGGCACGATCGACGCCACGCGTCCGATCTCCAGGCCTTCCACCAGGACCCGGGTGTCGGCACTGATCCCCTCGGCGTTGGCGACGCGCATATACAGGGCGTAGCGCCGCTGGCCCCACCCGCTGGTCGCGAGCAGTGCCCCGATCACCAGCCCGACGGCGACCACGATCAAGAGCCCGACGATGAAGTCCTGACGGTTGGTTTCCACGGCTCCTCGAAATTCGCTACGCGGGCTCGAGCTCGAGCGCGCCTTGCCGGCCCAGCCGGTAGATCCGTTCCACCCGGTTATGCAGCAGCGACGGCAGCTCCTGGCAGGTGATCAGCACCGACCGGCGCCCGCCCTGGACCTCTTCGCCGCCCCGCGCCAGGGTCAAGAGCTCCCCCGCCACGCGGGACGAGAGACCATCGAACGGCTGTTCCAGAATCAGCAATGACGGATCGAAGGCGAGGGCCCGGACCAGCGCGGTGCGCCGCCGCTCTTCTTCATTCGCCTGTGCGGGGCGGAGGCCGCCGATGCGGCCAATGCGGCCCGCGGCCAACATCACCTCGACTCGTCCCTCGATCTCCTTCGAGCCGGTCGTGCTCCCGAACCGCAGGGGCAGGGCCACGTTGTCGCGGAGTGAGAGATTTTGCAGCAGGCCGTCGCCGGCTGGAAGGTAGCCCACGCGGCGGCGGAAGGCCAAGCGTTCGCGCTCCGGAAGGTCCGTCAGGTCGGTGCCGAGCACGAGGACACGGCCGGAGCGGGGAGGATCCAGCGCCAGGGCCATGGGGCCCAGCGGGGCGTCCTCTTCGCCGATGATGACCACCGTTTCGCCCCGTTCGACGGTGAGGCTGAACGGCGTCGCCGCGCGCGGCGAGATCAGAACCTGATCGAAGACCAACGGGGCGCCTTCGAAGACGGACGGGCGGCCGGTCACCGGTCAGCCGAACAGTGCCGCGCCAAGGAAGATGCCGACGATCGACGAGACCGTCGCCCGGCTCGCGGCGATGGGGATTTCGGTGGGGCCGCGCCGGACGGCCAACCCGTAGAAGCTGGGCACGACGCCGACCACGATGCCGAAGGCGAGCGCCTTCGCCACGGTGAGCCAGACATCCCGCAGCGTCAGGGCCTGGAGGACGACGTCCATGTAGCGGCCGGGGGCCATGCCGTTGAAGGTCGCGGCCCCGAGCCCTCCGGCGACGGCCACGACGTCGAACAGGATCATGAGGATGAAGACGCTGACGAGCCCACCGACGAAGCGGGGCACGACGAGGTACTGCCGGGGGTCGATGCCCATCCCTTCGAGCGCCCGGACTTCGCCCATGACCTGATTGGTGGCGAGCTCCGCGGCGATGGCGGTCCCCGACCGGCCCGCGACGGCGAGCGCGGTGACGAGCGGGCCCAGCTCGCGCACGATCACGACCACCATCAGGGTGCCCAGCCACTCGGTCTTGCCGATGGATCCCAGCTCGCGGGCGGCCTGCGAGATCACGAGGAAACTGAGGATGCTGGAGAGCAGGACGATGAGGGCGACGGCGTGCACGGCGGTGAAGCGGATCTGGTTCATGGTCACCCGGAACGCGACCGCCCGGCCGGCGACGGGGAGGGTGACCAGCGCCCGGAGGGCGCCAAAGCCGAAGCGCGCCAGCGCCCCCAACTGGGAGAGCCGGCGCGCCACGATGTTACCCAGACGGCCGATGAAATTCACCGGCGGGTCAGCCCTGCTGCTCCTTCTTCAGGCCTTCCTGCGCCGGACCGTAATCCGGGAAGACGTTCAGCGCGGCCTTGTACATCTCGACGGCCTTCTCCTTGTTGCCGCGGTCATGATAGAGGAGCGCGCGGGAGTAGAAGGTCAGCGCTTCGGTCGGGACGGGCTTGCTCATGCGCTGCGTGGCCACGTCCTTGGGCAGGGGCGGGAGGCTGGCGTCTTTCATCAGGCGCTGCGCCACGTCCGTGACGATGCTGAAGAGCTTGTCCTGAGAGGCGGTCTGCGACTCGGTCTTCATGATCTCGGTCGTCTCGACGTTGATCAACCGGATGTCGAGGCGCCAGTTGGTGCCGTTGGCGATGAACGTACCCGTCACCGCGTACTTGGCCCCGACGATCTTGCCGATCTTCGCAGCGGTCTGGGGATCCACGCGGCCCGACGCGTCGAGATTCTGCTCGTCGGTGAGCTTCTGGATCTCCTCGCGCTCCACCACGCGCCAGGCGTCATTCGCCTTCAGCTCGTTGATCATCATCCCCGCGAAGCCGCGCTGCAGGGCAGGCATGTCCGCCGGATCTTTCATGCCGATGGATCCGCCATTTTCGAAGGCGAAGACGGCGACGCCCGGACGGGTGTCGGTCGTCGTGGCCTGCTGCGCGACTGCGGGCCCCGCGAAACCGACCAGGGCGAGCAGGGCCAGCATCGAACGCGAACGCATAGAGTGCTCCTCGGGTCCAAGACCCCTGTGGGTACTCACAACGTCAGCTGCAGTCCTTCTTGAGCGGCCAGGACCTCGCCCGGACCGCCCAGCTTCTTCGCTTCCTTGCGCGCCGCCGCGAGGACGTCATCCATCGCGCCGTCCGAGTGCTCCGGCTCGTGATGAAACAGGACGAGCCGCTCCACTCCCGCTTCCTTGGCGAGCGCCACGGCCTCGGTGTAGCTCGAGTGGCCCCAGCCGGCGTGCGCCTTCAATTCGTCCGGCGTGTACATCGCATCGTGGATCAGGAGGTCCACGCCGTTCAGAAATCCTACGAGCTCCTTGCGCCAGCCCGGCCCGGTCTCGTACTTGCCGCCGGCGCCCAGCTCGTTGTCGGTCACGTAGGCGAGACTTGCCCCTCCGGCCGCGGGGGTCAGACGATACCCCAGCGTCGTGCCCGGGTGCCGCAGCCGCGTGGAGTGCACCTTGAACTCACCCACCGGGAACTCGCCCGCTCCCACATGCTCCACCGTCAGGCGCGCCGACAGCGCATCGAGCGGTACCGGGAACACCGACGGGTGCATCTGCTGCCGGAGAATGTCCTCGAGGGACACCTCACCCTGCTGTGATCCCCAGATCCGGATCTGATTCCCGGGAGAGAAAAACGGCTTGAAGTAGGGAAGGCCCTGGATATGATCCCAGTGCGCGTGCGACAGCAGGATTTCCGCCGTCACCGCGCCGTTCTGCCGTTCCACCAGCTTCCCGCCCAGCGCCCGGATGCCGGTGCCCGCATCGAGGATGACCAGCTTGCCCCCGGCCCCCTCCACGGCGACGCACGGCGTATTGCCACCGTAGCGCGCGGTATGGGCGCCGGGGGTCGGGATGGATCCCCGAGTCCCCCAGAACGTCACCGAGTACTTGCGATCAGGCACCGTAATCCTAGGGCTAAGTTACGGAAAATCTGCAACGTACAACAAGCCGACACCTCACGGCCCGGTCGTGACTTACCTCACCCCCGACCGGCCGCCTCAGCCAGGGCGGGGCGGTTCTTGACCAGAATCTCCTTGCGCCCCACTTCGATCAGCCCCTTGTCGACCAGCTCGCGCATCGTGCGCGACACCGTCTCGCGGGACGAACCGATCATCTGTGCGATGGTGTGGTGGGTGAGCCGCCGCGTGATCCGCTCGCCGCCATTTTCGTCCGCCATTTCGAGCAGGAGCCGTGCGACCCGGCCGTTCACGTCGAGCAGGACCAGCGAACCGACCTTTTCGTCCACGCGCCGCAGGCGGCGGGAGAGCTCCCGCAGGAGCGCAATGGCGATGGCGGGGGTGGTCGAGAGAATCGGCGCGAAATCCTCGCGGCGGAGCACCACCAGGTTGGAGTCTTCCATGGCGATGACGTGGGCCGACCGCGGCTCGTCGTCGATCAACGCCATCTCCCCGAAGAACTCGCCCTCACCGAGCACCGAGAGGATCACCTCCCGGCCATCTTCGCCGATGAGCACGACCTTCACCTGGCCCCCGCACACCACGAACAGGGCGTCGCCGGGATCGTCCTCGAACAGGATTACCGAGTTCTTGGGGTGCGTGCGCTCCCGGGCGACGTCCAGCACCCGCTGGAAATCGGCCTGGGAGAGCTCGCTGAACAGCGGAACCTTGCGCAGGACTTCGGACGCCAGCACGCGTATCCTTTGAAAGAATCGGGACTTGGGTGTGGGGCAAGCTTACGGTAGCGGCGTCCGGGTGTCAATTCGGCGTGCTTGTCGGCAACTGTATGCCCCGTTTATATTTCCGCGCTTCCAAAGCCCCAACCTTTATCAGGACAGGTATTCGTGAAACCGGGCATTCATCCGAATTATCAGCGGGCCATGGTGACCTGCGCGTGCGGGAACACCTTTATCACGCGGTCGACCACCCCTGCGATCAACGTCGAAATCTGTGGCAAGTGCCATCCGTACTTCACCGGCAAGCAGAAACTGATCGACACCGCCGGCCGGGTGGAGCGGTTCCGCCAGAAGTACGGGACGGGCAAGGCCGCGAGCTGACCGATGGAGGCCCGCCTCCGCCAGGCGCTCGCGCGGGCGGAGGAGGTCGCCCGGCTGCTGGCCGACCCCAGCACGGCCCGGAATCCGGGAGCGCTGAAGCAGCTGGGGCGTGAGCACGCCCGCCTCGACGTCATCCGCCAGACCAACCAACGCCTCGAACGCCTCACCGAGGAGCTCGCACAGGCCCGGGAGGTCCTCCAGGACAGAGACCCCGAGCTGGCCCAGCTGGCTCGGGCGGATGTCGAGCGTCTGCGCCCCGAGGTTGCCAGCACGGAGGCCGAGCTGGCCGAGCTCCTGGTGCCGGCGGATCCACTCGATGACCGCGATGCAATCGTCGAGATCCGCGCCGGGACAGGCGGGGACGAAGCCGCGCTCTTCGCCGCCGATCTCTACCGGATGTATACGCGGTTCTGCGAACGCAAACGGTGGAAGATCGAGGTCACCGAGCTCTCCGACGCCACCCTGGGCGGCATCAAAGAGGTGATTTTCGCCGTGCGCGGCCCGAAGGCGTACGGCACGCTGCGGTACGAATCCGGGGTGCACCGCGTCCAGCGCGTGCCCGAGACCGAAGCGCAGGGACGCATCCACACGTCCGCTGCCACCGTCGCTGTCCTGCCGGAAGCCGAGGAGGTCGACGTCACCATTGAAGAAAAAGATCTTCGCATCGACGTCTTCCGGTCGTCCGGTCCCGGCGGGCAGAGCGTGAACACCACGGACAGCGCGGTGCGCGTGACCCACCTGCCGACTGGTCTCGTCGTGCAGTGCCAGGACCAGAAATCCCAGCTCCAGAACAAGATCAAGGCGCTCGAAATCCTCCGGTCCCGCTTGCTCGACCGCATGGTCGCCGAGCAGGAAGCGGCCCGGTCACGGGACCGCCGCGCGATGGTGGGCACGGGGGACCGCTCCGCGAAGATCCGCACCTACAACTTCCCGCAGAACCGGCTGACCGATCACCGGATCCATTTCACGACGCATAACCTCACCGACGTCATGAATGGGGACCTGGATGCGGTCATCACCGCCCTGCGGTCGGAAGGCGAGAAGGAGCGCATGAGTGCCTGAGGACCCCTCCGGTTCCGTCGGAGAGGTGCTGAGCAAGGCGACGGAGCGTCTGCAACAGGCGGGCGTGCTGAACCCCAAGCGGGAATCAACGGCACTGTGGGCCGCCATCGTCGGACGTACACCGGGCGACGTCTGGCTGGACCGGGAAGGAGCCGCCGAGCCGGGCGCCGCGGACCGGTTCTGGAACGCTGTAGGCCGGCGGGCGGGAGGTGCTCCATTTCCGTATGCGGTGGGGCGCGCGGGATTCAGGAACCTCGATCTGGTGGTTGACGCGCGGGCGCTGATCCCGCGGCCGGAGACCGAGGGCCTGGTGGGGCTGGTGCTCGAGTGGGCGGGAAACCGGCACGGCGGGGAGGGCCTCGCGGCGGATGTCGGCACCGGAACCGGTTGCATCGCGCTCGCGTTGGCGCAGGAGGGGGACTTCAGCGGCGTCGTGGCCACGGAGCGCTCTCCGCAGGCGGCGTCGCTGGCACGCGAGAACGTGGCCCGGGTAGCTCCCAAGGTGCCGGTGGAGGTGCGGGAAGGAGACTTGCTGGGTCCCCTGGCGGGGTCCCGCTACCGTGTCATCGTCTCCAATCCCCCCTATCTCACGGAGCAGGAGTATGACGCGCTGGATCCGTCCGTGAAGTCCTACGAACCACGCGAGGCGCTGGTGAGTGGCGTGGATGGCCTGGATGCGACGCGGGCGCTCCTGGCCGGCGCGGCGGCGCTGCTCGAGCCGGGGGGCCTCCTGGCCCTGGAAATCGACGAGCGACGAGGGCCCGAGGTCCGCACCCTGGCGCACGAGCATGGATGGCGCCGCATTGGCATTCACGATGATCTGTTCGGCCGGCCGCGGTTCGCGCTGGCGTTCCCTGGGGAGGGTTTGTGATCGATGATAAGGCGGTAGAGCTCGGACGGCTGCTGGGCCAGACCGAGGAATACAAGGCGCTGAAGCGCGCCAACGACCGGATGCGCGAGGAGCAGGACGTCCTGAAACAGCTCGCGGAGGTCGAACGGCTGGCGGTCGAGATCGAGCGCGGTGCGCAGGCCGGCATCGAACCCGCCAAGGAGCAGGTGGAGGCGTATGACCGCGCGCTGCACGCCGTCCAGGGGCATGCGGTGTACCAGCAGGTAGTCGCCGCCCAGGCGAACTTCGAAAAGCTCATGGCCAAGGTCAACGAGCGTATTTTCGAAGGGATCAAGAAGGGCTCGGCCAGCCCGATCATCACGCTGGGCTGACATGTTCATCGTGGTGGAGGGGCCGGAGGGGGCGGGGAAGTCCACGCTGGTGCGTGGGATCAACGCTCGTTTTCTGGCCGAGGGGCGCCAGGTGCTGATGGTGCGGGAGCCGGGCGGCACGCCGGTGGCGGAGGCGGCGCGGAAGATCGTGCTGAAGTCCCGCCACGACTTGAATCCGGCGTCCGAGCTCTTCCTGTACCTCGCCGCACGCGCGGATCTGGTCGAGAAGCAGATCAGGCCCGCGCTCGCCGCCGGTCAGGTGGTGCTGGCCGACCGGTTCGACCTGTCGACTCGTGCGTATCAGGTGGCGGGCCGCGGGTTGGCGCCCGACGCCGTGCAGGCGGCCCTCCAGGTCGCGACCGGCGGACTCACGCCGGACCTCACGCTGGTGCTCGACGTGCCGGTGGAGGTGGGGCGGGAGCGGCAACGGAAGGCCCGGAAGGAGCAGGACCGCATCGAGCGCGAGAGCGACGCATTTCACGGTCGCGTGCTCGAGGCGTACCGGAAGGCGGCCGGTCCCGGCGTCGTGCATCTGGACGCCACGCAGACGAAGTCCGCCGTGTTGGAGGCCGCGTGGAAGGAAATCGGCGCGGCATCCGCGCTTTCACTGCGAGGAATCTCATGAAGGGCAAGAACATCGCCATCATCGCCGGCCTGACCGGAGCCGCTCTGGTCACGGGAGGCTGGCTGCTGCAGCGGGATACGGTCCCGACCGGTTCAGTCTACGAGCAGGCCCGGCTCTTCGACGACGTGCTGGCCCACGTGGCCGACTACTACGTCGACTCGATCGACGAAGGCAAGCTCTACGGGATGGCCATCGACGGCCTGGTGGACCAGCTCCACGATCCGTACTCAGTCTACCTGAAGCCCGACGATTTCAAGGAGCTCACCGAGCAGATCTCGGGAGACTACGGTGGACTGGGATTCCAGTTCGAGGTCCGGGACAACGCTGTGGCGGTCGTCGCGCCCCTCCCGGAAACACCGGCCGAACGCGCCGGGCTGCTGGGCGGTGACATGATCACCGCGGTGGACGGACAGGCGACCGCGGGCTGGAAGCAGGACGACGTCTTCAAGAAGATGCGCGGTCCGGCCGGCACGGTCGTGACGCTCACGGTGAAGCGGCCCGGCGTGGATCAGCCGATGACGTTCAAGATCACGCGCGCCAAGATCCACGTCCGTTCGGTGGGTCTCGCGATGATGCTCGACGACCATGTCGGCTACATCGCCATGAGCCCGGTCAGTGACTCCTCCGCACACGAGATGGAAGTCGCCGTCGACTCGCTGACCAAGGCGGGCATGCGGGCGCTGATCTACGACCTCCGCGGGAACCCCGGTGGTTCTCTCCAGCAGGGGGTCGGGGTGACGGACCTGTTCCTCAACCCGGGGCAGGAAGTCGTGGCGACCAAGGGCCGGGCGCCGCACTCGAACGCCGTCTACCGGGACGACGAGCCGCAGCGCTGGCCGAACCTGCCGATCGTGGTGCTGGTCAACGGGTTTACCGCGAGTGCCGCCGAAATCATCTCCGGCGCGCTCCAGGATCATGATCGCGCACTGGTGGTCGGCACGCCTACATGGGGCAAGGGTCTGGTACAACAGGTCTGGCAGCTGACCCCGGAAACCGCACTCAAGCTGACGACGGCCCGCTGGTATACGCCGAGCGGGCGGACGATCCAGCGGACCATGAAGAGTGAAGAGGAGCAGGTGGCGCTGGTGCTCGCGGCGGAGCATGGGCAGGACACGTCCAAGATCGATACGACGCACGTCTTCAAGACGGACGCCGGACGCGTCGAGTACGGCGGCGGCGGGATTCACCCCGACCTGTTCGTCGCGGTCGATACCTTCAGCACGGGCGAGCAGGCCTTCAACAAGTCCCTGGGCGCCAAGGCGCCGGTGTACGCGGATGTCCTGTCGGGGTACGCCGTGGATGCGAAGGTTCATCATCTCGTGTCGAGTCCCGATTTCCAGGTGACGGACGCGATGGTGACGGAAGTCCTCGACCGGCTCCGGGCCCGCGGCGTGACGTTCACGCCGGCCATTCTCCAGGGTGGTGCGGATCTGCTCAAGCAGGAAATCGGGTACGAGGTCGCGCGGTACAGCTTCGGCCGGATCGGCGAATTCCATCGCCGGATCTCGGACGACCGGCAGGTGGTGCGCGCACTCGACCTGGCCCGGAAGGCCAAGACCCCGCAGGAGCTGCTCTCGTTGGCGGCGAAGCCCCAGCCGCACCCCGGCCGCTAACCCACTCGTGGGAGTGGTCGGGATCATCGGCGCGGGGCGGGTGGGAGCCGGGCTGGCACTGGCTCTCACCCGCGTCGGCCGTGAAGTCCGCCTGATCAGCCGCCGGCCCGTTCGCATTCCCGCACCGCTGTCTCTCAAGGTCGCGCCCGACGGTCCCGACGCGGAATGGGTGTCGGGGCTCGAGGTCCTCTTTCTCGCCGTTCCCGACGACCGCATTCACCCGGTGGCCCAGCAGCTCTGGGCGACGAAAGGCATCGGTCCCGGGCAGACGGTGCTGCACTGTTCGGGCGTGCTCGGCCAGGAAGCCCTCTCGGCGCTGGTTCCCACGCGCGCGGCGCTCGGATCGCTCCACCCCCTGCAGACCATCAGTGATCCGGAAGTGGCTCCCGAACGCTTCAAGGGTGCCTGGGCGGCGGTGGAGGGGAGTCCGGCGGCGATGGACACCGGGGAAGACATCGCGCGCGCCCTGGGCATGAAGCCGTTCCGGATCACGGCGAAGCAGAAGATTCTCTACCACGCCGGGGCGGTATTCGCGTCGAACTATCTGGTGGTGGTGGAGGCGATTGCCCAGCGGCTCCTGCGCCATGCGGGACTGTCCGATGAGGAAGCCTGGGCGGCGTTGTCACCGCTCGTGAGAGGCACGATCACCAATCTCCTGGCCGCGGATCCTCGCAGTGCCCTGACCGGCCCCGTGGTGCGCGGTGACACCGACACGATTCTCAGGCACCTGGGCGCGCTCACCATCGACGACGCGCGATTGTATCAGATGCTGGGACGGGCGGCGCTGGAGCTGGCGAGGAAGGGGGGGATGGACGACAAGACGGCGCAGAAGGTGGCGGATGCCCTCGCTACTGATCTACCACCCGTACTCCAGCCCCCGGAGTAAAGCGGAAGGTCCCGCCGGATACCCCGACGTTCAGCTGGTGCTTCGAGAAGATCAACACGCGCTTCTGTCCCGACGTCTCCGTAATGTCCAACCGCGTCACCAACCCCGACCGCGCGATGGTGAGGTCCGCTGCCGTGTAGGGCTGATCGGCCGTGATCGGCTCGAGGTGGATCACGTCCGTCACGCCCGCGGCCGTCGAATCCGTGCGCAGAAAGCGGGCGTGGTACCGCTGTTCTGAATGTTCGACGAACTGACCGATGAGATTGGGACCCGTGCCCCCATTCGAGGGGAGCGGCGTGCGGATGACTTGCCCGGGTGTCGTGCTTGGTGTGTAGATCCAGAGATACTTCCCGTCGGACAGAATCCGGTCGTGCTTCGGGTGGGTGAAGTTCATGGTGAAGCGGGAAGGAGGCTCCTGGTACAGCACGCCGCGCGTGGTGTCAGGCGCGCCGACCATCGGGTTGTCCACGATCTGAATGAAATCGGCACGAAGCGTATGAACGGTGTCGTACGCCGCCCGTGCCCGGGCGAGGACCGCGAACGGATCCTGCGCGGCGAGTCGAATCGTGAGGGCGGGCATGAACAGGAGGACCAGTAACCGATGGTATTCCCAGGCCCGAGGCCTGGGCTCGGCACGGCACTGCGCTTCAAGCGCAGCGCCGCACCGGGCACACTCTTTAGAGTGTGAAGTCACGCCCCCACCGACGCCGGCTCCGCCATCCGGCGGCCCGTGACCTCGGCGATGATCCGGACTTCCTTCATGAGCTGCGCGAACTGCTTCGGAAAGAGCGACTGGGCGCCGTCCGAAAGCGCCTGATCGGGCGCGGGGTGCACTTCCACGATGATGCCGTCCGCACCCGCGGCCACCGCGGCGCGCGCCATCGGCAGCACCTGGTCGCGGAGACCGGTGCCATGGGAGGGATCGGCGATGATCGGCAGGTGTGACAGCTTGTGCACCACGGGAATCGCCGTCAGGTCGAAGAGATTCCGGGTGATCGGATCGAACCCGCGCACGCCCCGCTCGCAGAGCATGACCTCGGCGTTTCCCTCGGCGAGGAGATACTCGGCCGAGAGCAACAGCTCGGTGATGGTGGCGGCCATGCCGCGCTTCAGGAGTACCGGCTTTCCGCACCGTCCCGCCGCCTTGAGCAGGGAGTAGTTCTGCATGTTCCGGGCGCCGATCTGCACGATGTCGGCCATCTCGGACACCCAGCCCACACCCTCGATGTCCATCGCTTCCGTGCACACGAGTAGGCCTGTTTCCGCGCGTGCCTTTTCGAGGAAGCGCAGGGCAGGCCGCCCCAGTCCCTGGAATGAATACGGAGAGCTGCGGGGCTTGAACGCGCCGCCGCGCAGAATCGTGGCCCCCGCCTCTTTCACCTGCCTGGCGGTCTCGATGATCTGACGCTCGGTCTCGACGGAGCAGGGGCCCGCGATGGCCACGACGTCCGTGCCGCCCACGGTGACCCCATTGGGGAAATGGATCACCGTCGACTCGCTCTTCCATTCCCGACTGACCTGCTTGTATGGCTTGGAGACGTGGATGACTTCCGTGACGCCCGGCAGCCCCTCGAGGCGCGAAGCATCCACCCGGCCGTCGTTGCCGATGAGGCCGACGGCCGTGCGCTGGGCCCCCGGCATGGCCTGCGCCTGGTACCCCATCTCTTGAATCACCGCGACCACGCGCTGGACTTCGGCGTCCGTGGCCCCATGTCGCATCACGATCAGCAAAAGTCGCTCCGGAACTAGTTCCGAATACTCCCTAGGAAACGGGAAGGCCGTCAAGACAAGGGTCTGTCAGTGCCGAGGTCCCATGAATACCAGCCGCTTGTAGAGCTGGGTGGTTCCACTGCGCAGTCTCAGGATGTACACCCCGGCGGGCACGAAGCGCCCGTCGTCGGCGCGGCCATCCCACGTGACCTGCGGGTCGCAGGTCGGACCGCCCAGGGGCCCTCGGCCGTAGCGGCCGGGTGGGAGAACACCCCCCAACGCTTGCCGGGGGATGATCCGGCGGATGAGGTCCCCCCGCAGATCGAGGATCTGGAGGTCGGTCTGCCCGGGAGTCGCGACGTCGAACCAGATGCAGGTCGAGTCCCGGCCGACCGCGGGGAACGGGTTGGGGAAGTTCTGATAGAGCAGGGTCACCTGCGGGGCCGAGGCGTCGAGGATGATGAAGACCCCGACCGAAGAAACCCGCGTCGTGTCGGGGCCGGCATGGACGGTCAGCCTCCAGAAGTACGGCGTGTTCTCCTCGAGCGCCACAGGGACCCGAAATGAGGTGACGCTGATGCCGCCGGCCCCGTACACCGGGATGGTCTGGCCGAGCCGGAAAATCTGGAGGTCGAACTGAAAGGGCCCCGGGGGCGACGCAATGCCCGGCACCGTCCAGGAGAAGGTCGGCTGGACCGAGTCGGTGGTGACGCCGGCCGAGTCGTTGAAGGTGACGAGGGTGGCCCAGGCGGGTACGGTGATCGGGCCGACGACGCCCGTGGTCGCGGTGACGCCCATGGCCGTCGCATCCACGCGCCAGTAAACCGGAGCCCCCGGTTTGAACGCCCGGCTCGGCAAGTACTGCGTGGCACTCCCCATCAGCGAATCCAGGATCGGGTTCGCGAGCAGTGAGTCGCGGGCGATGCGGAGGCGGTAGGCGACGGGTCCGGTGAAACCGGGCGTCGTTCCGACAGTCCAGCTGAATTGCGGCGTCACCGACGTGAGCGTGGGCGGCAGGGGTGACAGTGGGGTCACGCCATTCGGAAAGATGGCCGAAGCGGTGACGTCGGGCCGTCCCCATCCCCGGGTGGAGTCGGGCCCCGCCGCGTTGGCCGCGTAGCGACGGAGAGCGGAGCGCAGCGCCAGAGGGCCGAGCGTGGGCTGCGCCTCCTTCACCAGGGCCGCGGAGGCGGCGAGGATCGGCGTTGCGAAGGACGTGCCGTTCAGTCGCCCCATGGTTCCGGTGCCGGTGACGGTGCAGACCGCCACGCCAGGGGCCGTGAGGTCGGGCTTCAGCCGGCCATCGGCGGTTGGTCCACGGCTCGAAAAGGAGGCGATGAGCCCCAGCGAATCTTCGGCACCCGCGGTGATGACCGACTTCGCGTCTCCCGGGGTCACCAGCGTGCGGAAGCCGGGCCCGCCGTTGCCGGCGGCCGTGACGACCAGGATCCCGTGGGCGGAGGCGCTCTCGGCAGCCACCGAGGTCACCGCGACGTCCCCATTGAGCTGACTCGGCGTATAGCTGAAGCCATTGTCGAAGGCGAAGTACCCGAGGCTCGACGAGACGATGTCGACGCCGATCGAGTCCGCCCATTCGAGCGCCGCGACGTAGTTGTCCTCCTCGATCCGGGTCTCCGACCGGACATCCTCAGTCTTCGCGAGCAAGTAGGACGCGCCGCGGGCGATTCCCACCAGGCGTCCGGAAACATTCCCGGCGAAGAGCGACCAGACCGCGGTGCCGTGAAACTGCGGGTCGAGGAGCAGGGAGTCGTTGGGCTGATTCCGCACCACCGAGTCTCCGAACACAAAGTCGTATTGCGCGGTGACGGTGACGCCCGCGAACGCGGGATTCAACGTGTTGAACCCCGCGTCGAGGATGGCGATACGGACGCCGGTGCCATCGACGCCGTGATCCGCGAGCCCACGCAGGTCGAGCTGACGGTAGGGCATTTCGGAGGGTCCGTAGGTCGGGTCCCCCGCGGCGCCGCAGGTGTCGGCGGCCAGCACGATGGCGGCGCGGGCTGGAGTGGTGGGGTCAGGTCCGCGGCGCGCTCGCCAGCGTCCCAAGGGCTGAATCCGCTGGAACGACGGGTCTTGCGACAGGACGCGCAACGCGCTCGTCGAACCCGAGACACTGACCGCGTGGAGCCACCGGCTGGTACGGCGAATCTGCGCGCCCGCGGCGCTGGCCCGCGTGACCGCATGGTTCAGCGCGATCCCGGGTCGCACGAACAGCCAGACGGTGAACGTGGAGTCACGAGACCAGGCACGAGCCAGCGGGGCCGAAACCGCCGGGACGGTCCCGACGGCTCCACGTTGGGCGTGCGCCGTGCCGCTCGCCAGCACGGTTCCGAGGAGGATCCCCCGGATGACGGCGGCGCGGGAGCTCAGGCGGTGCGCTCGAGCTGTCCCAGCCGGACGCCCACGATGGTGGAGACGCCCGGTTCCTGCATGGTCACGCCGTAGACGGCGTCGGCGGCCTGCATGGTGCGGGGATTGTGCGTGATGACGATGAACTGGGTCGACGTCTTGAACTCCGAGAGGAGCCGGACGTAGCGGCCGACGTTGGCGTCATCGAGGGGCGCGTCCACCTCGTCCAGCAGACAGAAGGGACTGGGACGGGTGAGGAAGATCGAGAAGAGCAGGGACACGGCCACCAGGGTTCTCTCGCCCGACGAGAGGAGATGGATCCGCTGGGTCCGCTTGCCGCGGGGCGCCGCGTGGATCTCGATCTCCGAGTCGAGGGGCTCGTCCTCGTTGGCCAGCCGCACGTCGCACTCGCCGCCGCCGAAGAGCGTCTGGAAGACGCTCCGGAAATTCTCGCGGACCTTGCCGAACGACTCGAGGAACAGGGCCTTCGCGGTCTGGTCGATTTCCCGGGCCGCCTGCTGGAGCGACGACCGGGCGGCCACCAGGTCATCCCGCTGGGTCATCAGGAACTCGAGCCGCTTGACCTCCTCGGCGTGCTCCTCGACCGCGAGCGCGTTGACGGGGCCGACCTGCTCGATGGCGTTCTTCAGCCGCTCGTTCTCCGAACGGAGCCACTCGAGATCACCTTCGACCTCGGGAGCCTCAGCCAGGAGCTGGTCGAGCGACTTCTTCCATTCCACTTCTACGCGTTCCGCCAGACCGCGTTTGCGGCCATCCACCTCGGTCCGTTCGACCTCGAGCCGGTGGGCTTCATCCCCCAGGGCGTCGAGCGCGACCCGCGCCTCGTTCAAGGCGTTCTCGGCGGCCGTCACACCGGCCTCTGCCTCCGAGACCGCGGAGCCCGCGCCCTCGGTGGCGCCTTCGAGCTCGGCGAGCGCGATCCGGCGCTCCTGGAGACTGTCTTCCCAGCCGCTCCGTTCCGTCGTCAAGGACGCCGTATCGCGATCGATGGACTCGATTTCGCTCGCCAGCGCCACGGCGTGCTGCCGGAGCGCCTCGGCATCCTGGGCCGCCCGTCCCGTGCGCTCCCGGGCCGCCGCGAGCCGGGCCTCGACTTGCGCGGCGTCGACTTGCCAGTGGACTCGCTGCTCGCGCGCCGCTTCCTGCTCGGCTTCGAGCCCCGCGAGTGTCGCGCGCTCGGCGGACAGCCGCTCGTCCGCGCGCATCCGCTCGATTTCCAGGGCCTGGAGGTCCGCCGTCAGAGTTCCGAGGCGGGCATCCACGTCTTCGAGACGGCGGGTCAGGCGGTCGGACTGCGCCGCGGCCTCGCCGGCATCCCGGCGCGCGTGCGCCGCGGCGCGCTCGGCCTCACCCTTCTGCGCGCCCGTTTCGAGCTCGAGGTGCCGCTCCCGCTCCGCCGTTTCGCCGGCCTCCGTCACCGCCGCCTCGGCGGCCGCGACGTCGCGCGTCGCGGCGTCCAGATCGGATTCGGCGCGCGCGCTCGCCTTGGTGGCTTCGGTGATTTCCTGCTCGAGCTGCTCCAGCTCCGCGCGGCGCTGCAGCGGGCCCGCGGACCCCGCGGAGTCGAGGAATACGGCGCCGTTCGCGCGCTTCAAGGCGCGAGCGCCCGACATGACTTCGTGACCGGCGAGTAACGCCCGGACCCAGGCGACCGCCGGACCGTCGACGCGGAGGTCATCCTTCAGCGGATGCCCATCGGCACCCTGGCGCGGCCCGGGATAGCAGGGGAGGAGGACGAGAGGACCAGGCTGGGCGCTCTCGTGCCAGCGCTGAATTTCCGCGATGGCCGATTCGTCCCGGACCAGTACCCCATGCAGCCACTCGCCCAGCAGGCGCTCGGCCAGCTCCGCATCGCGCCGGCTGGTGCGCACGAAATCCGACAGGGGACCGACGACCGCATCCCCGAACTGTGATTTCACCTTGAGCAGAGCCTGCGCCGCGGGCGCGAGACCGACGCGCTCGCGATCGAGCTCGGTGAGGGCCTCGCGCCGGGCGGTGAGCTGGGCGAGCGCCTCTTCGGCCCGGCGACGGGTGGTTCGGGCCGCTACCTCCGCCTCCTGGAGGCTCGCCAACCTCTGCCGGGCCTGTTGCAGCGCTTCGACCGCACGTACCGCTGCCTGGGCCT
Organism: Gemmatimonadales bacterium; assembly: GCA_035553475.1. Lineage (GTDB taxonomy): Bacteria > Gemmatimonadota > Gemmatimonadetes > Gemmatimonadales > GWC2-71-9 > 40CM-2-70-7. Next base: position 39,562 of record DATNDQ010000062.1, read on the forward strand.
GCGCCGCGGCGCGCTGCGTCTGCGCCTGCGCCGCCGACTGCGCGGCCGTCGCCGCCTGCTCACGGGTGCCGCGCTCCGCGGATGCCCGCGCCGCCTGCTCGCGCAGCTCACCGCGTTCGCGCTCGAGCAGGGTCCGCTCGGCGTCGGCGGCATGGGCGCGCTCGACGTGCTTGCGGAGCTCGTCGTCCTGGAGGCGGACGGCATCCCGCGCGCGCACGAGGCGTTCACGCACCTCCGCCTCCAGCGCGGTACGGCCTTCCAGCTCGGTGCGCACCGTCGTGAGGTCCGTCTCGGCGGAGGTGCACTCCGACTGTGCCGCGTCGCGCTCCCGCTCGGCCTGGGCGGCGCGCTGCTCGTCCTGGGCGCGCTCCTCGCCGGCGCGGCCACGGCGTTCCGACGCGTTCGCGAGACGCTCGGCCGCGAGCTTCAGGTCACCCTCGAGCCGTCCCACCGCGATTCGGGCGTCGGCCAGCCGGCGCTCGACTTCGGTGCGGGCGGCTTCCGCGGTATGCCGACCTTGCACCTGCGCCTCGCGCTCGCGCTCCGCGTCCGCCAGGCGTTGGCGGGCGGCGGGCATGTTCTCGTCGAGCTCGCGCGTGCGGACACCGAGCGCGCCGAGGGCGAGGTCGAGGTCTTCCATTTCGCGGCGAACGAGCGTCATGGCCACCCCGAAGCGCTCGTCGATCATCTTCACGTAGCGCTCCGCCTTGCCGCGCTGACGGGCGAGAGAGCGCACCTGGGTCTGCACTTCTGAAATCAGATCTTCGAGCCGCGCCAGGTCGGTCGCGGTTTCTTCGAGCCGGCGCTCCGTGCTGCGCTTCCGGTCCCGGTACAGGCCGATCCCGGCCGCTTCTTCGAACAACCCACGCCGCTCTTCAGCTTTTTCCGAGAGCAGGGCGTCGATCATTTTCGCTTCCATCACCACGGCCGCGTCGGCGCCCAGTCCCGTGCCACGCAGCAGGTCCTGAATGTCACGCAGCCGGACCGGTGACCGGTTCAGCAGGTAGTCACTCTGGCCGGACCGGGAGAGGCGGCGGGTGACGACCACTTCCTGATAGGCGATGGGGAGCACGCCGTCGGAGTTGTCGAACACCAGCGAGACTTCGACGACGTTGACGGGCCGGCGTCCGGTGGAGCCCTGGAAGATCACGTCTTCCATCTTCCCGCCCCGGAGGAGCCGCGGAGACTGTTCGCCGAGGACCCAGCGGACGGCGTCCGAGATGTTGGACTTGCCGCATCCGTTGGGGCCGACGATGGCCGTGACGCCGAGATCGAAGGGCAGTTCCACCGAGCCGGCGAACGACTTGAACCCGGACAACTCCAACCGCGTCAGTCTCATGGCGTGGTCCCCATACGGGTGATGAGTGTGGCCGTGACGCCGGCACCGCCGAGAGCGGCGGCCGCGGCACTGGCTTGTTCGGGTGTTTCAAAAGCACCGACGAGCTGCAGGCCGGAGCCGCCCCAGCGTACCGGGGGCACTCCCAGGTGCCGCAGGGAATCGAGCGACGGCTTTCCAGCGGCGTTCAGCTGAAGCGAAAACGGTGCGTGCAGGAGCTCCCCCTGACCGGTGGGTGCGAGACCGCGCCTCCACAGGTCGGCGCGGGCGGCGGCGGCTCCCTGGCGCGTCGCGTAGGCGCCCACGAGTACGCGATACCACAGTGCGCCCGACGCATCGAGCGCGAGCGGCGTGACGAACGTCCCCACGCCCTCTTCGGTCAAGCGGTCTGCCGCCGCTACCGCCTTCTCAGGAGCACCATAGGCCGCCAGCTGCACGGTCCACGGGAGGGAATCGGCGCGAGGCGCGGCGATGATGGGCGCGGCATGCGGGACGCGCTCGGCACCACGCCCCAGGATGGTCCACCCGACTGCCCCAAGCAGAATGAGCCCGAGGCCGGCCGCCACGGGGCCCCAGGTGCGGCGCCGAGGAGCGGTCCCGGATCGGGACGCGAACGCGGGTCGAGTGAGGCGGGGGGCCGCTTCAGGTCCGCTGACCACCGCGAGGATTTCGGCATCGCGGGCGGGGGGCTGAAATCCGGCGGCTGCTTCGCCGACGGGCGTCAACAACACCACACCGTCGGGCGCGGAACCGAGCTGATCGACCGTTGACGCGGAGCAGAAGACGAAGAGCAGGGCGTTCTCGGACCGGAACCCGGCATGCAGCGCCCGCCAGCGCGGATGCGCGAGAACGGCATCCGGATCGGGCGCGTCCCCGCCCGTTCCGATGAAGAACACCCGGTCGACCTCGCGCGCCACCAGGTCCCAGGACCGGTCATACTCGAGCGCGTCCACGACTCCTTCGCCGGCAACGAGCTGAGCGACGCGATGCAGGGTGGGATCGGCGAGGCGCAGGTCGACCAGGGCGACGCGCCGGTTCACGGCACACCCCCGCGCGATGTCCCAGGCGGCGCGTCCCGCCCACTCGAGGTCGGAGCCTAGCGGCACGAGCGCGATCAGCGTCTTCCCCGTCAGCAGGGGGGGAACCGAGAGCTGCGCGTCGCCGCGCGTGACGTCTCGCGTGGTCACTGTGGCGGCTGGTAGATCCAGTACGGGCGTCCCAGTTTGCGGCCGATATCCTCGGCCTGCTCGCGAGTCGCATAGGGTCCCAGCACCACGCGATAGCCGTCATCCGTCGACGTCGGGGGCAGCACCTTCGCCTGCAGGCCGGCGCGCGACAGCTGCTGCGCCATGCCGTCAGACCATTCCTTGTTCTGCGAGATGGAGACCTGGACGTAGAGTGCGCCGGCGGCGGTGTCGCCCGCGGCTGCGGCAGGTCCCGGCGCGTCCGCGAGCGCCGCGGAGCGAGACGAACCGCTCGGAATCCATCCGGTCGCGACCCAAAGATCGCCGGCGGCACCACTCACCTTGCCGACCTGTTGACCCGAGTCGGGCCGGATCGCGACGACGTCGGTTCCTTGCCGCACCAGAACGGTTCCGTCCAGTGAGACCACCGGCAAATCCTCGCCCCATGCAGTGGCGACCGTCGCCGTGAGCGTCTTCGTCGGCAGATCCACGATCCACACCGTGTCACCGATTCCCGCTTGCGCCAGAAGCCAACGCCCCAGTGGATCGAGCCGCAGGGCGCGCGCCATTCCCGGCAGCGCGACGCCATCCAGTTCATCGCGCGAAAACCGGTCTACTACCGCGAGCCCGAATCCGGTCTTCCGGCTCACGTAGAGACGATGCCCGGCAGGCGAGAACGCGATACTCGTGGGGTGGTCGGGGAGCGGAACGAAGGCCGGGGCGCGCCTTCCGACCGGTTCGATGAGTACGAGTCCCGAATCGGTCGCCGATGCCACTTCGTCACCGAAGCGCGCGGCCTCGACGACACCTGATCCCGGGTAGGGGCGCATCACCGCGGGCTGGTCGAGTGCTTCGGCGACCAGCCGCGGTTTCTTCTCCGAGGTGACCGCGATGAGCCGTTGATCGGCGCCCCCGAAAATCGCCGCGGGGGTTGCGGCGAGCGGTTGTGGCCACACCGTCTTCGAGCGATGCGAGTAGCTCACGACGCGCTTCTTCGCATCGATGGTGAAGAGCGTGCCGTCGGGGCCGAGGGCGGCCATGGTCACACCCGTGGCGACGGTGTCGGCGCGGCCGCTCTGAAGGTCGTAGGCGATCGCTTCGCCCTTGGCCGAATGGAGAAACAGCAGGCCGTCAGCGTCGTCGGTGCCGATAACGCGATCCACGGCCGGTAGGCGTCCCCGCAGCGTTCCGGGGAGCTCGGCGAGGGTCGGGAGACGATAGAGCCTCGGGGTGCCGCCCTTGGCGGACAGGCGAACCAGGACCGCGGCAGAGCGGCCCTCGGTGCGAGCTGCCGGCTTAACTGGTTGTGCCTGCTTGGCTTGCGCGGATGCGGGTGCCGGTGTGTGGGAGTGGCAACTCCCCAACACCACGGTCGCCAGGATGAGACACGCGGGGCGGGTAGACAAATGGCCTCGCCGACAAAATAGGAAGTCGGCGAGGCCGGGGCAAGTGGTTCAGCCGAACGGAGTTAGAACGTCGGGCCGAGGGACAGGGTCCAGTACGCGTGGCTGTTGTTCGGACGGTCGAGCGGCTTCGTGTAATCGAGCCGCAGGATCACGATGCCGAACATGTTGGCGCGAATTCCGAGGCCGTAGCTCCGCAGGGGAACGCGGACGTTCTCCGGGCTGCAACTCGGATCGCTCGGATTGCCGCAACGGGTCCAGTGCAGCTGCGAGGTGCTGTTGAACGCGACGCCAGCGTCGTAGAAGAACGCGCCCTCGAGCGGCGGGAAGCCGAGGGGCAGCACGCCGAGCACCAGCGCCCGCGTGAGGGGGAAGCGGATCTCGACGTTGGCGACCGCGACCTGTGAACCGATCAGCTGATCGAGCTCGGCGCACCCGGTTTGCGAGCTGCCGTTGGTGACCGCGACGCATTCGTTGCTCTGGAACGAGCCGGCGGTATATCCGCGAATGAGCTCCGTAGACCCGAGGAACGTTGGAAACCGCCCGCCATCCCGGCCGACGCGGCCGAAGTAGAGTCCACGAACAGCCAAAGTGAACGGGCGGAAGAGGAAGTACCGCCGCCAGTCGGCGGTCATCGCCGTGAACTGCCAATTTCCCAGAGCGGGTGCGACCTCGAGGCGCCAGCGGTTGCCCGCGAACGGCCCGACGTAGCTGAACAGCGTGTTGTCATGCACCAGCGCGGCGCTGGGCTGGGCGTACGAATTGGTCACGCCGCCGATGGTGTTCACGTTTTCGTCCGCCAGCTCGAGTGGGCACCCGATGGAGCATCCTGGCGGCGGTGCATAGATGTCCTGGATCTGCAGTGTCGCGTCCGAAATCGCCACGGCGTGGAGCGAGAACTCCACCCGGCTGAACTGACTGAACGGATACGAGGCGGTTCCGAACAGATCCCGGATCACGAAGCGGCGGATGTTGGTGTTCAGCGTGTAGGTCTGGGCGAGGGTGTCCCGCACGCTCGAGGACGGCTCGTAGAAGTAGTACGGCTCCTGGGTGAATCCGACGGCCCAGTTGGTCCGGTGCACCTGATTGATGTAGGCGGCCAAAACTTCCGCCTCGGCCAGCCGGCCGTTCACGGCGCCGGAGAAGACCATGGTCCGGTCCCCCAGCATGTCCGAGAGCGACACCGCCGTACCTCCGAAGAAGCCCCGCCCGAAATTGTCACGTTCATAGCCGATCGTCGGCCGGGCGACGTAGTCCGGGGTGAAGCGCACGTGGTACGGCATGATCGAGAATTCGGCCGTGTCCGGCAGCGCGAGCGTGTTCGAGTCGAGGAGCTGCTTCACGGAAACGGCGGCCGCCACCTTCGTGGTCTCCGCGGGCTGCGCGCCCGACTGGCGGAGCCCGGACGGAGCCCGGTAGATGGAGCTCGACGGCGCTGAAGCGGCATTCGAGTCCGACGGGCTCGGCGGCACGATCCTGCCGGTGTCTCCGGGGGTGAGCCCGGCGACCTCAAACCGCGGCCGGGTCTGGGCGTAGACGAGCGGCGGCATGGGCTTGTCGGCGTATGGCCGCCCACGCAGCGAGCGCGGATTGTCGAGGGCGTAGACGTCCCAGCTGCCGTCGTCGTAATAGGCGAACGCCAGGCGGTCGGTCTCCTTGGCCCACGAGAGGGCAGGGGAGATCGGCGTGATGCCGGAGACGCCGGTGTAGACATCGGTCAGCTGATAGACCTGCTTGTCGCCCAGGTCGTACAGGAAAATGTTCGGAATACCGGTGCGGTCGGAGACGAAAGCCAGCGAGCGGCCGTCCGGGGCCCAGACGGGATTCACGTTCCGCCCGTATTCCATATGATCGAGCACTTCGACCTGCCCGGACTCCAGATGATACAGCGCGATCCGGAAGTTCCCGGTGGCGAGGGTCTGGAAGTTGGTGTTCGGGCCGCGGTCGGTCGAGAACGCGATCGTCTTGCCGTCGGGCGACCATTGGGGCAGGAGGTCTGCATACTTGTCGTTGGTCAGCCGCCGGAGGTCCGAGCCGTCCCGGTTGATGATGAAGAGGTCCGCCAATCCGCCGTCGTACCCGGTGAAGGCGAGCTGCGTGCCGTCCGGCGACCAGGTCGGATTGTTGATGCCGTTCAGCGGGATCTTGAGCCGCGCGGCTTCCTTGTCCTTCTTGATGTCGAAGAGGACGAGGTCATCCCGGTCCTTGTGCTTCACGGCGATGGCGAAGTACCGGCCGTCGGGTGAGAATGCGCCCGACGAATAGATGAACCGCAGGCTTTCGTAATTGCTCGACGTCGTGGACTTCACCAGCCGCCGGATCGTCCTCCCGGTTTCGGCGTCCGCCAGATACAGATCGATGAAGAAGTCGTTCCCCTCGCCGAAGTAGGCGATGTTCTTGCCGTCGGGCGAGAGGGCCGGAGCCAGATGCAGCCGCCCGTCCGAGCGCTTCTCCGTGAGCAGCGGCTCGGCGATGCGGCGCGCGGGATAGTGACTCGAGATCTCGGGCAGGAACGTCGCCTGGACGGCATCGCGCCAGTCCTTCGAGAGCTCGTCCAGCGAGATCCCCAGGGCCCGCTTGAAGGCGCCCTCGATGCCCGCGCCCCGCGAGGCCTGCAGGATTTCTCCGATGACCTCGTCCCCCCAGCGCTGCCCGATGTACGCGAAGAGCGCGTGCCCGTAGAAGTAGGGGAAGATGTTGGGGTTGTCCGTCATGTCCTCGATGGTGGGCAGGTGGCCCTGGAGGGCCGCGTCCCGCAACGCCATCGCCGTCGCCGGGTCCAGCGGACCCAGCGACAGGTACTCCGACATGCCTTCCATGAACCAGCCCGGGGGGTTCACGGCGACCATGGTCTGGATGCCGGCGCCCGGGTGACCGCCTGAGTACACGTCGTACTGGAACTGGTGCGTCATCTCGTGCTGGATGACGTGCTCCATCCCTTCGTAGTCCCCGGTGAACGGGATCACCATCCGGTGCTTGAAGAACTCCGTGACGCCCTCGGTGCCCTCGTCGGGACTCTCCCCGCCCAGCGCGTTGGTCTCCTGGAACTCCGAGTACGACGCATACAGGAGAATGGGTTTGCGTTCGATGAAGTTGTGATGGAGGATGCGTGAGAGGCGCGCGTATGACCGTTCCGCGATGCGCGCCACGTCGAGCGCGGCTTCACGCTCGACGGGATAGAAGTAGACGTCGAAGTGTTCGGTCTGGATGATCTGCCAGTTGAAGGAGCGGTACTGGACCTTGTTCTGTCCGAAGTACTGCGCCGACGCCGTGGTGCTGAGCGCGACGCACGCGAGCCCCGTCAGGAAAACCTTCGTCCCCTTCATACCACCCCCGGTCGAGCCTTCATTCTCCCACTGCGACCACCGGTGCTTCACCCCAGAGCCGCTCCAGCTGATAGAAATCTCGGAGCTCGGGATGGAAGAGATGCACTACGAAGTCCACGTAGTCGAGCAACACCCACCGGCCCTGCGTCAGTCCTTCCACGTGGTGGGGCTTGTTCTCCCCACCAAGCGACATCAGATGATCCGCCATGCCCCGCACGTGTGCGTCGGAGGTTCCCGACGCGATCACGAAGTAGTCCGTCGCTTCCGACAATCCCCTGAGGTCCAATACGACCACCTGTACCGCTTTCCGGTCCGACAATCCTTCGAGGATGGGCCGGAGCCCCTCCAGAGCGGGGGCCGGTTTCCCGCGGGAACGCCCTCGACCGCTACTCATAGCGCCGCCCGCCGTCGTTTGTTCCGTCCTCCACCTGGTAAAAGACGCCCCAGGTACCAATCCCGGTGTGGGCCGCGAGAACCGGTGTGATCGGACTGATCAAAGCTTCCTTGGGCGCGTAGCGGCGGACCAGTTCCTGACGCAAGGACTCGGCGAACTGATGGATGCCGGCGTGTACCACGCCGAGCCGGAGCGATTTCGGCTTGGCGGCGAGTGCCCGGTCCAGGAGCGTGAGCACCCTCGTCTTCGCCGCCTCCCGCCCGCGCGCACGCCCCGCGGAATCCACCACGCCTTCGGGCGTCAGCGTCAGGATGGGTTTCAGGTTCAGACGCGTCCCGAGCCAACCGGCCAGGCGCGACACCCGTCCCGAGCGGATCAGGCGATCCAGCTTATCTACGACGAAGAAGCCGGAGGATTGAGTCCGGACCCGCCCGAGCTCGACCGCGATCTCCTCGGGTGGCACGCCCTGCGCCGCGAGCTCAAGGCCCCGGAGGACCAGCATGCCTTCCCCGAGGGACGCGCTGCGGGAGTCCACAAGAGAAATCCGGTCGGCTGCCACCTCTTTCGCGGCGGCCTCGGCGTTCGCGTACGTCCCCGACAACGGCTTGGACACGGTCACCACCACGATCTTCTCGGCCACGCGCAGGGCGTCCTTATACACCTCGGCGAACGCCTGGCGCGTGGGCTGGGAGGTGGTCGCATCCTGGCCGGAACGGAGCCGCGTGAAGAACTCCGGGGCGGAAAGCTCGAGCCGGTCGCGGTAGACGCGGTCGCCCACGACGACCTGCAGCGGAACCAGGCCGATCTGCTTCTCGAACACGGCGGAATCGGGGAGGTCGCACGCGGTGTCGGCCACGAAGGCGACCGGGCGCTTGTTCACGAGGGCCTGATGCTGGGCCCGCATGTCCTCCGCCTTGGTGTACTCCAGGGTGCCCCAGCCGCGGCCGAGCTCGAAGACCCGGTCGGGGGTGTCGGTGTGAACGTGGGCCTTGAGGAGGTCGCCCGATTCAAGAACGACGATGGACCCGCCGAGCTCCCGGAGTGCGGCTCGGACCTGCTCCGGCTTCGGCAGGGAAGCACCCCGCACCATGACTTCCGTGCAGAACCGGTAGTCGCGGTCGGAGGCCACCTCGGTGGTCGCGGCGGCATTCACGAGGTCCCGGTCGACGGCCCCCTGCGCCTGGCCCCCTTCTTCTATAAGGCGTTTCACGCCGTCCAGCAGGCGGACGAATCCCTTGGCTCCGGCGTCCACGACTCCCGCCGCCTTCAGGGCCTGGAGGAGCTCGGGTGTCCCCTGCAGCGAGCGCTCGGCGCGGGTCACGAGGCGCCGCATGAACACCTTGAGGTCCCGCTCATCGGCGGCGGCGTCCGCCTCGTCGGCAGCGTCGCGGGCGACGGTGAGGATGGTCCCTTCGACGGGGTCGTCGAGCGCGCCATTCAGGCGTTCGAAGCCCATGCGGATGGCGCGGGCCAGGTCTCGGGCGCTGGCGGTGCGGCGGTCCCCCAGACCATCGCGAAGACCGAGGAGAAACTGCGAAAGCATCATGCCGGAGTTGCCGCGGGCGCCGCGGATGCTCGCCTGCGCCATCGTTTCGGTGACCTGGGGCAGGGGGGCGTCGCCGAGGATGCGGAGGGCCTGCGCGACTTCGCGGAGGGTGAGCCACATGTTGGTCCCGGTGTCGCCGTCGGGCACCGGGAACACGTTCATCCGATTCAGCTCATCCCGACCCGCCGCGACCCAGTCCGCCGCGGCCAGGAGCGACCGCGACAGTCGGGGTCCATCGACGTAACTGATCCCGGCGGGCACGGGGCGCGCCTTACTCCTTGACCACCGTCACCTGCACTTCGGGCCGGACGTCGGCGTGAACTTTCACGCCCACCTTGAACTCGCCGAGCGCGCGAATGGGCTCGGGGAGATCGATCTGGCGCTTGTCGACATCGTGGCCGGCTTCCGCCAGCCGGCGCTGGATGTCCGCGGCGGTGATGGACCCGTACAGCTTGTCTTCCTCGCCGACCTTCACCGAGAAGGTGAGCTGGACCTGCGCGAGCTTGTCGGCGATGATCTGCGCCGCATCCTTCTCCGCCGCGCGCACCTTCATGATGCGTGCCGCCTCGAAGGTGATCTTCTTCTTGTTGCCCTCGGTGGCCGGATAGGCCAGGCCTTTGGGCAGCAGGAAATTGCGGGCGAAGCCGTCCTTGACCTTCACGACCTCGCCGGCCTTGCCGACGTGCTGCACGTCTTCCCGCAGAATGATTTCCATGCCGTCCTCGTGATCAGTTCGGCCGGCCCTCGAGCCGGCGCCGGAATTCCAACCAGGTATCACTCACGCCCAGGACACAGAGGCTCGGGGCAGTGGCGGGAGCGAAGAGCACTCCCGTGAGCACCGCCAGCGCCTGCAGCCAGGCCGGAACCGCGACTATGCCGGCGGCGACCGCGACCACGGCCGCCCCGCGGAGCACGTACAGGGCTCCCAGAATCAGTCCAACATTCAGCGCGGCGACGCGGATGCCCGGGGCGCCGCCCGAGAGAATCCAGGCGATCGTCGCCACCACCACACCCCAGACCGCGCCGTCCGCGAGCCGGAACTCCCGGAACGGGCGCAGCGCCGGACCCAGCGGGTGCCGCGCGGTGCGCACATGCCATTGCCACGCCAGCGCCAGGGCGGCCAGACCCCACAGGATCTCGAGCGCGGGGCGCACCGTACTGAACACGCGCACCGCCGGCTCGTATTTCGCATACATGTCCGCCACGACGTCGGGGGACATGACTTCCAGTACGGTCCGCAGGGCGAAGCTGGTCTGCCGCACCGTGTCCCAGGCGAGGAGGCCCCAGGTGTGCGCGCCGTTCAGAATCCACGCGAGCGTCACGGCGCTGGCGCTGCTCCACGCCAGCGCACCTGTCGCGCGCGGCAGAAACGGTCCGGGCGCATTCCAGGCCATCACCACGAACGCCACGGCGGCGAAGAGCTGAAAGACACCGATCACCGCGTCGACCGCCGTTTCGCGCGGCGTAATCAGGGCCCAGAGGGCGAGCACGCCGATCAAGAGCGCGCCCGCGCGGAACACACTGGACCGCGTGCCTCCGATCAGCTGGAGGCCGGCGAACGTGAGCCCCACGAGCGGCAAACTGGTCGGCGCGAAGAGGGCGAGAAGGAACGTGCCCGTCATCAGCGACCAGAAGCCCCGCGGGAAAACCATTGTCAGCCGGTGAAGCCCTTGATATACGGGATCAGGGCCAGCTGCCGCGCGCGCTTGATGGCCGTGGCCAGCTGCCGCTGGTGCCGCGCGCACATGCCCGACAGGCGCGAGGGCAGAATCTTCCCGCGCTCGGTCAGGAAACGGCTCACGGTCCGGTCGTCCTTGTAGTCCAGAACCCGGACCCCCGACTCACACACCGGGCACGTCTTCGAAGGGCGTCTCACGCGTCGTCCTCCTCACCGTCGTCGTCGCCGCCGATCGCCGGCGCAGGCACCGGCTTGGCCTCCGCTTCGGCCGCCACCACCAGGAAACGCAGGACACCCTCGTCCAGCTTGACCGCGCGCTCATACTCGGGGAGCAGGTCCCCGGTCGTCTCGAACTGCGCGACGACGTAGTAGCCGGTGTCCTTCTTCTTGATGGGATAGGCGAGGGTCCGCTTGCCCCAATGGCTCACGTTCGTCATCGAGCCCTTGCCGTCTTTGGTCAGGAGCGCGTGAAAACGTTCGAGCTTCTCGGTGACTGCGGGTTCCTCGAGGGCACTGTCAAAAATGTAGACCGTCTCGTATCGACGAGTCATGCCACCTCCCTTTGGTCTTGAACGACCCGGTGCAGGTGCGGCACCGAGTAGGGGAATTGAGCGGCGAAAGCTAGTGGGTCACACGTTGAACCGGAAGAGCAGGACATCTCCATCCTGCACCACGTATTCCCGGCCCTCGCTGCGAACCAGGCCCTGCTCCCGGGCCGGCTTCCAGCCCCCCGACTTGGTGAAATCCGCAAAGCTCACCGTCTCGGCCCGGATGAATCCCTTCTGGAAGTCCGAATGAATGACACCGGCGGCATCGTAGGCCGTGTCATTCACGTGAATGGTCCACGCACGCACTTCCTGCTCACCCGCGGTGAAGTAGGTCCGGAGGCCGAGCAGGGCATAACCGGCGTGAATCAGGCGGTCGAGCCCGGGCTCCTTCACCCCGGCGCCGGCGAGAAACTCCTTCCGCTCGTCGCGCGACAGCTCCGCGAGCTCCGCTTCCAGCTTGGCGGAGAAGGGCACCAGCTCGGCTTCTTCGTGATGGGCGGCGACAGCCTTCTTGAGTACGTCGACGAACTTCCCGCCACCGGCCGCCAGGTCGTCTTCACTCACGTTGGCCGCGTACAGAATCGGCTTGGAGGTCAACAGCCCCATCGCGCGAAGGGCAGCGAGCTCCTTGGCGTCCTTGGCCGCGGCCCGCGCGCCCGAGCCCCGATTGAGCTCGGTGGTGACGCGCTCCAGCAGCGCCATTTCGACCTGCGCGTCCTTGTCCCCCGACTTCGCGCTCTTGCGGGTCTTGTCCATCCGGCGGTCGATGACCGACACGTCCGCGAGGGCGAGCTCGGCCGAGATCACGTCATGGTCGCGCACCGGGTCGACCGGTCCCATGACGTGGACCACGTCGGGGTCTTCGAAGCAGCGGATGACGTGGACGATGGCGTCCACTTCGCGGATGTGGGACAGGAACTGGTTGCCGAGTCCCTCGCCTTGCGACGCGCCCTTCACGAGGCCCGCGATATCCACGAACTCCACGACGGCGGGGACCTTCTTCTTCGGCTTCACCAGCTCCACGAGCTGCTCGAGACGAAGGTCCGGCACCTCTACCACGCCGACGTTTGGATCGACCGTGCAGAAGGGGTAATTCTCGGCGGCCGCGGCTTTGGATGAAGTCAGCGCGTTGAAGAGCGTGGATTTTCCGACGTTCGGCAGACCAACTATTCCAAGGCGAAGCATCTCATCCCTTCTATCGCAGAAATGGAGCGATGACGATCCACGTCAACACCGCGACGCGCACCAGCGCGAAGCGGGGGCCCTTCCCGGCGGCGCCGATCGCGCCGACCACCACCGCGGCGACGAACGTGTGAAACCAGCCGGACCAGTGACTCGGAGTCACCAGGGGACTGCCGGAATGCGAAGCCACCAGGATCGCGAGGGCGGCGATGATGGTGACGGCCTGGCCGGGCGTGGACGGTAGAGCCACCGCGGTGAAGGCCGCGAGAGCGACCACGGCGGATCCGTACGGGCCGACGAAGTGAAAGGACGCGACGGCGACCACGACCAGGGCGACCGTCACCATCCGTTGGTTGATCAGCGTGATGCCCGCGCCCAGGACGACGCCTGCGAGCCCTGCCAGCAGCGTGGCTTGGGGGGACAACGCGTCTTCATGGAGTCCCAAGGCGACCGGGTCGAGTCCCGTCGCGGCGAGGGCCACGAGGCACCCGACCACGATGGCTCCCGTCACCATCCCGGCGCGCGATGACTCCTTCCACAGCAACCCGACCGCTCCTCCGACGATCCCGGTCGTGGCGACCAGCATGGGGTACGCCACTCCATCCAGCCGATTCGCCGCAAAGGGCGTGGCGGCCGCGACCACCAGGGCACCAGCCGCCGCGAAGACGCCGGCGTCGGAAGCTTCGGGGACCGTGCTGCCACTCTTCTTGCTCGCCGAAATCACCGCGGAGCCGAGGGCGAAGGCCGCGACGAGCTGGGCGAAGAGCTTCCAGCCGCCGTCGTCCATCCCGGCGGCCGAGCCGAAGAGCTCGAAGACGAGTCCGAGGCCGAGGAGGGAGGTACCCCAGGCCGACAGACCGAGGATCCGGGATTCGATCCCGAAATCCGCCATCCATTGAACGGTCAGGGCGGCGACGGCGCCGAGGGCGAAACTGGCGCCGGTGCGGGCGCTGATCAGTCCGTCGAGCACCACGAGCGCGACGATGGCGATCAGTCCGGGCTCAACATACGTGCCCAGCTCCGGGCGTCGTGTGGCGGCGCGCAGGGCGACGAGGGCGGGGATGAGGGCCACCGCACCCCCGAGGATGGCGATCTCAGGGAACCAGGGCACCAGGTTCATGCGGGGGTCTCACCCCGGAGCCAGCGCTCCACGGCGTCGACCATCTTCGGCATCGCTGCTTCGATCAGGTCCCGTTGCTCCGGGTCCGCCGGCGCGAGGACGTAGTCGGCCCAGTCACCCACGCCTTCGGGCAGGGGACCGACACCGATGCGGAGGCGCGCATAGCCTGGGGATTGGAGGGCGCCTTCGATGCTCTTCAAGCCGTTGTGGCCACCGGCCGACCCGTCGAGCCGCAGGCGAAACGTGCCGGCGGCGATGCGGAATTCATCGACGAGCACGAGCAGGTCGCTGGCGGGATTGAACGTCGGATCCGCGCGGAGCGAAACGAGTGCCGCCCCCGACCGGTTCATGTACGTCTGCGGCTTGAGGATGCGTACCGGCACGCCTTCCACTTCACCTTCGGAAACGCGAGCGCGCTCACCACGCCGGAAGGGGCCGAACCCCCACCGCGCAGTGAGCGCGTCCGCCAGCCAGAACCCTGCGTTGTGGCGCGTCGCCTGATACTCTTCGCCCGGATTCCCCAGGCCGACGACGGCGCGCAGAGCTTATCCCTTGGGCTTGGCTTCGCCCTTGGGCTTGGCCTCGCCCTTGGCCTCGGCCGCAGGCTTGCCCTCTTCGCCTTCCTCTTCGTCGTCCTCGCGCTCCTTGCGGATGAGCTCGGGCTCGGCGACGTCGGTCGCACCTTCCGCCGCGGGCGCCACGACTTCCTCGGCACGGGGCGGCACGACCACCGCGATGGTGAGATCGGCGAGGGTCAGGATCGTCGCGTTCGGGATGACCAGATCCCGCACATGGAGCGAGTGTCCGATGATCAGGGCCGACACGTCGAGCTCCACGCGATCCGGGATGTGCTCGGGGAGCACTTCGATCTCCACTTCGCGCGTCACCTGGTCCAGCACGCCGCCGGCGTTGCGCACGCCGTCCGGGGTGCCGACGAGGTGCACCGGCACCTTCAGCTTGACCTTCTCATCCGCGTGGATCTCGTAGAAGTCCACGTGGATGATGTCGGGGCGGATGGGGTGCCGCTGAATCTCGCGGATGAGCGCCTTCGCCTTCTTGCCGTCGATGGTGAGCTCGATCAGCGTGCTCTCCGGCTCGATGCCGGTGAGCGCCTTTTCGAGCGCCGGGCCGTCGACGGTGAGGTTCTGGGCGGCCCGGCCATGCCCGTACACCACGGCCGGCACCTTCTTGGCGAAGCGACTCTGACGGGCCGCGCCTTTCCCGGTCTGGTCCCGGTTCTGCGCGGTGAGACTGACGATCTGTGCCATACCACTCCTGCCTTAGTCGAAAAGAGAACTGACCGACTGATTCGAATGTTCGTAGCTGATCGCCTTGGCCAGGATGGCCCCGACGGACAGCACCTTGAGCTTCTCGAACTGCCGCTCCGGCGTCAGCCGGATGGTGTTCGTCACCGCCACTTCCTCGATCGGCGCGGCGCGGAGCCGCTCCACCGCCGGACCGGAGAGCAGGGCGTGGGTCGCGAATGCGAACACGCGCTTGGCTCCGAGCCGCTTCAACGCCGACGCGGCTTCCGTAATCGTGCCGGCGGTATCGATCATGTCGTCGGGGATGAGACAGTCCTTGCCGTCCACGTCACCGACCACATTCACCACTTCCGCCACGTTCGCCGAGGGCCGCCGCTTGTCGATGATCGCGAGTGACGCGTTGAGCCGCTTCGCGAACCCCCGCGCCATCTTCGCCGAACCGACATCGGGCGCCACGACCACCGGGTCGCGCAGGTCCTTGGTGCGGAAGTGCGCGACGAACACCGGCGCCGAGTACAAGTGGTCCACCGGGAGGTCGAAGAAGCCCTGCACCTGGTGGGAATGGAAATCCATGCCCAACACCCGGTCCGCGCCCGCGTGGCTGATCAGGTTCGCCATCAGCTTGGCGCTGATCGCCACCCGCGGCTGATCTTTCCGGTCCTGCCGCGCATACCCGAAGTAGGGCAGGACCGCCGTCACCCGGGCCGCACTGGCCCGCCGAGCCGCGTCGATCAGGAGCAGCAGCTCGATGTAATTCTCGGCCGGCGGATTGGTCGGCTGGATGATGAAGACATCCCGCCCGCGGACGTTCTCGTCGATCTTGACGAAGATTTCACCGTCCGCGAACCGCCGGATGGTGACCGCGCACAACGGCTGTCCCAAATGCTGAGCCATCTCCTCGGCGAGCGGCCGGTTGGCCGTACCCGCGAGCAGAAGCAGCTGGCTTCGGGAGAAGGTCAAATCCGCCATTTTCTGAGCCGGGCAAGATAGCCGCCAAGCATCGCAAAGCCAAGGGGTTAAAACCCCTCAACCAAGCGGGGCCCTGCGGCGTACAGACCTGTGGCCCCAATTCCGGTGCCTCTAGGGAGGAACAACCGAATGCGGAAGATGCTCGTAGCCGTCGCCCTCTTGGGGGGCGCTGTCGCGCCGCTCACGGCGCAGGGTGGTGGGGGAATGGGTGGTGGCCGCGGGTTCGCGCCGCCCCCCAATCATTGGATGACGATGGACTCCGTGGGGTCGGCCCTCGGCCTGACTGCCGCCGAGATGACGGCGATTCAGCCCCAGTATGACTCGATCAACGGGATCCTGAAACGGTCCGCCGCGATGCGGGACTCCATCCGCGCCAGCATGCAGGGCGGAGGGGATCCGCGGGCGGCCATGGCGGCTGCACGCCCGATGATGCAGTCACTGCAGGACCAGGAAGACGCGCTGATCAAGGAAATTCACGGCAAGATCTCGGCGGCAGCCGCCGCCAAGCTCGACGCCGCGCCTCCTCCGCGGGTGATGCGGCAGCGGCCGGCCGGTGGGATGGGTGGCGGTCCGGGGCGGTAACCGCCCGGCTTCGTCCTTCACAGACCCAAGGTCTGCGCTCGGCAGGGCACTGCGCGTAAGCGCGGCGCTTTGCCGAGCGCACTCCTTTGGAGTGTGAAAAACGAGAGCGGGCTATAGACGAAACAGGTACGAGAACTTGGTAAAGAAGCCGTCTGTCGTGCGCCGCAATCCACGGAACGCAAACGTCCCCTGATCATCGAGACTCGAGCCGTAGCCCGCATAGACCACGGTGCCGGGGGACGGCGTGAACGCCACCAGCCAGTCCATCCGGAATCCGTTGTCCGTGAATTGCAGCGCCCGCTCGTAGACGCCCGTCGCCGGATTCTTGATCAGAATCGGGTCGTTGGTCCGCGAATCGTCGCGGAGGGAATCCTGGAACGTCGAGACGTACTGTCCGACGAGGCGCACGAACAGCGGGCGCGAGACCTGATACTCCACCTTGAGTCTCGGAATCAGCTGGCGCGCGACCAGCGAGCCGTCCGAACGCCGCCAGTATTCCTGATGGAGGTAGGTTCCGCCCACCCGGATCCGGTCATTGGGCCGCCAGTTCACACCGGCCTGGATCAGGAGGATCTGAGCGGGGGACCACTCGTAGAAATTCTCGTCCTGAATCGCGGGGAGGAACAGCAGGTTCGCATCGAAGTGCCGGTATTGCGGCGTCGCGAACTGCAGCAGGATGTCGAGGTTCCTGATCGACGGAACGCCGACGAAGGGCACGGTGTCGGTGACCGCACCCACGGTCCGTTGCAGCGCGTAGTTGGCGTAGAGTGACGGGTCATAGCCGAAGCGTTCGAAGAACAACCCGGTGGTGACGGTCCAGCCGCGGATGACCGTGTTGGTGTTGAAGTGAATCTCGCGATCGTCCGGTGCGTCCCCCGCCTGGAAGTGCGGATAGAGCCAACGTCCGAAGAGGAGAATGTCTCCACTCCAGCTCTCCAAGGCTTGCCCCGGCGCGCCGTAAAACGTGATCTGGTGATCGGCCTGGCCGACGGCGATGCCGTTCCGCGAGATGAAGCCTGACTGGTCGAAGAACTGGGGATGAATCCCCGCGAGGGAGTACGAGAACGCGAATTGACGTCCGGAGCGGACCAGGGACGCCGACCACAAAGGCCCCTGGACGGTTGAACCGGCGGTGCGAGTGAAGCTCTCTGCGCCCTGCAGCCCCAGGGTGTAGATGCCGCCGAACGTGATGCGCGCGTCGGCACCCATCACCCGATTCCAGTCACTGCCATCCTGCTTGTCCGTATAGACGATGCCCGCCGTGGACTGCCCGCCCAGGTCGGCGCGCGCGCGGAGGATATTATAGAAAGGATTGTCCATTCCGGTGGCGGAGAACGCCTGCGCATCCATGCCCGAGAGCACGCCGATGCCGACGTTGCCGACTTTCCCCGTGACTTTCACCGCGCCCACCGGCTGCACCAGCGCCCGCGTATAGACGAGGTTGTTGGGCGTCGCGAACTGCTCGAGCCCCTCGAGAAAGAACGGCCGTTTTTCCGGGAAGTAGAGAGCCTGCCGAGGATCGAACACCAATTGGCTTGCGTCCGCTTCCACCTGCGAAAAGTCCGGATTCACGGTGCCCGTCAACGTCAGGTTGTTCGTGATTCCCCAGCGCACGTTCCCGCCGACGTCCGGATGAAGATGATGGTACGACCAGCCCGGTCCTGAGGGCGCGCCGTCCACCTTGCCGGTGAGCTCCGGATTGAGATCGAGCACGAGGTCGCGATGGAGGTCGGTGAGGCCCTCGAGCGTCCCGGACTGCCCGAGGAACGAGGCCGCCCGCCGCCGCGCGGCGGTCCACGTCTGGACGTGACCGGAATGCTGCACGGTGCGGATGATCTGGAGGCCCCAGGTCTGGGTCGCGGTCGGCTGATACCGGATGCTCTTGAAGGGGATCCGGACTTCCACCTCATAGCCATAGTCCGTCACCCGGCCCTTGGACTGATAGACGAAGTCCGTCGACAGATCGACCGTGTCACTCGTGCCGGCGTGGGTCTCGTTGAGCGTGCCGTCCGCCTGAACGCCGAGGGGATTCACCCCCAGGGCAATCGCCTGGCGGTGATCGTTGAACGTGTCGAGCAGGATCTCGACCATGTCGTCGGTCGAGATGTGGTCCCGAGTGGCCAAGGTCGCGTGCACGGGGCCATGGGATTCAAAGGCCCGGATGCCGAAGTACATGGCGGTCGCGGAGTACCACACCAGCACCTGCGTCGAGTCGTCCGCCGGGCGGCCGTCCACGGGCGTGTACTCCGAGAAGCCCGTGAGGATGGCTGCCTTCTGCCAGGGCGGGTCATCCAGCGAGCCATCAATGTTGGCGGAGGCGTCGATGCGCGGCGTCGCCACGGCGACGTTGCCTGCCGTGCCGGAGTAAGGGCCGGCGGCGGGCGGTGTGGGACGGAGGGGTGGATGGCTTGCAGCCAGGAGCCAGAGCAGGGGAAGCATCGCGAGACGACTCCTATGGGCCGGGAAGACGCCGCCTACGCAACTCCACAGCCACAGGTTTCGCGGTTCAACGCGCGGACCGTGCCATTCGGCGCTACGATATAGAATACGCCTTTTTGGAGCCTGTCATGCGGTCATTCGTCGTCTTCGCCGGCGGCCTCGTTCTTCTCCTGGGAGCCCCCCGGCGGGTCCTTTCGGGGCAGGCGTCCAGGCCCTTCACGCTTGGCGCCGATATCTCGTACCTCGATGCCCCGGCCGTCCGGGGGCGCGCGCACCGGACCTATCAGGAAAATGGGAAAGCCGATGATGAGCTTTCCATCCTGATGCGCCATGGGTGGACCTCGTTCCGCCTTCGGGTCTTCGTGTCGCCAGTCCGGGAGGCGCCCGACAACAGCCTGACCAACACCATCCCGCTTGCCCGCCGGATCAAGGCGGCGGGGGGCACGTTCCTGCTGGACATCCACTATTCCGACACGTGGGCCGATCCCCAACACCAGGAAATCCCGGTCGCCTGGCGCGACCTCTCGTTTGATTCCCTGGAGGCGCGCGTCGAGTCCTACAGCCGGGATGTGATCAGGACTTTGAAGGACTCGGGCGCCATGCCCGACTGGGTCCAGGTAGGAAACGAGATCACGCGGGGCACCCTCTGGCCGCTGGGGCAGGTCCACGTGCCTGGCGCTGCTCAATACAACCCGCCCTCTGGCTCCGACAGCACCGCCCAGTGGGATCACCTCATCAGGATTCTGAAAGCTGGGATCCGCGGTGTGCGGGCCGGGGCGGGAAACACGCCGCCCCGGATCGCCATCCATATCGACCGGGGCGGGGACTGGGCGACGACCGAATGGTTCTTCGACCACCTCGAGGCGGCTCACGTCGACTATGACATCATCGCCCAGAGCTTCTACCCGCCCTGGCGGCATGGCACTCTCGAAGACCTCTGGAAGAACATGACGGAGTGCGCCCGGCGCTATCACAAGGATTTTCTCGTCGCGGAGACCGGCTACGAGCCGACGCATTCGCCGGACAATCCCGACATGCTGTGGCCCGTGACCCCCGAAGGACGGCTCCAATTCATGGCCGATCTGGTCAACACCGTGAAGAAGGCGGGCGGCATCGGGGTGATGTACTGGGCCCCCGAATGGGACCTCTGGAATGCGGATGGCACGCCCGGCCCTGCCGTTTTCACACTCGACCACCTGAAAGATCTCTCGGCACGCCCGGCGAGCCACGCTCCCCCGGAGGTCTCTGGTCCCTGACCCCTGCCTCCTGCCGTTACTGCACGTACCGGAGGATGTCGTAGAAGAAGTGGGGCCCGAACCGGAGGTTCTCGAGGCTCACACGCTCGTCGTTCCCGTGAACTCCCCGCTGGTCGTCCTCCAATTCGACCTTGAAGGGATCGAGCCCGTACGTGACGATGCCGAGGGCGCGGTACGTCGGCCGATCGGTGGCGCCCGTCAGCATCACCGTGGTGATCAGGGCCTTCGGGTCCCGCTCATGGGCGGCCCGCTCGACGGCCCGGAACAGGTCAGTCTCGATGGGACTCTCGAGGGGTGGCTTGGGGGGGAGAATCGTGGCCCAGTGAACGGCCGTGTCATTCACCACCTTCAACAGCTCGGCGCGAAATGCGGCGGTGTCCTGGTCGGGGAGGAGCCGGATGTCGAGGTCGGCGGTGGCTTCCGCGGGAATGACGTTGGTCTTGCTCGATCCGGAGAGGCCCGTCTCCGAGATGGTGTTCCGAAGGATCGCGTTCCATTCGACGTTGTTGAGGATCCATTCGCGGGCGGCCGGCACCTTCAACGCGGCGTCCACGTCACGCAGCCAGGTGGCCTGATCGCCGGTGAACTGGCTGGAGAGGTCGTGCAGGTACTTGCGCACTCCCGGCGTCACCCGAATCGGCGTTTCGTAATGCGCGATGCGGTCGAGCGCCGCCACCAGACGCGGGACCGGGTTGTTCTTCGTTGGACGGGACCCGTGGGACGGAATGCCATGCACCGTCATCCGCTGCCAGAACGTGCGCTTCTCACTCACGCTGACGCCGTAATAGAGGAGGCGGCCATGGTCGAGGGGGTTCGAGCCGCCCTCCGTGATGAGGAATTCCACGTCCTTGAGGAGGTCCGCGTGCCGGGCGACGAAGGTCGCGGCGCCCGTGCCGCCCAGCTCCTCGTCGGCGTTCCCGATGAACACGATGTCGCGGTTGAGGGTCACTCCTGACCGCTTGATGGCGAGCATGGCCATCAGCTCGGCAATCCCTTCCCCCTTCATATCCAGGGCGCCACGGCCGTACAGGAACCCGTCCTTCACCACGCCCCCGAAGGGGTCGACCGACCAGAAGGCCGGCGTCACCGGCACGACGTCCATGTGACTCACGAGGGCGATGGCCTTCTTCGAGCCGTTGCCCCTCAGGCGGGCGTAGAGGTTCGCGCGGCCCGCGCCGAGTTCGACGGTGTCGAGGATCTGGGATTCGATGCCGTTTTCCCGGAGCATGTCCTGGAGGAAGCGGGCGGTCTGAATTTCGTTCCCCGGGGGATTCGTGGTGTTGAGGCGCAGATAGGACGCCAGCACACGTTGCGTCTCGGCGCCCAGGGAATCCCAGTTGACGGGCGTCTGTGCGGTGAGGGGGGTGACGGCGGCGAACAGGAAGAGGCTGACGGCGATGCGCTTCATGAGGAGCCCGGGTTCGAGAGTGGGGATAGGCTCCCGTCTCGCGGCCCGCGTGTCAAGTTCACACTCTCGAAGAGTGTGCTCGGCGATGCACTGCGCTTGCAGCGCAGCGCGCTGCCAAGCGCGGGCCTCTGGCCTGAGAAGGATGGGGCCGGTACAATAGCCCCTTACCCATCGTCCATCGGGAAACATGCGCGCGACACTCGCTCTTCTCGTCCTCCTTCCGGCTTCCACCATTTTCGCCCAGGGCGGCAGAAAAAAGCCGGCTCCCAAGCCCGCCGCGGCAACGCCTGGAGCTCCTTCACCGCGGGCCGACAGCGGCGGACTGGGCGGCATCGTTGGCGGCCTCAAGCTCCGGTCCATCGGACCGGCACTCACCGAGGGGCGCATCTCCGACATCGCCGTGGATCCCACCGACAAGGCGGTGTGGTACGTGGCGACCGCGGCGGGCGGCGTGTGGAAGACCATCAACGACGGGACTTCCTACGCGCCGATCTTCGACGGCGAGGGGTCGTGGTCCATCGGCGCGATCACGATCGATCCCAACGATCACAACGTCATCTGGGTCGGCACGGGAGAGAACAACGCGCAGCGGGTGGTGGCCTTCGGAGACGGCGTGTACAAGTCCGTCGATGGCGGCAAGAGCTGGAAGAACGCCGGGCTCAAGGAGTCACAGCACATCGGCCGGATCGTCGTGGACCCCCGGAACTCCGACGTGGTTTACGTCGCCGCCCAGGGACCCCTGTGGAGTAGCGGTGGCGACCGCGGCGTGTTCAAGACCACCGACGGGGGCGCGACCTGGACCAAGGTGCTGGCCGGCGACGACTGGACGGGCGCCAACGACATTCAGCTCGATCCCCGGCATCCCGATGTGCTCGTCGCGACCACCTGGCAGCGCGAGCGGCGCGTGTACGGCTTCATCGCCGGCGGACCCGGTTCGGCGGTCTGGCGGTCGACTGACGGCGGCAAGACCTGGGTGAAGTCCCAATCGGGCTTCCCCAAAGGGGACCTCGGCCGGATCGGTCTGTCTCGCTCGCCCGCCGATCCCGACGTCATCTACGCCATCGCGCAGGCCGCCGACGAGAAGGGCGGATTGTTCCGGTCGCGCGACGGCGGCGCCAGCTGGGAGAAGATGAGCGGCACGCAGTTCGGCGGGAACTACTACAACCGGGTGTTCGCGGACCCGAAGAACGTGGACCGCGTGTATGCGGTGAACGTGTTCCTGCAGATCTCGAACGACGGTGGCAAGACCTTCAGCTCGCTGGGTGAAATCAACAAGCACGTCGACAACCACGTGGTCTGGATCGATCCGGATGACACCGACCATCTGGTCGTCGGCTGCGACGGTGGGGTCTACGAGACCTTCGATCACGGCAAGAGCTGGCGGTTCGGCGCCAACCTGCCGGTGACGCAGTACTACCGCGTGGCGACGGACAACGCCGAGCCGTTCTACAATGTGTACGGCGGCGCGCAGGACAACTTCTCGGTCGGCGGGCCGAGCCGGACGCGGACGAACAACGGCATCCGGAATTCCGACTGGTTCATCACCGCCGGTGGCGACGGGTTCGGGAGCGTGGTCGATCCCACCGACCCCAGCACCGTTTACGCGCAGTCGCAGTTCGGCAACCTGGTCCGGTTCGATCTCCGGACGGGCGAGCAGGTGGGCATCCAGCCCTTCGACGAGACCACCGGGGAAGCGCTCCGCTGGAACTGGGACGCGCCGGTGATCATCAGTCCGCACGACCACCACCGCCTGTACTTCGCCGCGCAGCGGGTGTACCGGAGCGACGACCGTGGTGACTCGTGGCGTCCCGTCAGCCCGGATTTGTCCCGGCAGATCGACCGCAACTCGCTGAAGATGATGGGGCGGGTGTGGGGCGTAGATGCCGTGGAGAAGAACGTGTCCACGACGTTGTTCGGCACGATATTCACCCTCGCCGAGTCGCCTCTCAAGGAAGGGCTGCTCTTCGCCGGCACCGACGACGGGCGCATCCAGATCAGCGAGGATGGCGGGGCGCACTGGCGGGCCACGGACCATTTCCCCGGTGTGCCCGACACGACATTTGTGACGCGCGTCGTACCGTCGGCCCGTGATGTGAACACCGTGTACGCCACGTTCAACGGTCACTGGTCGGGGGACTTCAAGCCGTACGTCCTCAAGAGCACCGACCTGGGCCGCACCTGGACCAACATCTCCGGTGACCTGCCTGAGCGTGGCGACGTCTGGTGCCTGGCTGAGGACGGGGTGGATCCGGACCTGCTGTTCGTGGGCACCGAATTCGGACTGTACTTCACCGCCGATGGCGGCCAGAAGTGGAACCGGCTCCAGAACGGCTTGCCGACGATTCAGGTCCGTGATCTGACCATCCAGCGGCGCGAGAACGACCTCGTGCTCGCGACGTTCGGCCGCGGCTTCTACGTGCTGGACGACTACACACCCCTCCGGCACCTGAGCGTCGAGAACCTGGCGCAGCGGGCGGTCATTTTCCCGGTTCGTCCGGCGCCTTTGTACGTGCCCTCGAGTCCCCTGGGCCTCCCCGGCATCGGATTTCAGGGGGCGGGACACTACTCGGCGGACAATCCGCCGTACGGCGCGGTGTTCTCGTACTTCCTGAAGGACCCCATCCTCTCCCGGAAGGAGCGGCGGCAGAAGGCGGAAGCCGCGAAGGAGAAGCAGGGTGCGGATATCGGCTATCCGTCCTGGGATTCGCTGAAGGCGGAGGAACGCGAGGAAGATCCGGCCCTGATCGTGACCGTCTTGGACTCCGCCGGGAATGTCGTGCGGCGGTTCACCGGCTCGACGGGCAAGGGCATCAACCGGGTGGCGTGGGACCTGCGGTTGCCGACCAGCAATCCAGTGGACGGACCGCCATTCAAGGCTGATCCGAACAATCCGTTTGGCTCGGGCCCCCGGGGACCGTACGTGCCGCCCGGGACCTATCAGGTGTCCCTCGCCGAGCGGGATGACAGCGTCTTTACGCCGCTGGGGACGCCGCAGCGGTTCCGCGTGGTGGATATCGATAGCGCCCTGCCGGGCCGGGCGTACGCGTCGCTGAGTGATCAGGAGAAGGTGGCGGCCCTGCAGCGGGAGGTCCTGGGTGCGTCGGCGCTCGTCAACGAAGCGCTGACACGGGTCGGGTATCTCAAGCGGG
Organism: Gemmatimonadales bacterium; assembly: GCA_035553475.1. Taxonomy (GTDB): domain Bacteria; phylum Gemmatimonadota; class Gemmatimonadetes; order Gemmatimonadales; family GWC2-71-9; genus 40CM-2-70-7. The sequence goes on from DATNDQ010000062.1 coordinate 64,347, forward strand.
CGATCGACGAAACGCCCACCGCGGACGCGGCGCTCGCGAGCCGGGCGCGGGTGATGGAAAACCGTCTGCGTGACGCGCGCGAGCTCTTGTCGGGCGATCCGACGTTGGGACGGCACCAGGAACCGTCGCCGCAGTCCCTCCTCGACCGTCTGCGCGGCGCGGTGGGGGGCCGCTCAGGGAGTTCCCTGGCACCCATGAATGCCGCGGAACGCGCGCAGGTTGACTACGTGCGCACGCAGTTCAGCGGCGTGATGCCGAAGCTTCAGCAGCTGATCGACGTCGACCTGAAGGGTCTGGAGGACGCGGCGGAGG
>DATNDQ010000063.1:0-18994 GCA_035553475.1 Gemmatimonadales bacterium
CCGCGGCGCGAGAGATGGTGCGTCTCTTTTCCCCGAACACCCGCGTCGTCCTGACCACCCACGTCAATTCCGATGGTGACGGACTCGGGAGCGAAGTGGGTCTCTGGCACCTCCTGCACCAGCGCGGCTGCTTCGTCTCCATCACCAACCCCACGCCCATCCCCGATCGTCTCAAGTTCCTCGTCCCCGAAGGCGCCGACGCGACCGCCAGCGCCGCGAAAGAAATCGCCAAAGCGGATGCCATCGTGGTGCTCGACATCTCGGACCTCGGACGGCTGGGAGATCTGGGCAGCGCGGTCCGGGAGTCCGGCGTCCCGGTCGCGTGCATCGACCATCATGTCAGTCCGGGATCGCTGCCCGATGGTCCGAGGCTCGTCGCCCCCGAAGCAACGGCGACGGCGGAGCTGGTGCATGACCTCGCCGTGGCGCTGGGATGGGAAATCCCGGCCGACGCGGCGCGCGCGCTCTACGTGGGACTGTTGACCGACACCGGCGGATTCCGGTTTTCGAACACGACACCGCGGTGCCTTCGGATTGCCGGGTCACTCCTCGAGCGAGGACTCGACCCCGAATCGATCTACGAGCAGGTGTACGCGAGCGCGCCCGAGGGACGGGTCCGGCTCCTGGGTGAAGTCCTCACCACGCTGGTGGTGGAGCCGGAGATCGGTCTGGCCTGGGTCACTGTCCCCCCCGGCGCCATCGAGAAGCACGGGGCCACCGCCGATGATCTCGACGGGATCGTGGAGCACCCGCGGTCCATCGCCGGGGTACGAATGGCGTTGCTCTTCCGGCCCATCGCCGGCGGCAAGGTCAAGGTTTCATTCCGCTCCATGGGGAGCGTCAACGTCGCGGAGCTTGCCCATCAATTCGGTGGCGGAGGTCACGCAAAAGCGTCGGGGGCATCCCTGGAAGGGCCCCTGGCGGACGCCCAGGCCAGGGTTCTGGAGGCCGCCCGCCGGCATCTCAACGGACGCTGACAGCGTTCGGCTCACTCCATCCGTATCTTGAGGACCATGAGAACCGTCACTCTTTGCATCATGGCGACCGCCCTCGCGGCGGCCCCCGCCGCTGCGCAGTCCGAGAAATGGACTCCCCTGTTCGACGGGAACCTCTCGGGGTGGGACCACGTCGGACCGGGGAAGTTCACCGTCGACTCCGGTCTGGCGATGACTCACGGCGGCATGGGCCTGCTGTGGTACTCGAAGCGCATGATCGGCAACGAAGTTGTTCGGGTGGTCTTCTGGCCGACCGACTCCACGTCCAATTCGGGAGTGTTCATTCGCATTCCCGAGAAGCCGACCGAACCGTGGATGCCGGTCAACAGGGGTTATGAAGTGCAGATCGACAACGCCGAAGATGCCTATCACGTCTCCGGGGTGCTCTACTCGTTGACCAAGGCGTTGGCGCGGCCCGGCAAGGCGCGTCAGTGGAATACGCTGGAGATCACCCTCGATGGCCCGCACACCATTGTGCGGCTCAACGGGGAAGTGGTGACCGACTATACCGAAGGTCAGCCGGTCCCGCCCAAGAAACAGACCTGGGAGCCGGACCGCGGACGGCGCCCCGATCTGGGGTACATCGGTCTGCAGAACCACAGTGACGCTGACACCGTGTATTTCAAGGAAGTCAGCGTGCGCCCGCTGCATCCCTGACGAAAGGGAAACCGCAATGCGCAGAGTGATGACGGGAGTCCTGATTCTGGCGACGGTCGCGGCGGCCGTCGCCTGCGACCCGACCACGGAAGCCATCCTGGGGCTGGGTGGGGGCGTTTCCGGCGGCGGGGGAGACTCGAGCGCGGTGGCGACCAGACTGGTCTTCACCCAGCAGCCCCAGACCACACAGGCGACGGCGGCCATGGCCACCGCCGTCCTCGTCGAGGCTCAGAACGATCTTGGCGCTGTGGACACGAGCTACAACGGGCTCGTTACCCTCGCCCTGTCTTCGAACCCCGACTCGGCTGCCCTCGGCGGCAACTTCAGCGTGAGCGCGATTTTCGGGGTGGCCACCTTCTCGAACCTCACCATCAGCAAGGCCGACACCGGCTACGTACTGACCGCCGGTTCGGGGGCGCTGACTGCCGGATTCTCGAGCAAGTTCACCATCACCCCGTGAATGAACTAGACGTCTAGGTGTGGGCGTCTAGCGCTTCACCGGGGTAACCCGGATCATCACGACCGCATGCGGCGGCACCGTGACCGTGTACTCGGCGCGGAAGTGGCCCTTGTCGGCGTGACCCCAGAGATCCCTCACGGCCCCTGAGTCGGCACGCAGTCCCAGCCGGTGAAATGGGGCCGTGATCGCCGTAGATACTCCCGCCCGGTTCAACAGCACCGCCGCCGCCGAGCCGTCCGCAAGAGGCTTGGCCCACACCTGAATCTCCGGCGTCGGCTCCCAGACGTTTACACCTTGTACACCCAGCGAGTCCTGATCGACGGCGATCACCTCGGCGTTCTCGAGGATGGTCTTCGTTTCGGCGCTCATGGAACGGAGATCGTTCCCGGCGATCAGCGGCGCGGCCTGGATGGCCCACAGGGAGAAGTGCGCGCGGTACTCATCGTCCGTCATTCCCCCATTGCCGACTTCCAGCATGTCCGGGTCATTCCACGCTCCGGGACCCGCCGCCGTGGGGTGTTGAGCCGACTGGTCGAGATTGCCGAGCATGGAGCTCCAGGAATCGGAGATGTCGTCGGTGGTGCGCCAGAGGTTCCCGACCTTGGGAGCCCAGTTCCACGGCTGGTTGTAGCCCCACTCGCAGAGCGAGAGCACGATCGGGCGTCCCGCGGCCGCCAGCCCATCCCGGAACTTGGCGTATTGAGTCGGCGCATCGAGGCCCGACGCATGACACCAGTCTTCCTTCACATAATCGACGCCCCACGACGCGTACGTCCTGGCGTCCTGGGCTTCGTGGCCGAGCGTGCCGGGACGACCCTGGCAGGTTTCGGTCCCGGCATCGGTGTAGATGCCGAACTTGAGGCCCTTCGAGTGGACGTAGTCGGCGAGCGCCTTGATGCCGTTCGGAAAACGGACCGAATCGGCCACGATGGTCCCGTCTTTCGTGCGGGCCACCTGCCAGCAGTCGTCGATGATCACGTAGCGGTAGCCCGCGTCCTTCATGCCACTCGAGACCATGGCGTCCGCGGTTTCGCGGATGAGCCGGTCCGAGACGTCGCAGGCGAAGTGGTTCCAGCTGTTCCAGCCCATGGGCGGCGTACGGGCCAGCCCGTTGTCGAGCGGAAGGGGATGGGGCCGGCTGGCGGCCAGGACCACAAGGAATGACAGGCTGGTGACGGCGGCGAGGCGACGCACGGCTAGGCTCCAAACGATAAGAATGCCGTAACGTTGCTCGTCATCCCGAGCCCCCGCTAGATTCCGACCGTGCCCCCCCCGCCCACCGATCTCAAGTCGCAGGTCACCGCCGCCCTCGCCGCCCTCCAGAACCCACGCCTCGGGAAGGATCTCATCGCCGCCGGCATGGTACGCGATCTGGTCGAGGAGAACGGCGTGGTGCAGTTCACCTTCCTGCTGGGGCGGGATGATCCGGCGACGCTGGCACGCGACGCCCGGCGGGCCGTGAAAGCCGTGCCGGGCGTGGCGGATGTCCGGGTGACCATCTCCGACCCCGGCGCCCCGCGTGCGTCGTCGCAGGGGCCGGGACCCCGTCCGGCCGGCATGGAAAACGTCCCGCCCCCCCCCACCGCGCAGGAGATGCCCAACATGGGCAAGGTCCTGGCGGTGTCGTCGGGGAAGGGTGGCGTGGGGAAGTCCACGGTTTCGGCCAACCTCGCCACGGCACTTGCCGCTCAGGGGTTCAAGGTCGGCCTGATGGATGGCGACATCTACGGACCGAATATTCCGCGGATGATGGGCGTGTTCGACAAGCCGCCCGTGACCGCCGGAAAGATCCAGCCCCTCGAAGGCCACGGCGTGAAGCTCATGTCCCTCGGCTTCATCGTGGACCGCGACGCGCCCGCCATCTGGCGCGGCCCCATCATCATGAAAGTGATCCAGCAGTTCCTGCGGGACGTGGATTGGGGCACGCTCGATTATTTCCTGGTGGACCTCCCCCCCGGAACCGGCGATGCCCAGCTGTCGCTCACGCAGTCAATCCACCTGCATGGAGCCGTGATCGTCACGACGCCGCAGGAGGTCGCCGTCGGGGACTCGCTGCGAGGCGCCAAGATGTTCGAGCGGGTGGGCGTTCGGGTGCTGGGCGTGATCGAGAACATGAGCTACTACGTCTGCCCGCATTGCGGCGAGAAGTCGGAGCTCTTTCTCTCGGGCGGTGGGGAGCGGCTCGCCGGAGAGCTTGGCGTTCCGCTGCTCGGGCAGATCCCGCTGCAGGCCCGGCTCCCGCAGCACGCGGATGCGGGACGTCCCATCGTCGTCGCGGACCCCGAATCGCCAGCCGCCAGGGCTCTGACCGATGTCGCCCGCCGGGTGGTAGACGCCCTGAAGTGAGATTCCTTCCACTTCTCCTGGCGGTCCTTCAGCACCCGCAGCGCCCCGACATCCGGACCGGCCTCGACACCATCTACTCCGGCGCCTTCCCGGCCGGGGCTCAGTACTTCGAAGCTCTCGCGACGAAGGATACGCTCGACCCCGCGCCGCTGATCTTCCAGGCCACCGCCTACATCTGGTGGGCGGAGGCCAAGGATTCGGACGACTTCGAGGCGGCACGGATCGACTCCCTGCTCGATCTGGCCATCGCCAGGGCGCGCGCGGATTCGAACCATTTCTGGCTGGGCACGGCGCTGGGCTATCGCGCGCGGGAGAAGGACCTGCATGGCAGTGCGCTGGGTGCCGGGAAGGACGCGAAGGCCATGCGTGAAGCGTACTCGGCCGTGCTCGCCACCGACTCGGCCTGCGAAGATTGCTACCTGGGGCTCGGCGTCTACCAGTACGGACTGGCACGGGCCGGCGGACTCGCTAGGGTTTTCGCCAAGATCATCGGTCTGGGGTCAGGCAATGCGGACACCGGCATCGTCGACTTGCGACGCGCGGCGAAAAACGGGGACCTCTCCAAGGTCGAGGCGACTTGGGTCCTCGCCGCGGCGCTCGTGCGTGAGGCCGGGCGCGACAACGACCATCGGCAAGCGCTGCGCGCCGAGGCCCGCGAGCTGGTCGGAGAACTGGCGAGCAGGTACCCGGCGAACCCGGTGTTCGCGCGCTTCTTGAAAGAGACCCCGGCCCCGTGAGTGAGGCAGTAGCGCCTTCAGGACCCGCCGGGAAGCTCACCACCGGAGACCTTCGCTCCACCATCCTGCGCCTCGCGGCACCCACCGTGGCGATGATGGCGTTCAACACCGGCTTCAACGTCATCGACTCGATCTGGGTAGGCCAGCTGATCGGGCCCGCCGCCCTCGCCGCCGTTTCGACTGCCGGCTTCACGGTCTGGGTGATGATGAGCCTGGCCGAAATGCTGGACGTGGGCGTAGTGGCCCTGGCTGCGCACCGTCATGGGGCCCGCGCGCCCGACCAGGCGGCGCGTGTGGCGGCGGCTGCGCTCATGACCGGTCTGGTCGCGGGGCTTCTCGCCAGTATTGCCGGACTGGCTGCGCTCCCCAAGCTCTTCGACTTGATGCAGGTCCCGCCAGAAGTCGCCGCCCTGGGGCACACCTATCTCCACACGTGGCTCCTGGGCGCTCCCCTCGTCTTCGGGTTCTTCGCGCTCGAAGCCACGTTCCGCTCGTCCGGGGACACGACGACCCCGTTCATGGTGCTGGCCGCATCTGCCGTCGTGAGCGTGATTCTCGATCCCCTCCTCATCGCCGGGATCGGGCCTTTCCCGAAGCTCGGCGTCGAGGGCGCCGCGCTGGCATCGGTGATGGTGCGTGGCGTGGCGTGCCTCGCGCTGGTGTGGCTCGCCTTCCGCCGCGGTCACATCCACTTCCGGGCCCCCGATTGGGCATCCGCGCCCCACATCCTGCGGATCGGGCTTCCGTACTCGATGAGCGGGATTCTCTTCTCGCTCGTCTACATGTGGCTTACGCGGTTCACCTCCCGCTTCGGAACGCCGGCGCTCGCGGCGCTGGGGGTGGGGCATAAGGTGGAAGGTGTGGGGTTCGTGGCCATCACCGGGTTCACGCTCGCCGCCGCGGCGTTGGTGGGACAGAGTCTCGGCGCCAAGGACGAGGCGCGGGCCCGAAAGGCAGCCTGGCACACGGTGGGCTATGCCCTGCTGGTGACGACCTGTACCGCCCTCGCGTGTCTCCTGGTGCCCCGGTTCTTCGTCCGGCTCTTCACGTCCGATCCGCAGGTCATCGCCAACGGGACCGGCTACCTCCGGATCATCGCCATGGCGCAGGTGGGGCAGACGTTCGAGCTGATTCTCGAGGGCGCACTGGCAGGCGCGGGCTATACATTCTGGCCCATGGTGTGGAGCTCGAGTCTGACCTTCGCGCGAATTCCCCTTGCCGCCTGGTGGTCGGGCATCTGGGGTGTCACGGGGATCTGGTGGGCCATTTCCCTCACCGCAACGCTGCGCGGCGTCGCCATGACGGTGCTTTGGCTGTCCGGTGCCTGGCGCCCCAGGCCGAGGACCGCATGAGCTCGATCATCACGCTCCTGACGGACTACGGCGCAGGGGATAGCTACGTCGCCGAGGTGAAGGGCGTCATTCTTACCGCGGTGCCCGACGCTACGTTGGTCGACGTGACCCACCAGGTACCTCCGGGGGACGTGCGGGCCGGGCAGTTCTTGTTCACCAGAGTCTGGCGCCGCTTTCCGGCTGGAACCGTTCACCTCGTGGTGGTGGACCCCGGCGTCGGGACGGGGCGGCGGGCGCTCGCCGCCGAGGCGCACGGCCACTTCTTCGTCGCCCCCGACAACGGGTTGCTCACGTCACTGCCCGAGGACGCGGAGTTCGTCTCCCTCCCCGTCCCGCCCTCGGCATCGCCGACCTTTCATGGCCGCGACGTCTTCGCTCCCGCGGCGGCGCGTCTCGCGATGGGGGTCTCCCTCGACGAGCTTGGCGATCCCGTGGACGACGCTCGCCGGTCACCCTTGCCGGAGCCTCGCGCGGATGGCGTCGCGCTCCTGGGCGAGGTGATCTACGTCGACCGCTTCGGCACCCTGGTCTCGAACATCAGGGCCGAGGACGTTGATGAGGGCGTGCGGATTACGGTAGAAGGGAATGACGTCGGCGCGCTGCGCCGGACTTTCGGGGATGTGGAGCCGGGTCAGCTGGTCGCGTACATGGGCAGTGGCGGGGAGGTGGAGATCGCCGTCCGCGGTGGCAGCGCGGCCCGGCTCCTGGGAGTGGGCGTGCGTGCCGAGGTACGGGCTTGAAAGACTAGACGTCTAGTCTTTTCAGCCGTGATGGCTGCCCGAAGGCGTCTGAATCCGGACCTGTGCCAGCACCTTCTCGGCGAAGTCCGCCGAGGGGGCGAACCGCTGGAGCTGCGCCAGCTCGACGAGCAGCTTGCGCTCGCGCTCCGCCACTGCGAGGCACTCGGCACATTCCGTCAGATGGAACGTGCGGGCCGCGCTCAGGAGGCCGGTGGCCCAGAGCTCGACTTCCTCCGGGGTCAGATGGGTCTGAAGTCTCTCGTTCATACGGTCTCCATACGGGGGCCCGACGTGGGTGGTTTCACTCACGGGCGTCCTCCAGATGCACCCGCAACTCATTACGCGCCCGATGGATATACGTTTTCACCGTGCCGAGCGGAAGGTCAAGCATTTTGGCGATTTCTTCGTAGGAATGGCCTTCCACGTGGCGTAGCAAAATGCACGACCGGTACTCAGGCCGGAGACGGCCAATGGCCCGTTCGATGGCGCCCCCCAACTCACGGGACTCGACCTCATCGAGCGGGCTCTCGGATACGTCGCCGAGCTGCGGGGCACTCGCGTGCATCTCTTCGGGCGAGCGGGCGGTGGGGGAGCCGTCGAGGGAAAGGGTGTCGAGCTGCCGCCGCCGCAGGTGATCGATGGCCGCATTGTTGGCGATCTTGAAAATCCACGACGAAAACTTGTACTCGGGCTTGTAGCTCTTGAGGGCGTTCAGGACCTTGATGAAGGTCTCCTGGGCCAGATCCTCGGCCAGCGCGCGGTCGCGCACCATCCGGTAAATGAGCGAAAACACCGGTCGTTCATACCGGTGGACCAGCTCGCGAAACGCGGGCTCGTGTCCGTCGCGAGCCCAGCGCACCACGTCCTGGTCGCTAGCGCCCGTCAGGTCGTTCGGCCTATCTTTTGCGCCTATGGCGCCGTCTCCTCAGTCAAATGTGATGCGCGCGGGGGGAGGGGCAGAAGGCAAGCGCTCGTACGTTCGCGATGTGTTCACCGCGATCGCCCCCCGGTACGACTTCCTCAATCACCTGCTCAGCCTCAACATCGACCGCCGCTGGCGCCGCCGCGCCGTGGCACGGCTGGGCTGGGAACGGCGTCCCGATGGCCTCTATCTGGATCTCTGCGCCGGTACGCTCGACCTCGCGGCGGCCCTCGCCTCTGCCGGCGGCTTCCGCGGGCGGATCATCGGGGCCGACTTCGTGATTCCCATGTTGCAGCGGGGTCGCGGCAAAGCCGCGGCGGTCCGCCCGGTCGGCGCCGACGCCCTGGAGCTGCCGTTCCCCAATGAGGGATTCGACGGCGCGCTGGTGGGCTTCGGGGTGCGCAATCTCGCGGACCTGGACCTCGGACTCTCCGAAGCCCGGCGGGTCCTCAAACCGGGAGCCCGGCTGGTCATCCTGGAATTCACTACTCCGCGTTTCGCGCCCCTCCGCGCCGCCTACCTCTTCTACTTTCGGCGGCTGCTGCCGCTGATCGGCCGCGCGGTGTCGAAACATACGGACGCCTATACCTACCTGCCAGAGTCGGTGCTCAATTTTCCCGATCCCGACGCCCTTTCCCGTCGTCTGGAAACCGCTGGTTTCTCGGACGTACGCTACGAACTCCTGACCGGCGGCATCTGCGCCATCCACCATGGCACGCGATAACCTGCGGGACTTTCTGGCGGCCCTCGACGAGGCCGGCGAGCTGGTGCGCGTGCACCGGCCCGTCCTCGTCGATCGCGAAATTACGGAGATTGCCGACCGGTGCATGAAGTCACCGGGTGGGGGACCGGCCCTGCTCTTCGAGCACCCGGTGCTGACCTCGGGTAGTGCATCTCCTCACCCCGTCGCCGTCAATCTCTTCGGGTCCGAGAAGCGCATGTGCATGGCGCTCGGCGTCTCAAAGCTGGATGAGATCGGTGACCGGGTTTCGGAGTTCGTGAACCTCAAGGTCCCGGATGGTCTCGTCGGCAAGCTCGCGATGCTCCCCAAGCTGGCCGAGTTGACCAAGTTCCCGCCGCGCAGTGGCGGGGGCAGCCCGGCCTGCCAGGATGTCGTGCTCAAGGGATCCGAAATCGACTTGGGCCGTTTGCCGGTCCCGATCTGCTGGCCACAGGATGGGGGACCGTACATCACGCTCCCCCAGGTCGTCACGCGCGATCCTGTGACGGGCTCCCGCAACGTCGGCATGTACCGGGTGCAGGTGCTCGGTCGCGACTCGCTTGCCATGCATTGGCAGCGCCACAAGGTCGGCGCGGCGCACTGGCGCGAGATGGCGGCCCGGGGCGAGACCATGCCCGTCGCCATCGTCCTGGGCGGGGACCCGGCGAGCATCTACGCCGCCTCAGCGCCACTTCCTCCGGGGATTGATGAGTACCTCTTTGCCGGGTTCCTGCGCCGGGAGCCGGTGCGGCTCTCCAAGTGCGTCACCTCAGATCTCGAGGTGCCGTCGGAAGCAGAGCTCGTCATCGAAGGGGTGATCGATCCGCGGGAACCGCTCGTCACCGAGGGTCCATTCGGCGATCACACCGGGTTCTATTCCCTCGCGGATCTCTATCCGCGGGTCCAGGTCACGGCGATTACCCGGCGCAAGGATCCGGTGTGGCCGCACACGATCGTCGGGCGTCCTCCCATGGAGGATTTCTGGCTCGGCCATGCGACGGAGCGGATCTTCCTGCCCCTCCTGCGGCTGACACTCCCGGAAGTCGTCGACATGCACATGCCGGCGGAGGGGATTTTTCACAACCTGGTGTTCGTGAGCATCGACAAGCAGTTCCCGGGGCAGGCGTACAAGGTGATGAATGGGCTCTGGGGGCAGGGGTTGATGTCGCTCGCCAAAGTCATCGTGGTGGTGGACAAGGATGTGAATGTCCGCGACCCCAAGGAAGCCTGGTGGGTGGCGCTCAACCACATCGATCCGGAGCGCGACGTCCGGTTCTCGATGGGCCCGATCGACGTGCTCGACCATGCCAGCCGCGAGTTCACCTACGGCTCCAAGATGGGCATCGACGGTACGCGGAAGTGGAAGGAAGAAGGCTTCCACCGTGACTGGCCCGACAAGATCGTGATGGACGAAGAGACCAAGGCGAAGGTGGACGCGATGTGGAGGGAGCTTGGCATCTCCATCCCGTGAGGGCCAGACCCTCGGCGGCGACTCACTGCTGGTCCGCTACGCGAATTTCGTCAGGCTCCCGCACACCGTCTTTGCGCTGCCTTTCGCCCTGATTGGCGCCGTCGCGGCGTCATGGACGAGCCCGGTGACCTGGCGTCAGGTGGTGCTGGTCGTGATCGCGTTCACGGCGGCGCGCTTTGTGGCCATGGGGTTCAACCGGATCGCCGACCGCGACCTGGATGCGAAGAACCCGCGCACGGCCTCCCGGGACATTCCACAGGGGCGTATCAGCGTCCGCGAAGCGTGGGTGTCCGTGACCCTCGCCGCCCTCGTGTTCGAGGGATCAGCCTGGGCCCTGAATTCCCTGTGCTTTGCCCTGTCCCCCATCGCGCTCGTCGCCATCACGGGCTACAGCTACACCAAGCGTTTCACGTGGTCTTCGCATCTCTGGCTCGGCCTGGCCGATGCCATCTCGGGGCCCGCGGGTTACCTCGCGATCACGGGGAAATGGTGCGAGCCCTGGTGGGTGCTCCCGGTGCTGGCGCTGGTGGTGACGGCCTGGGTGGGCGGCTTCGACATGTTTTACGCCCTTCAGGACGAGGAATTCGACCGCAAAGAGGGGCTCCACTCGGCGGTGGTCCGGTTCGGCGCGGGGCCGGCGATCTTCCTCGCGAAGACGCTGCACGGACTGGCGATTCTGGCCCTGGTCGCCTTCGGGCTTGGGGCCGGATTCCATGTGCCGTTCTTTGTGGGGGTAGGGATCGGTGCGGCGCTCATCGCGTGGGAACATCAACTGGTGAAGCCGGGCGATCTGTCGAAGCTCAACGCGGCGTTCTTTACGATGAATGGGATCATTTCGATCACGGTGTTCATCGGAGCGCTGGTAGATCGGATCGTATGAAAAAGGGGAAGAGGGAAGTGGGAAGAGGGAAGCGTCAGGAACGGGAAAAGTCACACTTCCCGCTTCCCTCTTCCCGATTCCCCATAGTCCGCCGGAGTCACCATCCGAAGCGGAGCCCCACTGCAAACCGGAGAGGGCGTTAGTGGAACAGCTGCCAGTCACGCTGGCCATCACCGGCGCATCCGGGGCTCCCTACGCGGTGCGCCTGCTGGAAGTGCTCGCGAAAAATCACGTCCCGACCTGGTTGCTCATCTCTACTCACGGATGGCGCCTGCTCACGGAGGAGTGTGGGATCCGGGATGACCGTGAGCTGACGAAGGCGACGGGTGGGGATTGGTCGTCAGTGAAGGTGTTCGACGACAAGGATCGCGGGGCGTCCCCTGCTTCCGGATCGGTGAAGAGTGCGGGGATGGTGATCTGCCCGTGTTCCATGGGCACGGTGGCGGCGGTGGCGCACGGGACCAGCCGGTCCCTCATCGAGCGGTCGGCTGATGTCGCACTCAAGGAGCGGCGCCCGCTGATTCTTGTGCCTCGGGAAACCCCGCTCTCGCTGGTCCATCTCCGGAATCTCACGTTGGCCACGGAGGCCGGGGCGCTGGTCCTCCCGGCGGCGCCGGGGTTCTATCACCGTCCGGAGAAGGTGAGCGACCTCGTCGACTTCATCGTCCAGCGGATCGTGGACCACCTGAAGCTCGACATCCAGTTGGCGCCGAGGTGGGGAGGGGGGGAGTGAGGCTCGGGATCATTTCGGACACGCACAACGTGCTGCGTCCCGAAGTGCTCGAAGTCTTTTCCCAGGTCGATCACATCCTGCATGGCGGGGACGTCGGGGACGCCGACATCCTCATTCAGCTCGAAGCGGTGGCGCCGGTGACCGCGGTATTCGGCAACACCGACGGCTTCGAGATGCGTCGCAAGCTTCCCAAAGTCGCCCAGATCCAGCTGGACGGATTCGACGTCGTCGTGACCCACGGCGACCAGCTCGGCCATCCCACGCCGGCGCTGCTTCACGACGCATTCCCCAGGGCGGAAATCATCGTGTTCGGGCACACGCACACGCCGGTGCTCGAGCTGGTGGACAAGACGGTGACGGTAATGAATCCCGGGTCGGCGGGGCCGAAGCGCTTCGACCGGCCGGCGCCCTCGGTGGGGATCATGGAGCTGGAGCCGGGGATCCCGCCCCGGGCGAGGATTGTGCCGTTGCCGATCTCCAGGGATCTCCAATGACACCACAGTCTTCGTCGTCCCGACTGTTGCCGCCGAAGTGGTTGACCGTTCTGGCGTGGATCTACCTCATGGCCTGCGGTCTGCGGGTGATCTCCGACCTTACCCAGGGGACAGTGGGGTACGATCCGCTCATCCTCAGGATTGGGATTGGCAACAACGATCCGGTGGAGATCCCCGTTTGGTGGGCCATGATTCACCTCGGGGCGGAAGTGGCTTTCGGCATTGGATGCCTCGCTCTGCTCCTGCGAGACCGTGACCTCGTGTGGTTTGCGATTATTGGCGGTTGGGCGGTTGCCGTGCTGCAATGCTGCGACGCGTTCGTCGGGATTTTTCACCTGCGATTCGCAATTCCCGTGAGTGCCGCCGTCTATGGCGCGATGGCCTGGCGGGCGTCGTCACTGCTAAGCGCCGATCGTCCGGCGCCACCGCGTTCTCTCGGGACCCTTTAGCGAATGGGCTGACCCGCGACGAAGTCGAACAACGTGATCCGGCGCAGGTTGTAGTAGGCCAGCCAGTAGTCCCGCAGTCCCCCGACCACCTGTACCAACGCTGCGTCCTTCTCCTGCTGGGCGATGTACAGGTTATCGATGGTGATCTTCCCGATGACATAGCGCTGATAGGCGACGTCGAAACGTTTCCCCGCGACGCTGTCCGACACGGTGAGGAGCGCGACGTTGCGGCGCGCTTGGGCCAGCTGCAGCGCGGCGAACTTGGCGTCCAGACGGAGCTGTTCCAGCGCGGCCGCCGACTGGTCGGTCGTGGCGTCGCGATCGGCCTCGGCGGCCCTCACTCCCGCGCCGTGGGCACCCCATTCCCACAGTGGCAACTGCACCGAGAGCGAGAACTGCCGGGCTTCGAGCAGATTCTGATAGGCCAGGCGCATGGTGGGTGAGGTCTGGTTGAAGCCGTAGCTGGCCTGGAGTGTGGCCCCGACGCCGTCGGCGAGCTGGGCCTCGGCGATGCGGCGTCGGGCCACGACGTCAGCCAGTGCCGTGGCGCTCACGGCGGACGCGCTGCGCAGGGCTTCGGCGACGGCGCGGGCGGTGTCCGGTTCCACATCGGGGACATCCTGGCTGACAACCACCGACAGCGGGCGACCGGGTGGGAGGCCGATGTCGAGTCTCAGCTGGGCGAGGCTGCGCTCGTACTCGAGACGCGCGGCGTCCAGTGAGGTGCGGGCCCGGAGCAGGGCCAGCTGACTCTGCAGCAGATCGTTCTCGCCGATCCGGCCCACCTGGAAGCGGCCGGTATTGAGGCGGTAGAGCGTGTCGTTGACCGCCACATTGGTTTGAGCGTTGTCGAGCGCTTTGCGGGCCGCATACGTGTCGAAGAAGTGGCCTGTGGTTTGGAGCGCTACGTCCTCCATGGCTTCGCGGTACTGCCGCTCCTGTTCTTCGATCTGGACGTTCTGTTCCCGGCGGTCCCAGGCCGCCAGGTTGGGCCGGAAGATCCCCTGCTGCAATCCGATGGTGAAGGGCACCGACGACCAGGTTTGCAAGGCGCTCTGCCCGCTGAGGGTGAGCTTGGTCAGGGACGACGAGAGGTAGAGATTGCCGCCCGTCAGCGGGAGCGTCTGCGTCAGCTGCAGGCCCAACGACGTCGTGCTCTGCTGCTGGGGCTGGAAGATGGTCACCGCGTTCCCCGTCGCGGTATCGACCTGCAGCACGGGAACGATCGAGCGATTGTAGCTCGGCACCGTGCCGGTGAGCGTCAGCTGCGGGAGCAGCCGGTCGCGAAAGCCGTTGTCCCGGAAGCGCGCGGCTTGGTGCGCAGCCCGCGCCGCACGCGCCTGGTGGCTGTTCAGCTGGGCCAGGGCGATCGCGGAGTCGAGGGTCAGGGGCACGCCTCCGATGGAATCGGAAGGCTGCTGGGCTGCGAGTCGCGGGACGGCCGCGAACGTCAGTGCGATGGCGAGGCCGATCGCCTGAGGGGCCCGGCGGGAGCGGTTGGGCATGGGCGTCACTCGTAACGGAGGCAGGTGACCGGATCCTGCTTGGCGGCGCGGTAGGCGGGCATGATACCGAACGCCAGACCCACCGTGATTGAAACGCCGAAAGCGAGGGCGACGGAGAGGAAGGTCACGATCGTCTGGATGCCGGCGAAGTGCTGGATGCCCGCGCTGAGCCCCGCGCCCACCAGAATGCCGGCGACCCCGCCGGCGACGCTGATGAGCACCGCTTCGCTGAGGAACTGGAACAGCACGTCCTTCTGGGTGGCGCCGACGGCACGCCGAACGCCGATTTCATGGATGCGCTCGAGCACCGAGGCGAGCATGATGTTCATGATCCCGATGCCGCCCACGAGGAGCGAGATCGAGGCAATGGCACCCAGCACGATGTTGAAGATGGACTTGGTCCGTTGCTCCTGGCGGAGCAGGAGCTCGGGTACGGTGATCTCGAAATCCACCACCGAATTGTGACGGCGCTCCAACATGCGGCGCATGACGGCCGCTACTCCCGGCACCAGCTTCGAATCGGTGACCCGGACGATGATGCGGTCGAGCTGGTTATGGTTGAGCCGCTCCTGACGCTGCTCGGGGCTCTCGGTGTCAGCGCTATCGTTTGACGAACCCTCGTCGCTGGCAGCCCGCTCCAGGTCGCGTTGGGTCAGCTCGATGCGGTTGCGGAAGCGGAGGAGCATGGTGCGCACCGGCAGGTACACGTCCATGCTGACATCTCGGATGCCCAGCTGCTGGGTGACGGCGTCGCTCACGTGGCGGTCGGCCAGCACGCCGACCACCGTCACCCAGATCCCTCCCACCTTGAGCGAGCTCCCGAGCGCGGCCTCCGTGGTGAAGAATCGCGATCGCACCCCATTCCCGATGATGGCCACAGGCAGCCCCTGTTCCACCTGCTCCGGGCTGAACCATCTGCCCGAGGTGAGCTCGAGGTTGGTGAGACGGAAGTAGGCGGTGTCCACGCCGACGACCTTCCCCGACCGGCTGTGGCCCTCCCGGGTCACGGTGCTGTTGACCACCACCTCCGCCGCCGCGGCCTCCACGGCCGGGATCTCGAGGGGGATCTGCTGCGCGTCGGCGTACGTGAGGCCAGGGGACCATTTCTTGACCTGCCGCGCGTCCGATGCTTCGACCGGGCCTTCCTGCTGCTGGACCAGCGGTGTGACGACGACGTTGTTCGATCCCAGGAGCCGCAGCTCGTCCAAGACCTCGCGCTCAGCCCCGGAGCCGATGGCGAGCATGGTGATGACCGACGCGACGCCGAAGAGGATGCCGAGGGACGTGAGCCCGGCGCGCAGCCGGTTGTGTCCCACGGCGACCAGGGCCGTCCGGGTGCTGAAGACGATGTGTCCCGCGATCTCGCGGCGGAGCTTGGCCAGCGCCGTGCGATCGAAGGGCACGGCTCAGTGGTGGGGTGTGGAACGGGGAGGGGGAGGCGTCGTCGCCGTGTCGCCCAGAGCCCCGGCAGCGCGGGTACTCGAGGCCGCGGCCTCACTGGGGTGTGCCGTGGCGGGCAAGCGCACCAGCTTCAAGCGCGCGGCGTCCGCGGGCGGCGTCATCAGTACCCGGTCACCGGCCGAGAGCCCGCGCGCGACGACCACGTCGTAGTCGTTCATGGCGCCGGGGACAATTTCCTGCTTCACGGCACCACCGCCCGACTGACGATAGGCGAACGTGGTGCCGCTGTCGGTGAACATCGCCTCCAGCGGCATGGAAAGGGCGTCGGGCACGTGCAGGGTTTCGATGGCGTTGCCGGTCGTCATGCCCGGCCGCAGGGTGGTGTCGGACTGCAGCACGGTGACGTGTACTTCGAACACCTTGGCGTCGGTGTTCGGGCGCTGCTCGCCGACGTTGGCGACGCTCGCCACCACTCCCGTGAGGTGCCGGGTTGGATCGGCGTCCAGCGTGATCTGGACCGGCTGACCGACGGCGACGCGCCGCACGTCGATCTCGTTCACGTAGGTGACGGATTCCATGTGGGTCAGGTCGGGCAGGGTCGCGACGGAGGGTTCGTAGGCGTACACCTGGGAGCCGGCAGTCCGCTTCTTGCCATTCCATTCTCTTACATAGATCACCATGCCGGGCGACGGTGCCTTAACGGTGAACCCCGCCAGTACATCCTGGATTTGTTTCTGCAGGTTGTGCTGTCGTTCGACCTCGGTGCCCATCTCACGCATCTTCGCCTTCGCCTGCTCGATGTGGGTCTCGAGGTCGCTCTGGCTCTGCGTCAGCGCGCGCTGGGCGCGGTCCAAATCAATTTCCGTTTGGCGCTTGACGGTGGGCGCTTCATAGACGGCCTGCTCCTTGGCGAGCCGTTTCGCGTCCAGATCCAGCTGTGCCGTCTGGATCGCCTCGCGCGCCGTCGAGAGGGTCAAGGCCGAGTCGAGCATCGCCTCTTCGTACTGGGCTTGGGCTTTCTGCAGGGCGAGGTTCACGTCACTCAGGCGGCTCCCCAACGTCGACCGGTCGAGCTCCGCGACTACGTCGCCGGTCTTTACGATGGTGCCCTCGGGTACGAGCGATGAGATTCGCATCTGCCACGCGCCGACCTGCATGGCGCCGGCGGGAGCCGTGATCTGGACGGATTCCTTGGCGCGCAGCTCACCGGACGTCGTCACGGTTGCCGAGAACGGTCCGTGCGCCACGGTCGCCACGATCGCTGGATCCGATGTCCTCCCGCGTCCCGCGAACACCCAGCCACTCACGACGAGCACGATCGCGCCCGCGACGAGATACCATCGCTTCCGAAGGAGTTGCTGTACCCTGGACATTGAGAACACACTGCGCAAACTGCTCGGAAGGCGCAAGGTCTCGGAGGAGGGAGCCGTGGCCGACGTTCCGCTCTCTAACGATCGATGAGCCGCTCGATCCGGCGATCGGGAACCAACCAGACCAGCGCGACAACCACAAAGATGACGTCGGAAAGCCAGGGCCTGAAAAAGGCCAACGGAATGGACGCGGCGTATAGCACGCCGGACGCTTTGCCCTTGAAGTCGTTTCCGAGGGCCTTTGCCAGCTTCGACTCCGGGCCCTGGGCCTTGAGGATCGCGGCCTGGAGAACGAGCCAGGCGAGGCCCGGCATGAGGAATGACACGCCGTAGATAGCCGTTGGCACGGGCGAGTGAGGATGCTCACCGATCCATCGCGTCGTGAACGGCACGAGTGACAGCCAGAAAAGCAGAAGCAGGTTGGCCCAGAGGATGGTCCCCGAGACCTTGTGAACTGCGTGAAACAAGTGATGGTGATTCACCCAGTAGATCCCCAGGTACAGGAAGCTCAGCGCGTAGCAGAAAAGGACGGGCAGGACCGGCTCGAGCGCCGGGAGGGAGTCTCCCACCGGGGCTCGGAGCTCGAGCACCATGATGGTGATCAGGATGGCGATGACGCCGTCGCTGAATGCTTCCAGCCGAGTTTTGCCCATGGCGTTCTACTACTCCTGTAGCATCCGTTGCCAGTATCCCACGTCCACCCACTGCCCGAGCTTGAACCCGACCTCCCGAAAATGGGCGGTCTTCGTGAAGCCTGCGCGTTCGTGGAAACTCACACTGGCGGCATTGGGGAGCGCGATGCCCGCGATGACCGTGTGGACGGCCTTGGACTGTAGAATCGGTATCAGCTGGCCGTAGAGCCGCGGGCCCAACCCCTGTCCCGTGCGCGTCGGGTCAAGGTACACGGTGGACTCGGCGGCGAATCGATATCCCGAGCGCCTCTTCCACTGCGTGGCGTACGCGTAGCCCAGAATGTCCTCTCCTTCCGCCGCCACCAGCCATGGAAATCCGTCCCCGACGGTGGCCGTGATTCGCGCCTCCATCTCAGACGGAGTCACCGGATCCTCTTCAAAGGATACCGTGGTGCGCAGGATGTAATGGTTGTAGATCGCTGCCAGCCGCGGGCTGTCGGAAGCGTGGACGGGACGAATTTCCGTAGTCACCTACCGAGCGGGCGCCCGGTCTGCGGTCGCACGTCGTGTCACCTTCCCGCCCGACTCCGTCAGCACCCCTTCCAGCCGGCCGTTCACGACGGAGAATCGCCAGACGCCGAGGGGGATGCGGCAGACGAGCGCGGGGTCGCCCGTGGTGTTGTCGCACGACAGGTCACCCATATCCACCGTGTCCGCCCCGGCGGTGCGGCCCCCCTTGAACGTGAAGTGATGAGGGCCGGCGGAGTCGATCTGGTAGATCACGTGTTCGTCATGACAGGCCGGTTGAGTTCCGATGCACCGAGATTCCCCCACCCACCGTCCGAGAACGCTGGGAGACTGCTGACCGCCCAAGAGGCCAGCCAGGGCAATGGCAAGAAACGGAATCGTCATGGTGTCGTCGTCATCCCTGGGGACCGAGTATCTCTTTTCGAAGATCGTCATACGACATCACGCCGGTGCGGTACCATGCGCCGAGGTTCGCGAGGTGAACGAAGAGCGGCATCGACCCGTTCTTGTCTTTCACGAACAAGCCGGCTCCCGCTCCGCCCTCGCTTTCGGAGAGGAAGATCACGTCTTCAACTGTATTTTGGTCGCCCCAGAGTTCCTG
>DATNDQ010000064.1:0-12805 GCA_035553475.1 Gemmatimonadales bacterium
GGGCGCGCGACCAGCGCGCGATTGATCAAGGAGTCCACGCTCTCCGCGACGCCGGGAGGTGGCGTGGGCAGAGGGACCGAGTCGATGTCGTAGGGCAGGTTGGCGGGGAAGCCCATCGAAACGGCGAGGGCCCCTCGCGCCGTCTGCAGCGCGCCGGAAGTCGTTTCGAGCGCCAGCTCGGCCTGGGAGCGGGCGGTCTTGGCCTGCAGGACGTCGGCGATGGTGGCGAGCCCGACGTCGTGGCGTCCCTGCGCTGCCGCGAGGTTCGAGTCGGCCTCGGCCAGCGTGATGCGGTCGGACTCGAGCAGGGCCCGGGTGCCGATATAGTTGAAGTAGGTGGCCTCGACCGTCAGCACGACATCCTGGATCGCGGCGTTGTGGGTCCAGTCCGCGGCCAGCAACTGGTCCCGCGCCGCACTGATCGAGCCGGACCGGCCACCGAAGTCGAAGAGCAGCCAGCTCAGGTTGAGCGTCGGGCCATACACCGTCTGAGTGACCGCCGAGCGTCCCTGCGAGGGCGAGGTCTTGAGCTTGGTGATGCTCCCGTCCAGGGTCAGCGACGGAAGGTACTGGCCACGCGTGGCATCGTACGTGTAGAGGGCGGCGCGGGCATTGTACCAGGCCTCACGCGTCACGGTGTTGTTTCGAAGCGCGATGTCCAGCACGTCGGGGAGCCGCAGACTCTTGACGCGGGCCTCGAGGTCGGGAGGCACGGCGGGTGGCGCCGGCACCGGCGCCCGCTGCGCGCTGGCCGGTGGTGTCCAGGGTGTGCCCGGCGAGGGTGACGTGCCGACGGCACATCCCCCAGCCAGGAAGACGATGGTCCCGATGGCGCCCAAGGGCAGCCAAG
The DNA here is from genome assembly GCA_035553475.1 of Gemmatimonadales bacterium. Lineage (GTDB taxonomy): Bacteria > Gemmatimonadota > Gemmatimonadetes > Gemmatimonadales > GWC2-71-9 > 40CM-2-70-7. The sequence continues at coordinate 851 of DATNDQ010000064.1, forward strand.
TGCTTGAAGCGCGGCGTGTAGCACCCTGCATCCGTAGCATCACCCTGGTTGTGAAAAGGGGATTGGAACTGACCTCCCCCCGAATACGCACGACGGGGCGGGAAAGCTGTGACGGGATCATGCCGAGAAACTAACCGGACTGCGCCTTTTCCGGCCTGACTGTACCGTGACGGCCCCCCGGACTTGTGGATGTATAATCCCTCCGTGCTGCATCTCCTGACTCTCGTCGGTACCCCTCTGTCAGCCAGCTTGCGAGACCATCCGCTGGCGGCCCTTGCCACGCTGTTCGGCCTGGGTGTGCTCTACAGTTTGAGTCCCTGCATCTGGCCGATGATCCCGATCACTGCCGGCATCCTCGGCGGGTCGGCCAATGCCACGACGACGCGGGCTCGCACTGCCCTCTTGTCCGTGACCTACGCGGTTGGCCTCGCCCTGGTTTACGCCGTCCTGGGACTGGTGGCGGGCCTTACCGGAACGCTGTTTGGAACGGTGTCCGCGTCTCCCTGGGCCTCCCTGATCACGGGCAACCTGTTGCTGCTGTTCGCGCTGGTCATGCTCGACGTCATTCCGGTGCGGGTCCCCCAGCGCCTCATGGCGTGGGCCGGCGGACAGAGTGGGGGCTCCTACCCCGCGGTCTTTTTGATGGGCGCATCGTCGGGAATCGTTGCGGCCCCCTGCGGAGCGCCCGCGTTCGCGGTGGTGCTCACCTGGGTAGCGGCAACCCACAGCGGGGTTCTGGGGTTCTTCTATTTGTTCGCCTTCGCATTCGGCATGACCGCGGTGCTGGTCGCGGTCGGGTTGTTCTCGGGAATCCTCGGAGCTCTTCCGAAGGCAGGTCCGTGGATGGCCTGGGCGAAACGCGTCTCGGCGGTGATCGTGCTGGTGATGGCGGAGTACTACTTCATTCAGGCAGGGAAGGTCTGGTGAGGATGGGAATCGTGAAACGGAAAAACCTAAAGGACTCCCTGGCGGTCGTGGGAAACGTGGTGCTTGGTGTGGCGCTGTTGCTCCTGGCGGCGGCGCCGGTGCGCGCCCAAGACCCCGACGATGTCGGCATTCCGGTGGGTTCCACCCCCGCGGCGCCGAAGATCGAAGATCTCGCACGCAATCAGGTGGACCTGGCCAAGTACGTGGGCCACGGCCCCGTGCTGCTCGAGTTCTGGGCGCAATGGTGCCCTATCTGCAAGGAGCTCGAGCCGAAGATGACGGCGGCGCACGCCAAGTTCGGCAAGCAGGTGACGTTCATCGCCGTGAGTGTGGCCGTGAACGAGACTCCGGCGTCCATTCAGCGCCATCTCACCGAACATCCCATGCCCTATCAAGTGCTGTGGGACTCCGGGGGGAACGCGACGAGGGCTTTTCAAGCGGTGGCGACGTCCTACGTGGTGATCCTGAATGCGAAGGGAGTCGTGACGTACACCGGCACCGGCTCCGATCAGGACATCGAAGCCGCACTGGCTAAGGTGATTAAGAGCTAACAAAAAAAGGCGTGGGGAAGTGGTTGGTGGGACTCTCCGTGAGAGACGGAGCACGGTTCGTCTCGGGAGGGTCCCACATCCCCACGTCCCCACGCCTTTTTTTGTGTTACTTCGTTACCGAATCCACCGCAGCCTTCATCGTGTTGTAGTCAGCCGGGTCGAGCACGTGGAACGGGGCCATCACGTGAGTGATCTTGCCGCTCCCGTCGATTACGAACAAGTATCGGACGTCGATCTTGTTCTCGACCGAATAGGCGCCGTACTTCCTGCCCACCGCACCGCCGGTATCCGAGACGAACACGAACGGGAAGTCTTCATCATGCATCCAGGCGTGGAGCGTCGTGTCGGCATCCATGCTGATGCCGATGACCACCACCTTCTTCCCATCCTTCAGCAACGTAGCGTACTGATCACGGTACGCTTCCATTTGGATGGTTCAGCCTTTGGTGCGCGCCTCGTAGAAGAAGGCGAGGACGACGGTCTTGCCCTTGAAGTCCGACAGATGCACCGGCTGGGCCATCAGGCCGTAGCGGGTGGCGCCGGGAAGGGCGAAGTCCGGAGCCTGCGTTCCCACGGCCAGCGGGGTCGGGGGGGCGGGCTTGGGCGCCGGCGTCTGCGCGCTCAAGCCACCGGCGAGCAGCAGGCCGGCGACGCCCAGTGTGACGATTCGTTGCATGTAGCTCCCTGAAGGGGACAGAGGGAATCTACGTCAGTCCGGCTCGATGGTGAGATCGCGGCGCCTGATGAAGGCCTCCACCACTGTCCGGGCCCGGTCAACGTCCTCGTCGGCCACCCAGACGGACGGCTCGGTGTGATTGTCGAAGGGGACGCCACCCCGGGCCAGGTACAGAAACTCTCCCATCACCTTCGCTTCGATGCCCTCACTCTCGAGCACCGCGCGGAGCAGATGCGCCTCCACGGGATCGCGGGCCGAGAAGACCGGTTTCACTTGATGACGTCCAGCGCGACCTCCACGCGGCCGAAGGGGGCGCTGACCTGCACGCCTTGTACCGCCCCTCGCACGCCGGCCAGCATGTCCCTGGCGATCTTCACACCCTCCGCTAGCGCCGCCTCCCGCCCCTTCTCCTGCGCTTCCCGCATCCGCCGGAGAATTTCCTCGGGCACCGAAACTCCCGGGACTTCGTTCGCCAGGAACTCGGCGTTCCGGAAGCTCACCAGCGGCCAGATGCCGGCGACCACCGGAATGCGGAAGCTCTCCACGCGCTTCAGGAACGTTTCGAGCTGGTGGGGATCGAACACCGGCTGGGTGACCGCGAAGTCGGCGCCGGCGTCCACCTTCCACGCGAATCGCGACAGCTCGCGATCCAGGTCGGGCGCCCCCGGATTGACGCCGACCCCGATCGCCCACTTGGTCGGCGACCCGATCGGGTTGTTCCCCGGATCCAGGCCCTGATTGAGACGATAGACCAGATTCGTGAGTCCGATCGAGTCGATGTCGAAGACCGCCGTCGCCTCCGGATAGGGCCCCATCTTCGGCGGATCGCCCGTGATGATCAGGACATTGTGGAGCCCCGCGGCAGCCGCCCCGAGGAGGTCCGACAGCATCCCCAGGAGGTTGCGGTCCCGGCAGCAGTAGTGCATCACGGTTTCGATGCCCGTTTCCCGTTCGATGAGGAGTGCGGATGGAATCACACCCATCCGGCTCATCGCGCGAGGCCCATCGGGGATGTTCACCGCATCGACACCGGCAGTCTTCAAGGCCCGGCATTGTGCGAGCATCGGTGATGGATCCACGCCCTTCGGAGGAAGAATCTCCACCGTCGTGACGAACTCGCCGCGCGCGAGCTTGGCCCCCCAGCGGGACCGCTCGGCCAGCGGGACTTCGGTGACCCCCGCGGGGGGAGTCACTTCGGTCCGCGAGACGACGGTCGCGTGGCGGCGCGGGGACACGCTGGCGACATACGCCCGGATCCGCCGGATGTGCTCCGGCGTCGTTCCGCAGCATCCACCCACGAATCGGGCACCCGCCTCGACCATCCGCTTGGCATAGCTCGCGACATACTCGGGAGACGCCAGGTAGATCTTCCGGTCTTCGACGGCCTTCGGGAGCCCGGCGTTGGGTTGGCCCGAGAGCGGGCGGTCGGTGACCTTCGCCATCCGCTCGATGGCGTCGAGCACGCCCGCGGGCCCCACCGAGCAGTTCACACCGACGACGTCGGCGCCCCATTCGGTGAGCGTCTTGGCGAAGTCCTCGGGGGCGGTGCCGAGGTAGGTCAAGCCATCGGTACCCACGGTCATCTGGGCGACGACCGGAAGGTCGGTCGATTCCCGTACGGCCTCGAGCGCCGCTTTGAGTTCGGCCAGATCGCTGAACGTCTCGATGATGAATCCGTCGACCCCGCCATCCAGGAGGCCCTTTACCTGGCGGAGGAAATGCGCGCGCGCATCGGCGCTCGAGGTGGGGCCGAAGGGCTCGAGACGGAGACCGAGTGGACCGATAGCTCCCACCACGGAGGCTTGGTCGCGGGCGGCCGCGCGGGCGAGCTCGGCCGCGGCCCGGTTGATCCGCTCGGTCTGATCGGACAGGCCGTACGCCGCGAGCTTGGGCGGGTTGGCCCCGAATGTATTGGTCTCGAGCAGCTCGGCGCCGGCCGCGACGTACGCTTCGTGGACTGAGCGCACCAGTGCGGGCTGTTTGAGCGCCAGCTCATCGTAGCAGACGTTCAGATAGAAACCCTGGGCATAGAGCTGCGTGCCCATGGCGCCGTCGAAGACGTGGACGCGCCCGTCGTCAAGGAGGGTGCGAAGCGTAGGAGGGGAGGCCACGGTGTTGCCCGCAATCTAATAGCTTTAGTGACCATCAACTCGGGCCGACCCCCAGTGCCGAATATCGGATTCTTCCACCCGATCATCGTTCACTTCGTCATCGCCCTCCTCTACGTCGGCGTGGCGTTCCGTCTGGTCTCCCTCACCGGCAAGCTTCAATTCACCAATCCCGGCGCGCTGACGCTGATCCTGATCGGCACCGTCGCGGCCGTGCTCGCTGTGCAATCCGGGCAGGACGCTCACGGAGCCGTGGAACGGATACCCGGTCTTCGGTCGGCGGTCGGAACTCATGAGGACTGGGCTCACGACGCCCGCAACGCGTTTCTGGTCGTCTCACTCATCGAGATCCTGGCCTTTGTGTTCGCCAAACGCTCCTTCCATCGGGTCCTGCTCTTCGCCTCCGGCCTGGCGGGGGCGGCGGCGTGCATCGTGCTCTTCATTGCCGCGGACAAGGGTGGGGACATCGTGTATGAGTACGCCGGCGGACCCGGCCTGCGGAGCGGGGACACCGCGGACGTCAGCCGGGCGTATCTGGCGGGGCTCTACAACGAGGCCATGCTGGAGAGGAAGAGCGGGAAAAATGCGGACGCGGCGGCGCTGATCGATGAGATGTCGAAGCGCTTCCCGAACGACACTACGGTTCGTCTCCTCGCCATCGAGTCCCTGATCGTCGACAAGAAGGACGGCAAGGGCGCGCTGGCGCTGCTGAAGGGGTTCGCCGTACCGGCGGACGGGTCCCGGTTCCTGCGCTTCCGTACGCTGCTGCTCAAGTCTGACGCGTATCAGGCCGCCGGATTTCCGGACTCCGCCCGCGCCGTGCTGCAGGGCGCACCGGCTGAATTCCAGAACAACCCGCAAGTGAAGAACCGGCTGGACAAACTGAAGTAGCGAGCGCCCCGTGAGCGACCTCTTCGCCGCCCGGTCCCAGATGGCGCTGTCGCTCGCGTTTCACATCGTGTTTGCCGTGATCGGGATCGGGATGCCGGTCCTGATGGCGCTCGCGGAGCGGCAGTGGCAGCGCACGGGGGATCCGGCGTACCTGGATCTCGCCAAGCGCTGGGCTCGCGGTACCGCCATCCTGTTCGCCGTCGGCGCGGTGTCGGGGACGGTCCTGTCGTTCGAACTGGGACTCCTCTGGCCCCGGTTCATGGCGTTTGCGGGCCCGATCATCGGCATGCCCTTCTCCCTCGAAGGGTTCGCGTTCTTCACAGAAGCCATCTTCCTCGGCATCTACCTGTACGGCCGCGACCGGATCTCCCCACGCGCCCACTTCACCGCCGCGATCCTCGTCGCCGTGAGTGGGGCACTGTCGGGTGTGTTCGTGGTAATCGCGAACGCGTGGATGAACGCGCCCACGGGATTCACGTTCGACCGGGTGCCGATCCTGGCGTCGGACGTGCACCCCTTGGCGGCGATGGCCAACCCCGCGGCGTTTCCGGAAGCCCTTCACATGATCCTGGCCGCGTATGCCGCGACCGGTTTCGGGGTGGCGGGTATTCACGCGCTCCTGATCCTGCGGGGACGCACCGCTCCCTTCCACAAGTACGCGCTCAGGCTGGCGCTGCTCGTGGGGGTTCCCGCGGCCATCCTGCAGCCCATCTCGGGGGACGTCGCGGCGAGACACGTCGCGGTGGCCCAGCCCGCCAAGCTTGCTGCCGCCGAAGCCCTCTTCGTAACGCAGGATCATGCGCCACTCGAACTCGGGGGCTTCCCAGACATGGCGGCGCGGGTAGATCGGTGGGGCGTTCGCATTCCCGCCGCGCTTTCCCTGCTAGCGTTTCACGATCCGAGCGCCCAGGTCACTGGCCTCGACCGCATTCCCGCCGACCAGTGGCCCAACGTACCCGTGGTTCACCTCGCGTTCGACGTGATGGTGGGGATCGGCACCTACTTGGCGCTCGTCGGGCTTTGGGTGCTCTTGAGCGCCTGGCGGCGTGGTGCCATCGGTCGAGCGCACTTCCGGGCGCTCGCGATCGCGACCCCGCTCGGCTTCATCGCGATCGAGGCGGGCTGGGTGGTGACGGAAGTCGGACGCCAGCCGTGGATCATCTACGGGGTGCTTCGGACGGGTGATGCGGTGACCCCGATGCCGGGGCTCGTCGTGCCCTTTACGGTCATCACGTTGCTCTACGTCTTCCTCGCGGTGGTCGTGACCCGCCTCCTCATGCGGCATGTGGCAAGGAGTCCGCAGTGACGCTCGCCTACCTGCTCGCGGGTGTCGTGATGATTGCCTTGACCGCCTACGCCCTTCTTGGGGGGGCTGACTTCGGCGGAGGCGTGTGGGACTTGCTGGCCTTCGGCCCGCGCAAAGACCGGCAGCGGGAGCTGATCGCCCATGCCATCGGCCCCGTCTGGGAAGCAAATCACGTCTGGCTGATCCTCGCGGTGGTGCTGCTGTTCACTTGCTTCCCGTTGGCGTTCACCGCCATCGCCATCGATCTGCACATCCCGCTGACGCTGGCCCTGATCGGTATCGTGCTGCGCGGTTCGGCGTTCAGCTTCCGGGCGTATGGAGATTCGCGTGCGGCGGGCGTGCGTCGCTGGGGCCGCGTGTTCTCGATCGCGAGCCTCATCACGCCCCTGTTGCTCGGGATGTGTGTAGGAGCGGTGACGAGCAGTGCTCCGTGGGATGCGGCTGGGCCCGGCACGTTCCGGTCCACGTTCATCGGCACCTGGCTGAACTGGTACTGCGCGTCCGTCGGGGTCCTGGCCCTCGCGGCCTTCGCGTTTCTGGCCGCGGCGTATCTCACCGTCGAAACGACTGACGCCGAGCTCCGCGAGGATTTCCGGTTGAGAGGTCTCTGGGCCGGGATCGTCGTCGGCGTTGCCGCGCTCCTGGTGTTGCTGCTCGCGGGGACCGCCGCGCGGAGCATGCAGGAAGGGTTACTGCACTCGACCTGGTCTGTGCCGCTTCATCTGGCCACGCTCGGGGTGGCCGTCACGGCGGTTTCCGCCCTGTGGGTGCGGCGCTGGCGCCTGGCACGGGTAGCCGCGGCTCTCGAGGTGGCTTTCCTGCTGTGGGGCTGGGGGTTGGGGCAATTCCCGTATCTCCTTCCGCCGAACCTGACGATCGAAGACGCGGCGGCTCCGCAGGCGACTCTGGAGGGCGTCACGATCGCATTGGTGCTCGGAGGAGCGGTGCTGATTCCGTCCCTGATCTACTTGTTCCGCGTGTTCAAGAGCGCGAACCGGACTATAGAATCGCCCTGACGATCAGCAGGAGGACGAAGGCGGCGAGCGGGCTCCAATCGATGTTCGCGTAGGTGGGAAGCACCTTGGCGATCGGGTTGATCATCCAATCGGTGAGCCAGTACGCCCAGCGGGTCCAGCGGTTGAACTGGAAGGCACCCAGCAAGGAACCGAAAAACCGTACGAACAGCGCCAGGATGAGGAGATCGATCACGCCGCCCAGCAGGTAACTCGCGATGCCAAAAACGCCCCCTTCCGCCGCAAACCGCAGGTCGTAGAGCACGTTGACGAGCGCTTTCGCGGCCCCCACCAACAGAATTCCCGCCACCGCGGTCACGACGACCAGCCACCACCCCGCATGCGAGGGCAGACCGCCGAAGCGGACCACTCGGGTTTCGACGGGGGCGAGCACGGGGTCGGAGGACTTCTTGAGGAAACGGCCGAGGGACGAGAAGGGCGAGATCTTCTGAGTACGGACCAGCCAGTTGGACGTCGCGGCCAGCGCCGAGAGAACGAACGCCCCGGTCACGATGTCCCGCACCACCGTCACGAGGGCGTACATCAGATCACTGGAACGCCTGAGCGACGATCCGGTCCTGCTCCACCTTGTGGGGTCCCGGATATCCCTCGGCGGGGCTCGAGCGCTCGGGCCGCGACAGATCGCGGATGATGAGGTTGGACAGGGTATCCCGGAGCTTGGGCAGAGCGAACTTGCGCGCGCCCATGTTGCGTGGCTCCTCCTGGACCCACATCACCTCTTTGAGATTCGGATACTTCCTGGTCAGCGCCGCAATGGCCTCAGCCGGGAACGGATACAACAGCTCGACACGACCCACCGCGACATGGGACGCGCCCGCCCGTGCCGGAGCAGCGACGAGGTCGTAGTAGATCTTGCCGCTGCACAGCACCAGCCGGGTGACCTGGTCGCGCCGGCTCGCGGCCTCGGCGTCGTCGAGCACCGGCTGGAATGCTCCGCTCGTCAGCTCCGCCAGACTCGAGGTGGCGGCAGGGAGCCGGAGCAGGCTCTTCGGCGTCATCACCACCAGAGGCCGCACCTCCGCGTGCCGGGCCTGGCGCCGCAGGAGATGGAAGTACTGCGCCGGCGTGGTCGGATTCGCGACGCGGATGTTCCCCTCGGCGCCGAGGGAGAGGTAGCGCTCGAGCCGGGCGCTCGAGTGCTCGGGCCCGCCCCCTTCGTAGCCGTGGGGGAGGAGCATGGTCAGCCGGCTCGTCTGCCCCCACTTCGCGAGGCCCGCCACCAGGAACTGGTCGATGATGACTTCGGCTCCGTTGGCGAAGTCTCCATACTGTGCTTCCCAGAGCACCAGGGCGTTGGGGGCCGCGACCGCATACCCATACTCGAAGCCGAGACAGGCGGCTTCCGACAGGGGCGAGTTGTGCAGCTCGAAGGGTGCTTTGGCCTGCGACAGATGCTGGATCGGAGCCCACCGCCGGTCATTGGCGGGATCATGGAGCATCAGATGCCGCTGGGCGAAGGTGCCGCGCTCCGTGTCCTGGCCCGTGAGGCGGATGGGCGTCCCTTCCGAGAGCAGGGACCCGAAGGCGAGCGCCTCCGCCTGTGCCCACTCCATGCCGCCCTTGACGATGGTATCCCGCCGCCGGTCGAGCTGCCGCTTGAGCTTGGGATGGATCGTGAAGTCCGCCGGCACTTCGAGCAGTGACGTATTGAGGGCGGTCAAAAGATCCGCGGACACCGCCGTTTCCGGCTCACCGGTGGTCGAGCGCGCCATCCGGTCATCGCCATGCTTCCGGACTGTGGCGGATGCCAGGCCCTGCTTGACCGCATCGAGTTTCTGGTAGGCGGCGTCGGCCTCGGCCCTGGCGGCATCGGCCGTGACGACCCCGCGCTCCACCAAGAGGGACGCGTACTTCTCGCGCACGGTGGGCGTCTGCTTGATCCGCTCGTACATCAGGGGCTGCGTGTACGCCGGTTCGTCCCCTTCGTTGTGCCCATGGCGCCGGTACCCGACGACGTCGATCACCACGTCACCATGGAATTTCTCGCGGTACATCCAGGCCAAGCGTACGGCGGCGAGGCAGGCCTCGGGATCGTCGGCATTCACGTGAATGATCGGAACGTCGAATCCCTTGGCCAGATCCGAGGAGTAGTCCGTGGACCGCCCCTCGTGCGGCATGGTGGTGAATCCGATCTGATTATTCGTAATCAGATGAATGGTCCCGCCGGTCGAATAGCCGTTCAGCCGGGCGAGGTTGAACGTTTCCGCCACCACACCCTGGCCGGCGAACGCCGCATCGCCGTGAATGAGGACGGGGACCGCGGTCTCGCTATTGGTGGCCGCCTCGGTGCCCGATCGATCGGTCTGCTCGGCCCGCGCCCGGCCCTCGACCACCGGGTTCACGGCTTCGAGGTGCGAGGGGTTGGGGAGGAGAATGACCCGGATGGCCTTGCCGGAGGGCAGGGTATAGTCGCCGTCGGCGCCCAGGTGGTACTTCACGTCCCCTGTCACCGCGTCGGGATCGGCTTCGTCTCCCGCAGGCCCGCCTTCGAACTCCTCGAGAATCGCTTCGTACGGCATCCCTACGATATGGGCCAGGACGTTGAGCCGGCCGCGGTGGGCCATGCCCATCACGACCTTCTTCGCGCCGGCGTGCGCCGCGAGCTCATTGGTGAGCTCGAGCATGGGCACCGTGATGTCCACGCCCTCGATGGAGAACCGCTTCTGTCCCAGGTACGCGCGCTGGAGGAACCGCTCGAGCGCGTCCACCTTGGTCAAATGGCCCAGCAGCTGCTTCTGCTGTTCGGCCGTCAGAGGTTTGGCATGCTCGCCGGACTCGATCACGCGGCGCAGCCAGAGCCGTTGTTCGTGGCTGGCGATGTGCTCGACCTCGTATGCGATGGTGCCGCAATAGGTCGCCTTGAGCTGCGGCAGCGCCTCGGCCAGGGTGGCGCCGGAGACGTAGATCCGCAGCACTTCAGTCGGGATGCTCGCCAGCACCTCAGGCGTGAGGCCGAGGGGGCCGGGGTCGAGTGCCGGGTCGCCACGGGGTTCGCCGCCGAGGGGGTCGAGCCGGGCGGCGAGGTGCCCGAAGTTCCGGTACGCCTTCACCAACGACATGGCCGCGGCCACGTGGCGGAGGTCGTCAACAGACGGGGAGGCGGGAAGCGGGAGTGGGGAAGAGGGAAGTGTGCTCGGTGGCGGAGTCACGCTTCCCTCTTCCCGCTTCCCGCTCCCGATCGCTTCCGCCGCCCCCATCACCTTCCCATAAAAATCTTCCTCACCCTGCAGCAGCGAATCCAGCAACCGCAGGAACATCCCTGACTCCGCGCCCTGGATGACCCGGTGGTCGTACGTGCTCGTGATCGTCATCACCTTCGCGGGGCCGATCGAGCGGATGGCACCCGTCGCGATGATGGAGCCCTGGCCCTTCATCAAGCGCGGCACCGAGGCGATGGTCCCGATCGTGCCCGGGTTGGTCAGGGTGATGGAGCCGCCCGCGAAGTCGTCGGGCATCAGCTTGTTGGTGCGGGCCTTCTCGACCAGCGACTCGTAGGTCGCGTAGAACGTCGGGAAGTCCATCTTCTCCGCGTGCTTGATCACCGGCACGACCAACGCGCGCGTCCCGTCCTTTTTCTCGACGTCGACGGCGAGGCCGAGGCTCACGTTCTGGGGGTCGAGGCGATGCGGCTTCCCGTCGTACTCGTGGAACGAATGGGTCATGACGGGGAATTCACGCGCGGCCTGGACGATGGCCCATCCGATCAAATGCGTGAATGAGACTTTCTTGTTTTTGGCTGCCAGCTGACCGTTGAGCGTCTTGCGCCGCGCATCCAGGACGTCCACCGCGATGTCGCGGAAGCTCGTCGCCGTCGGGACGGAGAGCGACTCCGTCATGTTCAGGACGAGGCGGGCCGCGGGACCGGTCATGGGCGTGGCGCCTGGGGGAAGTGGGAGGGGGGAAGCGGGAAGAGTGGCCGCTTGTGAGGTCGCGCCCGCTTCCCGCTTCCCGCTTCCCACTTCCCGCATCACCTCCGACCGGTCCGTCGGGATGACGGGCAGTTCGGTCAGATGCCCGTTGTCGAAGAGGGCGCGCCATTCCTCGCCCACGGAGGACGGGTCGCGCAGGTACTGCTCGTACATCACCTGTACGAACGCGGCGTTGTTGGTGCCGAAAACGAATTCGCTCACGAGGGAAAATCTAAAGACGTCAGACGTCAGATGTGAGACGTCAGCTTACTGCCGTCCTGTCGCGGCTTTATACTATCCCATGCGAAACCCAGCCCTCCCGCTCGCCGTTCTCGCTGTCCTGGGAGTCCCGCTTGCATCCCAGATCCCCGCCACCCTGCGCGCACGCCTCGAGGCCAGGATCGACTCCACCGCCTCGACCGGGGTGGGTCTCTACTATCGGGACCTGATGACCGGGGACACCCTGGCGATCGACGGGCTCCAGCGGTTCCATGCGGCCAGCACCATGAAGCTTCCCGTGATGATCCAGCTCTTCCGGGACCAGGACGCGGGCA
>DATNDQ010000065.1:0-7176 GCA_035553475.1 Gemmatimonadales bacterium
GTCGTGGACCACACCGTCTTCCGGGTCACCCGCAATAACGACCTGTCGATTCAGGAAGACGAGGCCGAAGACCTCCTCGAGACCATCGAAGAGAGCCTGCGCCAACGCATGCGCTCCGACCCGGTGCGGCTCGAGATCTCGGCGGACGCGAGCGATCTGTTCGTGGACATGCTCACCGAGGCTCACGACCTGGAGCCGCGGGACGTGTACCGGGTGGATGGACCCGTGGACCTCACGGCGCTGATGGCGCTCTACCGGCTGGAGGGGTTTGGGGCCGCGAAGGATGAACCGCTGGTGCCCCGCGTGCCTCCTCCGTTTGCCGCAGCAGACGACCTCTTCCAGGTGATTCGCGGCCGGGACGTCCTGGTGCATCTGCCCTACGAGTCGTTCACCTGCGTGGTGGACTTCATCAATCAAGCGGCGGACGATCCTCAGGTCCTGGCCATCAAGCAAACCCTGTACCGCACTTCGGGCGGGAGCCCCATCATCGCGGCGCTCGCGCGTGCCGCACAAAATGGCAAGCAGGTGACGGCACTGGTGGAGCTGAAGGCGCGCGCGGACGAGCAGGCGAACATCGCTTGGGCGCGAATGCTCGAGCAGGCCGGCGTGCACGTGGTATACGGCATCGTCGGGTTGAAGACTCACTGCAAGGCGGCACTCGTGGTGCGCCGAGAGGCGGAGGGGATCCGCCGTTACGTCCATCTCTCGACCGGCAACTACAACCCGACCACCGCCCGCCTCTACACCGACCTCGGTCTTTTCACCGCCGACCCCGATTTCGGCGAAGACGTGAGCGCGCTCTTCAACCTCCTCACCGGGTATGCCGAGGGCTACGAGTGGAAGAAACTGCTCGTCGCGCCGATCGATCTCCGTGAGCGCATCATCAGTCTGATCGAGCGGGAAGAACAGCACGCGAAGGCGGGCAGACCGGCGCGCATCATCGTCAAGATGAACGCGCTCGTGGAGTCCTCCGTGATCGACGCGCTGTACCGCGCCTCCACCGCCGGAGTCCAGATCGACATGGTGATCCGCGGCATCTGCTGCCTGAGGCCCGGGTTGCCGGGCGTTTCAGAGCGCATCCGGGTCACGAGCATTGTGGACAAGTTTCTGGAGCACAGCCGCATCTTCTACTTCGAGAATGGCGGCGCCCCCGACGTCTGGCTCGCGAGCGCGGACTGGATGCCCCGGAACTTCTGGCGCCGCATCGAGACCGTCTTCCCGGTGCAGGACGACAACCTCAAGTTGCGCATCGTCAACGACATCCTGCGTCTGGTGCTGGCGGACAACGTGAAAGCGCGCGAACTGCAAGCCGACGGGACCTACCGGCGTCGGGCGCCGACCAACGGCGAAGCTCCAGTGCGCTCACAGGTTGCACTGCAGCTCCTGGCTCGCGAGGCCTCGCGAGAGAAGAAGTCGGACACGAGACCCAAGTTGGTCCCGGTGGTGCGTCGCCGTCCCGACACTGATCCCGCCCCCGGCTCCGGACGCACCCGCACCCGACGCTGACGCGCTACACCGACGAACCCTTCTAGCCGACCGCGCCTCCAGGGGACAGATTCTCCGCATGCTCAACGACACCACCGAAGACCGACGTCATTGGCTGGTCGACCGCCGTCGCCGGAAAACCCGCCGGGCGAAGGCAGAACGACGCGCCGGCGAGCGCCGCAACGCATCCCGGGACGTCATTATCGACCGGCGAAAGGGTGAGGTTTCGGAACGTCGGTCCGGCGCGATCCGCCGGGTGGTGAAGAGTGAGCGTCGGAGCGGCGCCGAACGCCGCGATCGGCCCTAGCCCAGAAAACTCCTCGTGACTGCTTTTCCCCGCGACCTCCCCGGTATGCCTACCTGGGAAGGCGTGAGTGAATTGGCCCGTGCCTACCTGGACGACGCCCGTCGTGCCGCGCCCGGCTTGGGCGCCCGCCCCGACCCCGGCGCCCTGCACGACTTCCGGGTCGCCCTCAGGCGGCTCCGCGGATTACTCCGCGCTTACCGGGCGCCCCTGGGTCCCCGCATCTCCAAGCGCCTCCGCCGTCGTCTCTCGACCGTCGCGAACTCGACGGGTGCCGGCCGCGATGCGGACGTGATGCTCAACTGGATTGCGAATCAAATGAAGGGCCTCAGCCGGTCGGAGCGCGTGGGCGCCCGCTGGCTGGCGGAGCGCATCAAGGCACGCCGTGACGGCGATCCTGAAGCCCGCCGGCTCCCCAGCCGTTTCGAGCGCCTGGACCGGCGCCTGCGGAAGCGTCTGGCCGCGGAGGCCCGCACCACGGGCGCCCCGGTCGGTCCTTCCTTCGCCGGGACCACTGCGCGCCTGGTCACGGACGCGGCCGTCTCCCTCACCGCGGCCCTGCGCGAGATCCGCAAACCGGAGGACACGGAAGCCGCGCACGACGCGAGGCTCGCCGGCAAGCGCCTGCGGTACTTGCTGGAGCCGGTCGCCGACGCAGCCGCCGGGGCACCCGCGCTCATCGAACGCCTTCGTGGGCTTCAGGAGCTGCTGGGGGAGTTCGACGAATGCCAGGTCATGCTGGACGAGATCAGCGAGGCGGTGGAAACCCTCGGCGCCTCGCGGGCTCGTGAGGCGCATGACCTGCAGGTGGAGGGAAAGCCGCGGCCGAGATTGAAGCGTGGCCGCGAAGATTCGGGCCTGCTGGCGCTGGCGCGGCGCGCTCGTGCCCGCCGCGATGATCTCTTTTTCGCCCTGCAGCCTCAATGGCTGGGTGAGCACGCCACCGAGGTGATCCCGCTGGTTCGCGAGGGCGTGGCGACGCTGACCACCCGGAGAACGACCCCTTACGTCCTGGCTCCCCGCATTCGACGCTACCGGTCCCGGCGGTCAGCCCCTGCGAGGATGTAGCCGGCCCGCACGTTTCCAAGCCCCCGTGTTTCCCCCCGCGACGTTCCGTTACCTAACCGTTACGATTTTCGCCCGACTCTGTGATTTGGAAGGGCGTTTGTAACAACCGAAATGAAGAACGCTGTTTGGACCGTTCCCCAATTCACCTCCCTGGAGGGATTCTTGAACGCCTCACTTCGCCGCTTCATGCTCACCGCCGGTCTGGGCGCGCTCGTCGCCGCTCCGGCCGTCGCGCAGAACCCGGCTACTCCTGCGCCGTCACCGATCACGGTGAGCGGTGTGGTCTACGCCCAGTACGCGTACCAGATGACCGCTTTGCAGGGCGCCACGGACACCTTTCACACGAACGCGTTCGACGTGACGCGGGCCTACCTCAACGTCATCGGCAGGTTCTCCGGTGGGATCATGACCCGCGTAACCGCCGACATCGCGCACGTGACGAACGGCCAGCAGACCTACCGCCTGAAATACGCCTACGCCGGTTACAACCCTGAAGGCTCGGCGCTCACCTACAAGCTCGGCTTGATGCAGACTCCGTACCTCGACTGGGAAGAGGCCCTGTGGGACTACCGGATGCAGGGCACCACGGTGCTCGACGGCCCCTACCTCTCTTCGTCGAACTTCGGCGCGGACGTCGACGGCAACATCAATAAGGAGCAGGTCGACTTCCAGGCCGGCATCTTCGACAACGGCAGCTACAGCGCCGGTCTCGGCGACGAGCGCAAGGATTTCCAGGCTCGTGTGTCGGTCCGCGCCATGGATACGGACGACCCGAGCCGCGTCGGCGGTCTTCGCGTCACCGGCTTCGCCCAGATCGGCAAGCCGCCCACGGGTGGCACGCGCAGCCGCTTCGTCGGCGTCGTCTCCTACAAGTCCAAGATGCTGACGCTGGCGGGGATGTTCACGATGGCTACCGACTCGGTGACTGGCGCCACGGCCGAGACGAAGGGCCAGGTCCTCAGCGCCTTCGGCGTCTATCACTTCAGCGGCACCCCGGTCGCCGTGATCGCGCGCTTCGACCACATCAAGCCCAGCAAGGATGCGCCTTCCACGACCGTGGGCTTCACCGCCAATCACATCGTCCTGGGCGCCTCATACCAGCTGAGCCCGAATGTCCGTCTCCTTCTGGACGCCAACCTCCTGTCCGAAGCGAACGAGAACACCCTGACGGCGGCGCAGCAGAACGCGTTCGACGCGACCAAGTCGAACCTCATGTTCCAGACGCAGTTCACGTTCTAAGCGGGGAGAGGACACGACATGACGAAGCAGCTCACCGTTGCAGTGCTCGCCATCGGGGCCATCACGGCCGTTTCGACCCCTGGGGCAGCACAGACCAAGATCACGGGTGCGGGATCGACGTTCTCGAACATCCTGTACACGGACTGGATGCAGACGTACAACAAGGCCCACGCTGACGTGCAGCTCAACTATCAGTCGATCGGCTCGGGCGGCGGGATCCGGCAGTTCTCGGACAAGACCGTGGACTTCGGCGCCTCCGATGCCCCGATGACCGACTCGGCCATCGCGGCGATTCAAGGGAACGTGCTCCACATCCCCACCGAGATGGGCGGCGTGCCGCCGACGTACAACATCCCGGGCGTCACGGCGGAGCTGAAGTTCTCAGGCCCCGTGCTGGCAGACATCTTCCTCGGCACCATCACCAAATGGAATGACGCGCGTCTCGCGGCGGACAATCCCGGCGTGAAATTGCCGGATCAGGACATCGTAGTGGTCCACCGCTCCGACGGCTCCGGCACCAGCTTCATCTTCACCGACTACCTGACCAAGGTGAGCCCGGATTGGGCCTCCAAGGTGGGCAAAGGGACGGCGGTGAACTGGCCGGTCGGTCTCGGCGCGAAGGGCAGCGAAGGCGTCTCGGCCACGGTCAAGCAGACCCCCGGCTCCATCGGGTATGTCGAGCTGGGCTACGCCCTCGTCAACCACCTCCCGGTGGGCGCGGTGAAGAACAAGGCCGGCAAGTTCGTCACCGCCAGCATCGCCAGCGTCACCGCCGCCGCGGCGGGTGCCATGAAGACGATGGCGCCGACCACCGACTTCCGCGTCTCCATCACGGATGCCGATGGTGCCGATGCTTATCCCATCTCGAGCTTCACCTGGATGCTCATCCACAAGGATTACGACGACGCCACGAAGGCCAAGGCGATCGTGCAGTACACGTGGTGGGGTCTGACCACCGGGCAGGCGCGGTGCGGCGACCTCGGCTACGCGCCCATCCCGAAGGCGTTGCAGCCCTGGCTCGAAGCTCGCCTCAAGACCGTGACGGCTGGTGGACAGGCCGTCTGGAGCGGCCCGGCAGGCCGGTAACTCCCTCCAACCGACTGTCGGCGCTACCCCCGAAGGTTGGCTTACTTCGGGGGTTTCGCCGTCATGGTGGGGTGACGCAATCGTTACAAACCCGTGATGGTAGGGGGAGCCACCCCCGATAGACTCTCCCCCGCGATGTCCACCACGTTTCCCCAGACCATTGCCTCAACGACTGGCGAGTCCATCGCTCCCGTTTCCACTCTCAGCGCCGCCCCCCGCCCCACCCGCCGCTACTACGGGGACCGGATCTATCGCTGGCTGCTGACGGGCCTCGCCCTGACCCTCCCCCTGCTCCTCGTCACCATCGTGACGGAGCTCCTGGTCAGCGCCTGGCCCTCCATCCACAAGTTCGGCTTTTCGTTCATCTGGACCTCGGTCTGGGACCCCGTCGGCGAGGTATACGGCGCCGCGCCGATGATCTTCGGCACCCTCGTGTCCTCACTGCTGGCACTCGTCATCGCCGTGCCCCTGTCACTCGGCGTCGCGATTTTCCTCACGGAGTTCGCGCCCAAGTGGCTCCGGCAACCCGTGGCCTTCCTCGTCGAGCTCCTGGCGGCCATTCCCAGCGTGGTCTACGGACTCTGGGGCATCTACGTCCTGATCCCCCTGCTTCGCGACTATGCCGCGCCCCCGATCCGTGCGCTCCTGGGCTGGACGCCACTGTTCAGCGGCGTCTTCTACGGAAATTCGATGCTGGCAGGCGGGATCATCCTCGCGATCATGATCGTGCCATACATCGCCGCGATCTCGCGCGAGGTCCTGCTCGCCGTTCCCGCCACCCAGCGGGAAGCGGCCCTGGGACTCGGCGCCACGCGCTGGGAGGCCGTGTGGGGCGCGGTTCTGCCCTACGGCCGCGCCGGCATCATCGGCGCCGTCATGCTCGGGCTCGGCCGCGCGCTGGGTGAGACCATGGCCGTGACGATGGTCATCGGCAATCGCCATGACATCGCCCTCTCGCTCTTCCAGCCGGGCTACACCATGGCCGCGGCGATCGCCAACGAGTTCAGTGAAGCGACGTCGACGATGTACATCTCCGCCCTCTTCGAGGTCGGCCTGGTCCTGTTCGTGATCACCATCGGCGTGAACGCCTTCGCCCGCCTGCTGGTCTGGCGCGTGGCGCGCGGCACCGCCGTCGGAAGCAAGGCGCTGTGAGCGTCCGCATCGCGACCCGGCGGATCAAGAGCGGCTTCTTCACCGGGCTGGTCGTGCTCCTCTGCTTTCTGGCCGTCCTGCCCCTCTTCCTGATTTTCGCGGATCTGGTGCACAAGGGCGCATCATCGATCAACTGGGACTTCTTTGTGAAGATCCCGGTGCCGGCCGGACAGTCGGGGGGTGGTGTCTCGAACGCCATCGTCGGGACCATCATCATCGTCATGATCGCCTGCCTCATCGGGATTCCCATCGGCATCGGGACCGGGCTCTATCTGGCCGAGTACGGCATCGGACGGCTGGGCTGGTTCGTGCGGTTTCTGGCGGACGTCCTGAACGGCACGCCGTCGATCGTGGTGGGCATCTTCGCCTGGACCTGGTTCGTGAAGCCGGTGCACCACTTCTCCGCGCTTGCCGGCGGCGCGGCGCTCGCTTTTTTGATGGTCCCGATGCTCGCCCGTACTACCGAGGAAATGCTGCGCCTGGTGCCGAATTCTCTCCGGGAAGCGGCTCTGGCACTGGGTTACCCCCGCTGGCGGACGTCGCTGTCCGTGATGGCGCGGGTGGCACTGTCGGGGATCGTGACCGGTTCGCTGGTGGGAGTGGCCCGCGTCGCCGGGGAGACCGCTCCGCTGCTCTTCACGGCGCTCGGGAACATCAACTTCGACACGAACATCAAGGAGCCGATGCAGACGCTGTCGCTCCAGATCTTCACCTACGCCACGGGGCCGTTCGACGATTGGCACCGGCTCGCGTGGGCGTCCGCTCTCGTCCTCATGAGCCTGGTGCTCAGCCTTGCGCTGGCAGCCCGCTGGGCCACCCGCAAGCGGTATGGCACCTGAGAC
>DATNDQ010000066.1:0-14712 GCA_035553475.1 Gemmatimonadales bacterium
GAATTCCGGAGCATTGTCCCGGAAGAACTGGAATTCCGGGTACGTGATGGTGCGTTCGCCGTGGGAGCCCCGATATCCCAAAATCGCCAGCCGCTCCTGGTGCGGAAACGGTAGAGGCCGGAAGAGGACCCCGTAGAGCGCACTGAAGATCGCCGTGTTCGCGCCGATGCCGAGCGCCAGCGTCACGATCACGGTGAGCGTGAAGCCCGGACTTTTGATCAGCGACCTGAAGGCGTAGCGGATGTCGGACAGCAACGATTCCATGGAAACTCCAATGTCGGGGGACTCGGGATTGGGGATTCGGGATTGGTGCATCGACGCCAATCCCAATCCCGAATCCCCAATCCCGCCTTATTCAGTTCGCAATGCGATGATCGGATCCACACCCGCCGCCCGCCGCGCCGGGAGGTAACTCGCCGCGAGCGCCACCAACGCGAACACTCCGACCACTCCCGCGTACGCGACCGGATCGAGCGTGCCCACGCCATACAGCTGGCTTCGCAAGACTTGCGAGAGCAAAGCGGCCGCTACGAGTCCGACCCCCAGCCCTGCCGCGGTGAGCCCCAGACCATCCCGGATCACCAGCCCCAGCACCGAACTCCGCTCGGCGCCAAGGGCCATGCGGACGCCGATCTCCTGCGTGCGCTGAGCGACCGAATAGGCGATGACGCCGTAGAGACCAAGCCCGGCGAGCAGCATGGCCGCGGTCGCGAACCCGGCGAGCAGCTCGAGCGCGAAGCGCCGCTGCTCCAGGGATGCCGAGAGCAGCTCCTCCATGGTGCGCGGCGCATAGAAGGCGAACTGGGGATCAATTGCCGCGAGCTCATGCTTGATGGATGGCAGCATGGCGTGCGGGTCCCCGTTCGTGCGCACCACCAGCGTGATGAGCGGCTCCGCTCCCTGCTGATAGGGGTAGCTCACTTCCGGCTTGGCGGCGACGTCGAGCGCCTCGGCGTGGGTGTCACCCATCACGCCTACGATGGTCTTCGCCGTCGTGTCACCATTCATGAGCCGGAGCTTCCGGCCGACGGGGTTCTCGCCGGGATAGAATTGGCGGGCCGCGCTCTCGTTGATCACGACCACCTGCGGCGCACCCGCGCTGTCGGCGAGGGTGAACGCCCTCCCTCGAACCACGGGGATCTTCAGCGCGTCGAAGTAGCTGCCCGCGATGATGCGGTACCCCACCTCAGGCATCTCACCCATGCTCTTCGCGGGATGGTCGATGATGTCGACCGACGTGTTGTCCCCGATGTTCGAGAGAGGCAGGGTGTTGATCGCTCCCGTCTGAACCACGCCCGGGAGCGCACGAATGCGGTCCACCACGGTGTGCTCGTAGGCCGCCCAGCTCTGCTGGGTGGGATACCGGGCCGTGGGGATGAGCGAGAACATCGTGATCACGCCCTTGCCATCGAATCCGGGGTCCACCGACGCGAGCCGCGCGAAGCTCCGCAGCAAGAGGCCGGCGCCCGTCAGGAGGACGATCGAGAGTGCGACTTCGCCGATCACGATGCCGGCCCGCAGGCGGCGGCGCTCACGGGTCCAGGCGTGCCGGCCCCCCTCCCGGAGCGCCTGATTGGTGCGCGATTCGCGTCGCAGAATGGGCCAGAGTCCGAAGAGCAATCCGCTCACGAGGGACGTCGCCAGCGTGAACGCGAGCACGCGACCGTCGAGCGCGATGTCGGCGAGACGGGGCAGCGTTGCCGGCGCGAAGGACCGCAGGCCCTGGACTCCCCAGCTCGCCAGCACGGCGCCCAGCACTCCCCCCAGGAGCGACAGTAGCAGACTCTCAGTCAGGAGCTGGCGGGCGAGTCGGAGCGAGCTGGCTCCCATCGCTGTCCGCACCGCGATTTCCCGCTCGCGGCCGGCGGCGCGGGCGAGCAAGAGGCCGCCCACGTTGGCGCAGGCGATGAGCAGGACGAACCCCACGGCGCCGAGCAGGATCACGAGGGGCCGCGAGGCTTCTCCAACGACTTGGTCCTTGAGGGCTCGGGGGACCATCGACAGGGTGGCATCGCTGTTCGGAAAGGCCTGGGCCTGATGCTTGGCGAAGGCATCGAGCTCGCTCGCCACCTGCGCGAGGGTAACGCCCGGCGCGAGACGGCCCAGGATCCAGTAGTTGTCATCCGAGCGTTCCATCTGCCCCGACGATTCCAGCCCGACGGGCATGAAGATGTCGGGCTCTCGGGACGGAAGGGGCGTGTTGGCCGGCAGGAGCTCCGGAAACCGGAATCCCTTCGGCAGCACGCCGACCACCGTCGCGGGCTTCCCATCCACGTCGATGCTGGTTCCCACGATCGAGGGATCGGACCCGTACCGGCGCCTCCACAGCGAATAGGACAGGAGGGCCTCACGGGCCAGGCCCGCGTCCGCTCCAGCGGAGAGGACCGAACCCAGCATGGGGTGCACCCGGAGGGCGGTGAACACGCTGTCGCCCGCGTATACGCCGAGCACGGCTTCCGGGTCTCCCGTGCCCGACAGATTGAAGAGCCAGTAGCGGAAGGCGCCCAGCTGGGTGAACGAATGGCTCGACGCGCGCAGGTCTCGGAAGTCGGGGAAGGAATACTGCGTCCGGGCGCCGACCTGTACCGGACCTCCCGCCGTGATACTCACCAGACGCTCGGCTTGCTGATACGCGAGCGGCTCGAGGAGCACGCCGTTCACCACGCTGAACATCGTGGTGATGGCGCCGATGCCAAGCGCCAGCGTGAGAACCGCGACGAGTGTGAATCCGGGTGACTTGAAGAGGGTGCGGGCGGCGTAACGGAGATCTTGCAGCAGCGTGTCCATGCGGGACTCCCGTTGGGCGGGAGTGGGGAAGGGGGAAGCGGGAAGCGTGCCGCATTGGAGGCCACGCTTCCCCCTTCCCGCTTCCTTCTTCCCGCGTTACTCCGCTCGCAGCGCGATCATCGGATCCACTCGCGTCGCCCGGCGTGCCGGCCACCAGGTTGCGGCGAGTGCCACCGCGGCGAGCAGGACCGCGGTCGATCCGAACGTCACAGCATCAGACGATGACACTTCGAACAGGAGGGACTTGAGCACCCTGGTCACACCGAACGCAGCGGCAATCCCCAGTCCGACACCGATCCCCACTCGGCCCAGATTCTCCTGCACGAGCAGCCCTACCACCTGGCCCGGCTGCGCGCCGAGGGCGAGGCGAATCCCCAGCTCGCGGGTCCGCTGAGTGACGGCATACGCCGTGACGCCGTAGATGCCGACCATCGACAGCGCTACGGCGAGCAATGCGAACAGGGTCAAGAGCGAGGTATTGAAACGCCGGGCCGCCGTGAGGCGGTCGCCCATCTCCGTCAGGCTGGCGATCTCACCGATCGGTTGCTCCGGATCAGCCTGATGCACGGCCTGGCGGATGGCGCTCGCCATCTGCAACGGCTTGCCGTTCGTGACCCGGAACACCACCCACATCTGGTCGAGTGAGCTCTCCTGAGCCGCGGGCGTGTAGATCTCGGGACGAGGCGTGGCGTCGAGGGATGCCGAGCGGATGTCGTCGATCACCCCGACGACGGTGAGGACCGTCACGCCCCTCGGGCCTCCCGGCCGGCCCAGGACAATCTGCTTGCCGACGGGATCCTGATCAGGCCACAGTGCCTGCACCGTGGCGTGATTCACGATCGCCACGGGCGGCGCGCCGTTCCGGTCGTCAGCCGTGAACGCGCGGCCGCGCCTGACCGGAATGCGGAAGGCGGCGAAATAGTCGGGCGATACGACGAAGGACCCGAGAACCATGAACGGATCGGGATAGTCCGGCTTGATTCGGCGAGGGTCGAACATGACCATGCGGAACGCTCCGGACCACGGCAACGTCCCGGCGATGCTCGCCGACTGGATGCCTGGACGCGACGAGAGGGCGGCCAGCATCTGGTCAAAGAACTGTGCCTGCGCGGGCCCCGCGGCGTACCGGGTGGGCGTGAGGCGCACGCGTGCCGCGAGCATGTCGGTGGTCGTGAAGCCCGGATTCACGCTGCTGAGGCGGATGAAGCTCTTCACGAGGAGCCCGGCACCCACGAGGAGCACCAGCGCCACCGCGACTTCCGCGACCACTAGGCCACCCTGCAAGCGGCGCCGCCGGGAGCCGGTGGTGCCAGCCGATTCTTCCCGGAGGGTCTCTTCGATCTGCGGCGCAGACGCGCGCCACGCCGGGATCAAACCGAAAACGAGTCCGGTGATGAGGGCGAGGCCGAACGTGAAGGCCAGGATGCGCCAGTCCACCGTGATGTCCCCGCCGGCGGGCAGCGCCCGGGGCCAAATCGACACCAGCGCGCGAATGCCCCAGAGGGCGAACAGCGATCCAACCACCGCGGCGGCCAGGGACAGGAGCACGCTTTCGGTGAGCAGCTGCCGAACCAGGCGGCCCCGCGCGGCGCCGAGGGCCTGACGGAGCGCCATTTCGCGCCGGCGGGCCGTGGCTCGCGCCAGGAGCAGGTTTGCCGCGTTGACGCAGGCGATCAGCAGGACCAGCGCTACCGCTCCGAAGAGGATGAACAGCGGCCGCTGTGTGTCGCCGACCGCCACGTCGCGCAGTGGCGTCGCTTCGAGGGTCTTGTCGAGGGCTTGGGACCGCTGTCCTCCGTTGGGCGCGCCCGGCGCCCCGCCACCGATCGCGATGCCGATGAACCGCCGCTGGCCCCCGGGGGAGCCGGCATTCGCGGCGGAATCCTCCGCATTGAGCCTCGCGCTCAGCACCTTGAGAGCGGCGACGGCGCGGGCAAAGGTGGCTCCGGGGGCGAGCCGGCCCAGGGCCGTCAGGAAGCGGGCGTTCCGGTCGGTCTCCGAGCCGGGGTTCTGGTCGAACGCGTCTCCGATCGGAGTCCACACCGAGACCTGGTCGTCGGGATAGTGGAATCCTGCAGGCATGACGCCGACGATGGTGTAGCTCTTCCCGTCCAGCGCGATGGCCTTGCCGGCGATCTTCGGATCCGAACCGAAGCTCGTGACCCAGAGCCCATGGGAGATCAGCGCGACGGGCGAGCGGTCGTCACCAGCGGTGAAAAGCCGACCCGCCTCGGGAGCCACGGCGAGGACCGAGAAGAGGTCGGCGGTGACCGACGCTGCTTGCACCTCGAGAGGGTCACCGGCTCCGGTAAGGTTGTAGCGCTGCGAGGTAGACCCGCCGACGCTCGAAAAAACGTCGGTCAGCCGGCGCAGGTCTTGCACGTCGGCGTACGACACCGCGAAGTAGGCGCCCTGGAAACCCGCCGTGTTGATCTGGACCAACCGGTCGCCGTTCGGGAAGGGCAGCGGCTTGAGCAGCACCGTATCGACGGCGCTGAAGATGGCCGTGTTTGCGCCGATGCCGATCGCCAGCGTGAGAATGGCGACCGCCGCGAAACCCGGAGCTTTCGCCAGCGTTCGCACGGCGTATCGGAGGTCCTGCAGCAGCGTTTCCATCAATGGTCCTTGTACGGGTTAGCTGTTAGATGCCCAGCCAACGCCGATGGTCGTGCTTCCTGTCACTCTGCCCGCAAGGCAACAATCGGGTCGGTCCGGGTCGCGCGTCGGGCCGGCAGGTACGTCGCGAGCGCGGCGACCGCCATCAGCACGAGCGGGATGGTGACGAACGTGATCGGATCCGTCGCCCCGATGCCGAAGAGCATGCTGTTCATCACGCGTGTGAGCAGAAACGCCGCCGAGAGGCCGACCACCACGCCGACGAGGGCGAGGTTCACGCCCTGCCGGAGCACCAGTCCGAGTACGTCGTTGGTGCCGGCTCCGAGGGCCAGCCGGACGCCGAGCTCGCGCGACCGCTGCGTGACGGTGTAGCTCATCACGCCGTAGAGTCCCACCGAGGCGAGCACCAGGGCCAGGAGCGCGAAGCCGCCGAGCAGGAGCATCGCGAACCGGCGGGAGCCGAGCGAGGAGTCGATCAAGGAATCCATGCTCTTCGGCGCGGCGAGGGGCAGGTCCGGATCCACTGAGGCCACCGCCCGGCGGATCGTCGCCACTTCAGCCAACGGGTCGCCGACCGTGCGCACCACGTACCCCATGAACGCACGGGGATTCTCCGCGAGGGGCAAGTAGAGCTGAACGCGCTTCTGCGCGTCGAGCCCCTCGTGGGCGAGGTGCCCGACCACGCCGACCACCGTGATCCACTGGATGTTCGGTCCCGACAGCGACGAGAAGGTGATTCGCTTGCCGATAGGATCGGTATGCGGCCAGTACCGGTTCACCATCTCCTGGTCCACGATGCACACTGCGGGCGCATCCTGGCGGTCGGCATCGGTGAACTGGCGTCCAGAGACGAGCGGCGCCTTCATCGTCGCGAAGTACCCAGGCGTCACCGCACGGATGTCCCCCCAGGGACCAGGCGCATTCGCGGGGACTTGATAGCCCTCGATGTTGAAGCTTCCGGTGGAGAAGTTCCCGGCGAAGGGGATGTTCGACGTGCCGCCCGCGCTGACGACGCCGGGCGTGGCTGCCAGGGCGCCGGTGACGCGCGTGAATGCTTCGAGCCGGACCGTGTCGTTGGCGTACTTCGCCGGAGGCAACGAGAGGTTGAAGGTCAGCAGATGATCGGGCTTGAAGCCCGGGTCCACACCGACCACCTCGGCGAAGCTGCGAATCAGGAGTCCGGCGCCGACCAACAGCGTGAGCGCCAGCGCCACCGTCGACACGACGAGGCCGCGCCGCATCGCGAGCGAGCCCCGCTGACTGACGGCTCCGCGCCCACCCTCCTTCAACGACTCATGGAGATCGGTCCGCGCCATTTGCATGGCCGGCGCCAGGCCGAACAGGAAGCCGGTCGCCAGGGACACGAGCAGCGCGAACCCCAGCACTGGCAGGCTGATCGAGACGTGCGCCGTGGACGGGAGGTTGCCGTCGTTCAGGGCGAGCAGGGCCGGCACGCCCCAGATGGCGAGCAGGATGCCGAGTCCGCCACCCGCGAGCGCGAGGACGAGGCTCTCGGTGAGCAGGAGCCGGATCAAGCGTCGCGGGGACGCGCCGAGGGCCACCCGGACCGCGACGTCCCGGGCGCGGGCCGCGGTCCGCGCGAGCTGGAGGTTCGCGACGTTTGCACACGCGATGAGCAGGACGACGGCCACGGCGCCCAGGAGGAGCAGGAGACTCGTGCGCAACGTCTGCGCGTTGGCGACCCCGAGGGACGTCACCTTGAGGTCCCAGTCGGGCGCGTAGTTGGCGGTGTATTGCGTGCGGAGCTGCACGGCCAGCGCGTGCATGTCCGTCTGCGCCTTTTCGAGCGTAACGCCGGGCGCGAGCCGGGCGACGAAGGGCAGGAACTCGTTGGTCCGGCGGTTGTCGGCCAGATCCTCCGGCTGGAACCATTTCGGCGTGTAGACGTCGGTTCCGCCGGCGAAGAAGTCCTTGAAGGTGGACGGCATCACGCCCACGATCTGGTAGCTCTCGTTGTTCAGAATGAGTGACTGCTTCAGCGCGTCCGGAGAGCCGCCGAATTTCCGCTGCCAGAATCCGTAACTGAGCACCGCCACGTGATCCTTGCCGGCCGCCGCTTCATCAGGCTGGAGCGCTCGGCCCACGGCCGGCGGGACGCCCAAGGTCGGGAAGAATCCGCCCGTCACCTTGGCGACGAGGATGCGCTCGGGCTCCCCGGCGCCGGTCAGGTTCGTGGCCACGTAATTCTCGACCGCCGCCGTGGAGAACAGATCGGTGCGGGCGCTGTAGTCGCGGAATCCGGGGGCCGAGACGGGCGCACGAAGGGAGTTCAGGGACGGATAAAAGTGATTGACGGTGACCAGCTGGCCCGGATCCTTGTAGGGAAGGGGCTCGAGCAGGACGCCGTTGACCACCGAGAAGATCGCGGCGTTGGCGCCGATGCCGAGCGCCAGCGTGAGAATCGCCACGGTGGTGAAGCCTGCTGAATTCCTGAGCGAACGGACGGCGTACTTCAGGTCCTGGATGAGCGTCTCCATGCAGCCTCCCGTCTCGGGAGATTCGGGATTGGGGATTTGGGATTGGGTCGGCCCCGAAGCCTCCCTATCCCTCATCCCGAATCCCTCATCCCCGTTATTTCGCCAACCAGCCGTCCTTCAGATTCACAATCCGGTTGCCGTAGGCGGCGTTCGATTCCGAGTGCGTCACCTGCACGATCGTGGTGCCCCCGGCGTTCAGCATCTTGAAGAGCTCCATGATCTCGCGGCCCTGCTCGGAATGGAGATTGCCGGTGGGCTCGTCCGCGAGGAGCAGCTGCGGCTTGTGGATGACCGCGCGCGCCACGGCGACCAGCTGCTGCTGCCCGCCTGAGAGTTGCCGCGGGTACAGGTCCTTCTTCGCCACCATCCCGAACCGGTCGAGCGTGTCGGCCACGACGGCCTGCCGCTCCGCCTTCTTGATGTCCCGGTACGACAGGGGGATGTCGAGATTCTCGGCGACCGTGAGATCGTCGAGCAGGTGGTACTGCTGAAAGACGAACCCGACGTACTTCTTGTGCAGGGCCACGCGGTCCTTCGGCTTCATCTTGTGGACCTGCTGGTCGAACAGCTGGTATTCGCCGGTCCACTGGCCGTCGAGCATGCCGAGGATCGCGAGCAGGGTCGACTTGCCCGCCCCCGACGGCCCCATGACGGTGACGAACTCACCACCATGGATGTCCATGGTGATCTGGCGGAGCACAAAACTCTGGCCTCCGGCCACGGGGTAGCTCTTCTCGATGTTCCGGAGCTGGATCATTCGTGCCTCAGCGCGACCATCGGGTCGACGCGAGTGGCGCGGAGCGCGGGGAAATAGCTGGCGAGGGTCGCGACAAGCACCAGGACCACGGCCACGAGCGAGAGGACGACCGGGTCGTGCGGGGAGACCCCGTACAGCAACGAGCTGAGCGCCTTGCCCGCGATCAGCGAGCCGACGACGCCGATCGCGAGACCGATCGCCGTGACCTTGAGCCCCTGACTCACGATCATCGTGAGGAGATCGCGGCGCGCGGCGCCAAGCGCGACGCGGATGCCCAGCTCCGACGTCCGCTGGGAGACCATGTAGCTCAGCACGCCGTAGAGGCCGATGGCCGAGAGGAGCAGGCCCAGCCCGCCGAAGAGGCTGAACAACGAAGACCCGAGCCGCCACGGGCGCAGGCGGTTCGCGAAGAGCTGCGGCATCGGGCTGACCGACGGGAAGGGGAGGGACGGATCAGTCGCCTGCACGGCACGCCGCACGTTGGCTTCGTAGTCGCGGGAGGCCCCCACCGTCCGGACGAGCAGGGAGCTGGGCCCATCCGAGAACAGTGAGTCCGACTGAGCGAGGGGGACGTAGTACTGGAGATTGGTCTCCTCCCTCACGTCGCTCCGCCGCGAGTCTTCGGACACCCCGACCACCAGGGTACACCCGGGGGTCTGTTTCTTCTGTTCGTCGCCGCCGATCAAGAGACACTTGCCGAGCGCGCTCTCCCCGGGCCACACCATCTTCGCGAAAGTCTCGTTGACGATGGCTACGTGTTCCGCGCCCCAGGTGTCGGCGTCCGTGAATGACCGCCCCTGCCGGATCGCCGTGCCCATCGTGCGGAAGTACTCGGGGGTCACCGCGTCGATATAGGGCCCACCCGTTTTCACGCTGGGCAGGGAGTCGCGCCCCGGAACCTTGAGTCCGACCGCCCAGGACGCCTGAAAGGGCGTGCCGATGGACAGCGAAGCGCTCGTGACTCCAGGGACCTGGGCCACTCGATTCTGAATGCGGCGGTACATATCCATGATCGCCGGCTTCTTGAGACCCATCCCGTCGAGATCGACCGAGGCCACGATCAGGCGGTCCGCGTCGAAGCCGAGGCGGAGACCTTGAACGTGACGCAGGGTGGCGACGAAGAGGCCCGCCCCGGTCAGCAGGACGAGGGTGAGCGCGACTTGCCCGACAAGCAGTCCCGTACGCGTGAACGACCGCTGGAAGTGCCCCTCCCGGGCTCCTGACTTCAGTGCTCCCGAGATGTCCGGAGCGATCGCGTGCAGGGCGGGTGCCACCCCGGCGAGCAGGGCGGTGGCCAGGGCTCCGGCCGCCGTGAAGATCAGCATCCGGGTGTCGACGGCGTCCGCGGCGTTGGCTTCCGAGATGATCGCCGCCCGCAGTACCGGACCGGCCCACATCGCCACCAGGACGGCCGCCGCACCGCCCAGGACCGCCAGAAGCGTGCTCTCGACGAACAGCTGGCGAATCAGGCGCCCGCGGGAGGACCCCAGCGCTACGCGGAGGGCGATCTCCCGCCGGCGCTGAACCGCCCGCGCGAGCAGAAGATTCGCGACGTTGGCGCAGGCAATCAGCAACACGATCCCGCATACGGCGGCGAGCCAGATCGAGAGCGGTCCCGTTGGGCCTTCGCCGACCATGGCCTGATTGAGCGAGCTCAGCCGCGCCGTCGCGGTGGAATCCGAGTCCTGGGGTTTCCCCTCTGCCGGTACGTAGTTGCGGTAGAGCGCCGTCGCTTCAGCGGCGGCCTGTGCGATCGTGACGTTGGGCGCGAGACGTCCCACGACACCGCCGAACCAATAGCAGCCGTCGCAGGTGAGCACGTGGCCCCAGAGCGCTTCGGGGGCGGCCGCGCCCATCGGCATCCAGACGTCCGGCACGTGCATCTCGAAACCGCCGAACTTCGGCGGCGCGATGCCGACGACGGTGTACGAGCTGCGGCCGAGCTGCAGCGTCGTGCCGAGGACGCTCGGAGCGCCGCCAAACTGGCGATGCCAGAACTCGCTCGAGATGACGGCGACGTGGGTGGCCTGGGCGGCGCTGTTCTCGGAATCGGAGAAGAAGCGACCGAGGACGGGCTGAATTCCGGCGACGGTGAAGAACTGCGCCGACACGAGGATCGCATCGACCCTCTGAGCCCCCTCTCCGGTGCCGAGGGAGAACTGATGCCCAGCGTAGGCGGCGACGCCGGTAAACGCGTGCGCGCGTCGCTGGAAGTCCACGAGCCGGGGATAAGTACCGAGCGGCTCGGTGTAGGTGCCGAACGTCCGCGACGTGACCGTGAAATCGACGGCGCGTACGCGGCCCGGGTCTTTCACCTGCGCCGGGGGCCGGAAGAAGAGCCGGTCCACCACGCCGAACATCGCGCTGTTGGCACCGATGCCGATGCCGAGTGTCAGCACTGCCGCGACGGCTAGGACGGGTGTCCGGGCCAGCGAACGCGCGGCGTAGCGAAGATCCTGGAAGAGCGAGTCCATAACGGCTCCGTTGCTACGGGATTGGGGATTCGGGATTCGGGATGGGGCACTTCACGGAGAACACCAATCCCCCATCACCAATCCCTAATCCCCGCTCTTCGCGCCCGCGTGCTCCTCCAGGACCCGGCCGTCGAACAGCTCGATATTGCGGTCGGCATGCCGCGCGTACCGGGGATCGTGCGTGACCATGCAGATCGTGGCGCCACCCTTGTGCAGCTCGCGGAGCAGCTCCATCACCGATTCGCCGTTCGAACTGTCGAGGTTTCCGGTAGGCTCGTCGGCAAGGAGGATCGCCGGGTCACCGGCCACGGCGCGCGCGACTGCCACGCGCTGCTGCTGACCGCCGGAAAGCTGCGCCGGGTAATGCTTCATCCGGTGCGACATCCCGACCTTCTCGAGCGCCTGCTGGACCCGCTGCTTGCGGTCCCCCGCCGACATGCCGCGGTAGGTGAGGGGAAGCTCGACGTTCTCGTACACCGTCAGATCGCCGATGAGATTGAAGGCCTGGAAGATGAACCCGATCTGCCGGTTCCGGACGCGGGCGCGGTCAGCGGCTGACAGATTCGCGACGGGCCGCCCGTCCAGGATGTACTGGCCATCGGACGGCGTATCGAGGAGCCCGAGGATCGAGAGCAGGGTGGTCTTGCCGCACCCCGACGGCCCCGAGATGGCGACATACTCCCCCTTCAGCACATCGAGATGGACCTCTGCCAGAGCGTGGGTCTCCACTTCGTCCGTGTAGAAGACCTTCTTGATGCCCTGCAGCTGAATCAGTGAATTGCCATTGCTCGCCATTTGGTCTCCTTGTTGAGGGGCCGGGGGTCGGGCGTCAGTCGCGCCACTGGTCCCTGACCCCTGGCCCCTGACACCTATCTCTTGATGCGCACCTTATCGACGTTATCCCACTGGGACATATCCGAGAGAATGACCGAGTCGCGTACCGCCAGGCCCCGGATGATTTCGATGCTGCCCACCGAATTCCGGCCCACCTGGACCTGCACCCGCGTGGCGTACTTGCCGTCATCGGAGATCTTGAACATCCCGATGGTGCTGTTCGGCTGGCCGTACGCGGGACGGCCCGTGAAGAGCACATTGTTGAGGCGTTCGACGACGATGGTCCCGTCGACCGAGAGGTCGGGCCGCATCCCGGGCGCCGTCCCGTCGAGCGCCACGTCCACGGCCACCGTCCCGTTGATCGCGTTCGGGTCCGACCGCACCACGTGCCCCGGGATGATGCCGTTCCGGGTGTCGATGGACGCAGCCTGCCCGATGACGACGTCTTTGGCCTGCGTTTCAGGGATCTGGAGGACGGCCTTCAGCTTGGATGGCTGGACCACCTTCGCGAGTTGGGTCCCCGCGGTGACGTACTGACCGAGCTGGAGCGTGAGGTCGGAGACCACGCCTGAGTCGGGAGCGCGAACCTCGAGGGAGCGCACCACGTTCTGCTGGAAGTCGGCGATGGCGCGGAGCCGGTCCACCTGGGACTGCTGCACGGCGAGCTGGGAATCCACCGTCTCCGTCATCAGGACCAGCCGCTGCTGCTCGATGTCCAGACGGGCCGAGTCTTCCGTGGCGATATCCCGGCGGGATGCCACTTCGAATTGAGACAATAGATGAATGGCGGCGAGGCTGTCAGCCTCGCTGACGTCGCGCTGTGCCTTCGCGTATGCGGTGCGCATCGTGGCCAGCGTCCCCGCCTGTGCCAGCCGCTGTGTCTCAAGGGTGGTGCGCAGACTCACCAGCTGTGCCCTCGCCGCCGTCAACTGCTCCTCGGCCTGCAGGGCCTGGATTTGCACGTCGGGGTTGGAGAGCTCGAGGAGGACATCCCCAGGCTTCACATGCGAAGAGGGCTGCGCCAACACCTTGTCGACGCGGCCCGCGGACAGGGCGGTGATGTACCGGATGTGCTCGGGGACGAGGGTACCGGGGCCACGGAGATCTCGGACCATCGGTCCCTGGCGCACGGAATCGACCCACAACGTTCCCCGGTCCACCGGAGGGGCGGCCGGGGAGAGCGAGGAAATGATGAGGGTCAACACGATCAGCACGCCGATCCCGATACCACCCTGGATCAGCCGCTTGCGGTTCTTGACTGGAGCGCGTGGGATATCCATATCCGATAGATTCACTAAAGCAGGGCCCGTGCCAGCGGAGAGTCCCCTTAATCGCTTGCGGAGTCGCCAGTTAGACGGGCGTATGTCGGGAACGGTTGGCCGCGGCCGTTCGAAGGCGGGATTCAGAATCCCAATTCCGGACGATGTCGGAAGGGCTCCCGCCCGTAGATTTGCGCGTGTTCCCAGTCACGGCACGGATGGCCAGGCAACCGGCAGACTATCAACCCCTGTCCGCACATAAGAGGATGATCGTGGAATCACCCCAACTACAAGACGAGCCCACCCCCGGAAAGCGTCCGTGGCAAGCTCCTGAGTTGACGGAGCTCCCCAAGCTCACCGACCTCACGCTGATCTCGGGAATTCCGGGCGGGGGCGGCATCGGCGGCAGCACCGTTTTCTAGGCCGCCCATCGTGCTGCTCGGTTTCGCCCTCACTCAGCACTGCAATCTCCGGTGCCCACACTGCATCCGTGACGACGTCACGACGGTGCAGGCGCTCGACGTTTCGCTGATCGAGCGGACGCTCGACGATGCCCGGCACCTCTTTGGCGACGTCACCGCGAGTTTCACGGGGGGTGAGCCGCTGCTGCATCCCCGGTTCGCCGATGTCATTGCCGCCTGTGCCGAGCGGGAGGTTCCGTACCGGTTCGTGTCGAACGGGTGGCATCTGGGGCGGGTGATGCCCCTGCTGGACCGCCATCCGCCGCAGGCCGTTCGCCTCTCGCTCTCGGGCGCCGATGCGCAGGTGCATGACGCCGAGCGGGGGCGCGATTCGTTCCGCCGGGTACTCCTGGCCGTGACGATGCTCACCAGCCGGCAGGTTCCCGTCGAGCTTTCGATCGTGATCGATCGCCGCGATCGTCATCAGATCAGTGACGTGGCGGATCTGGCTGAAGGGCTTGGCTGCATCCGCCTTCATTACATACTGCCCCAGCCGGTGCCGGGGAGCGTCCTGCGGGATTCGGATCTTCCGCCCGAGGAATGGCTCCCCGTGGTCCGTGAGATCAATGCGGTGGCACGACGGCCCGGGATGCGTACGGCGATCCAGATCGACTACGGTGCACCGTCGGATGAGCCCGAGGTTCGGTGCGACACATTCGCGCTCCGGCGGGTGTACGTCGACGCTCGCGGACGTCTGTCGACCTGCTGTCAGCTGTCCGAGTACGGCTTCAATGAGGTGGACGTCGTCGCCGATCTGCATAGTGAGTCGTTGCAGGCGGTGTGGCCGCGCTATGTCGCCCGCCTCCGCGCGCAGGAAGAGTCCTCGAGGCCTGCGGGCGACGATCCTCTTGATCCGTTCCCCTGTCTGCGTTGTGCCAAAGCGTGCGGCAAGCTGGACTGGCTGCGTGCGTACCCTGAGCATTCCTGGGCCCAGGCCCTCATCCCTCTGGAGTCGACATGTTCCGTGTAGTCCGCCGGGGCCTCGTGCCCGCTGCCGTCATCGCCGGCGTCCTCAGCTGCTCCGAC